>CAZCNG010000011.1:0-7483 GCA_964500045.1 uncultured Methanomassiliicoccaceae archaeon
GGTCGCCCCCTTGGCATGGCGGAGGCTATTCTCCGCCAGGTTGTAGAAGACCTTGCCTAGCATCGGGTCGGCCAGGACGTATACCGTGTCCAGTTCGTTCTTCAGTTCGAGCCGGTTCATGACCAGGCTGCGGCAGCTCTTGTCCACCTCAGAACGGATGTCGGTCCACACCGGCTCTTGCTTGCCCAATTCTTGATACGTATTGGTGAAATTGACGATGGCCTCAAGATTCTCCGCCGCAGTATCGGCCTTGCGCAGCGTTTCCTTGACCTCGTCCATGTCATCCCGCCTCTTCGCGAGCTCCAGGAAGCCCCGCAATATTATCACCTGGTTGATCAGATCTTGGCGCGCGATGCTGGCCAGCATCTCCAACTTGCGGCCGCTCTCCTGCGCTTTCTTCTCTGCCGCCCAGCGAGCGCCCACGTCGCTGATCGCCATGCGCATCGATTCTCCCCGTTCCTCCCGCGGCATCATGACGGAATGAATGCGAGCGTGCACCAGTTTGCCATCGGGACGATGCAGGGCGATCTCACAGTCCCCGCCGAGGCCACGACGTACCACGTCCACGTGCCGGGCCCAAACATGAAGGTCCTGCAGGTCAATGAGATCCTGAAAGGCATTCCCCTCCAATTCTGGCCTGGTCCTTCCCAAGAGGCCCGCGCCCGTGAGATTCACTTCCCTTATCTGCAGCTCTGCATCGAGGGTGAAATACCCGAGGGGGGCGAACTCGTAGAGGTCGTGATAGCGGTCCCTGGATGCCTCCAATTCCAATTGGGAGTGGTGCAACTGCCCGTTCTGCATCTCCAATTCGATCTGGTGTACTCGCAGCTCATGGTTGGCGCGGATCAGGTCCAAACCGAGGTCCGATTCCTGCGGGATCTCACCGGCGACCTTTTCCGCCCTCTGCCGCAGGAGCGCGGCATCGTCCTTTTCCGGGCTGCCCTTCTTCATGGATTCCCCCTTATACTATGGGAGACGAGGATGAAAGATGTTCCGCTATCGATCGGCATCGCGCGGAAAAGACCGTCCTGGGCCTCCAATCCACCCGCGGAGGAACCGATGGCCACGATAGGGAATACTTCATTGGGGATCGGGACCGCCTGGCCTCTTGCCTTCCGCACCTTCCCTGCCTTCGGCCCAAAGGCATTCTCATCATCGCGGGAGATTCTCCACTCTCCCCCATTATGCCTGCCTTCCAGCTCATGTTCGTATCTATGCGCTTGAACGTATGATCTCTTGTGTTTCTCTCATCGCGGCCACAAGATCATATTCCAGGCTCCAGATGATTCTTCTAAATGCGTTCTGGGGCGTGGCGGGGTCTTCCCTCCCCTGGAGCAGCAGGTCGCCAAGCTAGATTGCCTTGGAGCATCTTCAGAGGATCGCGGGATATTCGCCACATGGTCCTAGCCTGCCCCAGGCAACACCACTCCAGGGCCACCGACCGATGACGCTCTCGAAGACGTCCGGAGGACGCCCGCCGGAGAGCGAGGAGAGGGTGATCGCACCCGACCTGCCGCCTCCGGGCCGACCCCAGGCCTTGCTCATGAACGATAGCATCTCTTCTCGTCACCACAACACGCCGTCGATCAAGCACTCTCGTGAGGGAGCGACCTTGGGCCGATCGGTGTTGCCCTCGCGGTGCCTGCCACTCTAGAAGATTGCTCTGCCAAGGGGTACGCCCGATCCAACGTACCCGCTTCTTGGAGATTTCTGATCTGGCAAGCCCACCAGCAGTGCCGCGCCAGGAGTCACCACCGACACGCAGATAGAGCGCCGGGTCGTAAGTTTCAACGATGAACTGCTTGCAGCCTCGGGGGCTGGGGGAGTTCTCGACTACGAGCCCTATTGGCTCGGGGCGAGATTCTGAATGAGGTTGGCATATCATTAAGGCGACAAATGGGCTGTGTTCAGTTAGCCGTGATGTCAGAGTGAGGTGCTTCGGTGGAGAAGAAGACTGGAACCTATGCAATATCAACGATCTTCGTACTACTAATGCTGGTGGGAGCGTCCTTCTTCGTCGTGGCCCCAGATACTGTGGCCGCGGCCCAGGATGGCGCCTACACATACACCGTGGGGAGCGGCGTGGCCACCCTAACCGGGTACACCGGGACTGGTGGGTCAATCACCGTTCCACCGACATTGGGTGGATTTCCCACCCGCACAATAGGGGCCAGAGCGTTCTACGCCTGCACCTCCATCACCTCAGTGACGATTCCGACCAGCGTCACGTCCATGGGTACCGAAGTATTCAGTGGCTGCACCGCCCTCACCTCGGTGACCATTCCCGGCACCGTCAACTCTATCGGGTCCGCGACGTTCCGTTCATGCACATCCCTGACCTCAGTGGCGATAGGCAACGGCATCACCTCGATCGGGAGCTATGCGTTCAATCTATGCTCTGCCCTGACCTCTGTCACTCTGCCGAGCAGCGTCACCAGCATCTATGGTGGAGCGTTCGAGGGATGCGCTTCTCTGACCTCCGTGAACATTCCCAGCAGCGTCACGGCTATCCTGGACAGTACGTTTAAGGCCTGCACTTCGCTGACATCGGTGACCATCCCGAACGGCATAACGACCATCGGAACTGCCGCGTTCGCCAGCTGCGGTGCATTGGTCGATTTGACCATTGGCGGTGGAGTGACCAGCATTGGGGGCAGTGCCTTCATATCCTGCACTTCGCTGACATCGGTGACCATCCCGAACGGCGTCACGACCATCGGGAGCTGGGGATTCGCCGTCTGCACTTCGCTGACGTCGATAACCTTCTTGGGATTGGTCGCGCCAACCAGCGTGGGTGCCAGTTGGATCGAGAACACTCCCGTTGCATTGAGGGGTCATGCACTCCACGCCTCGAATTTCCCCGCCCCATGGATAAATGCGGGGGATCCGACCTTCAATGGATTGAAGATGGGTGCGGTCAAACCAGCGACATCGGTCCCTGAGGCTCCCACCCGCCTCTCCGCGGCCCCGGGCGACACCAATGTGGTCCTGACCTGGTCCGCTCCCAGCAATGACGGCGGCAGCCCGGTCACTGGTTACAAGCTGTACCGGTCCTCGACCTCTAATGGGGTCTATACTCTGATCACTTCGCCCTCGGGACTCACCTACACAAATACCGGCCTTACCAACAACCAGACCTACTGGTACAAGGTCAGTGCCGTGAATGCTATAGGTGAGGGGAATGGGAGCTCGCCAATTAGCGCAACCCCAATGCCCGAAGAATACACCTACACTGTAAGCGGTGGCATGGCCACGATAACCGGATACATCGGCCCCGGCGGGGCGATAGCAATCCCCTCCACCCTAGGCGCCCAGCGATATCCCACTGTGGCCATCAAGGAGGGGGCATTCAAATGGTGCCACTCACTAACATCAGTGACCATCAGCAGTAGCATCCAGACCATCGGGAGAGACGCATTCAATTCGTGCAATGGCCTAACCTCGGTAATCATCCACTCCGGCAGCATCGGAGCATCGGCGTTCGATGGCTGTCCCGCCCTGACCTCCGTGACCATTGGCAATGGTGTAACATCTATCGGGGCATCAGCGTTCGATTTCTGTCCCGCCCTGACCTCCCTAATAATAGGCGAACATGTCTCCTCCATCGGAGACGGAGCGTTCGCCCGATGCACCGCCCTGACCTCCGTGACCATACCGAACAGCGTCACCTCCATAGGGGTCGAGGCGTTCTACACATGCACCGCCCTGACCTCGGTGAGCTTAGGGAGTGGCGTCACCACTATCGAGAGAGGTGCGTTCGCTGTATGCACCGCCCTGACCTCCGTGACCATACCGAACAGCGTAAAGACCATTGGGTATCAGGTGTTCTCCAACTGTTATTCCCTGACCTCTGTCACCATCGGCAGCGGTCTCACCAAGATCGGGGACAAATCGTTCGACAATTGCGTCGGCATGACATCAGTGATCATAGGGAGTGGCGTCACCGATATCGGTGCAAGCGCGTTCCAGTCCTGCACCGCCCTGACCTCCGTGACCATACCGAACAGCGTTACCTCTATGGGGAGCAAAGCGTTCTACCTGTGTACCGCCCTGACCTCCGTGACCATAGGGAATGGCGTAACCTATCTAGATGACTTCCTGTTCTTTGGCTGCACCGCCCTGACCTCCTTGACCATACCGAGCGGCGTCACTTCCATAGGTAACAACGCGTTCTCTAAATGCACCGCCCTGACCTCCTTGACCATACCGAGCGGTGTCACGTTCATCGGCGACTGGGCATTCAATTCCTGCACCGCCCTGACCTCCGTGACCATACCGAGCGGCGTCACTCGCATCGGAGAATATTCGTTCGGTCAATGCAAGTCTCTGACATCCATGACCATACCGAACAGCGTCACCTCCATTGGGCGGGGGGCATTCGTCACCTGCACCGCCCTGACCTCCGTGACCATTGGCAGTGGTGTCATATCCATCGGAATATCTGGGTTCGCCGGATCCACATCCTTGACCTCCATAACCTTCCTGGGACTGGTGGCGCCGACCTCGGTCGGTGAGAACTGGATAGACGACATAGATCCATATGTGCTCGGCCACGCCTACGCGTCTTCCAATTTCCCCGCAACAGGGGGTGTCTGGAATGGCTTGAAAATGGGGGTGGCTATAGGTTTGCTATATAGAGATTATATATATGTAGTGAACGATAGAAATGCCACCATCACCGGATTCAACGGGACCGGCGGAGAGATCGTCATCCCCTCGACCCTAGCGGGGTATACAACAGTCAGCATCGGAGATTCTGCCTTCTCGGGCCAATCCTCCCTGACCTCCGTGAAGATACCGGAAAGCGTCACCTCCATCGGGTTCAATGCGTTCTATAAGTGCACCGGCCTGACGGCCGTGACCATTGGCAGCGGCGGCACCTCCATCGAAGGCTCCTCCCTTGCCTTGCGCGCCGCTGCGGCCGTGGCAAGCAGCGGCCTCATCATCGGAGCGAGGGCGTTCGCCAATTGCTCCTCCCTGACCTCCATAACATTCTTGGGACTGGTGGCTCCGACCTCAGTTGGTGCCAACTGGACCCTGGCCACCCCCGCCGGACTGAAATGCCATGCGCTCGCGGCCTCCAACTTCCCCGCACCGGGAGGCGTCTGGAATGGGGTGACGATGGGCGTGAACGCCCAGCCCGCCAGCCCGGCGAGCAACAGTACCATGCTGATACTGGGGGCGGTCATTGCGATCGTCGTGGTGTTGACGCTGGTACTGTTCGTCCTGCGCCGGCACAAGAGCAAGAAGAAGGCGGCCGTGCCTCCTCCTGCTGCACTAGGGCAAGGGAATGCCAACGGATCGAGCAGCTACCAAGGCCAGGGGCCTCAGGGAAATCAGTACCAGCCTCCGCCGCCGCAGGCGCCGATGCCGCCAACACAAGGACAACCTCGCGCCTACTGCAGCTATTGCGGAGCTCCGACGACAGGAGGCCCCACCTGCAGCAAGTGCGGCAGGAATATGAGGTGAGGGGGAGACCACCTTCCAGAAGAAGATAACTGACGGACGCGAACGGACAAACGCATTCCACTTTCTTTTTCCAGCCCCATCCCCTGCTCAACGTGGGCATTGTCATCGCGGTCGTGCTGATGAGGAGGAAGAAGTAGACCGGACCTCATCACGCTCCTTGGTAACGCTACCCTAGAACGGGGACGCCGATCAAGACCATCTCAAAGATCCTTGGTCATGAGAACCACATCATGCCAAGATCTACCTCGGCATCAACGAGTACGATATGCGATCGGCCCAGGACGCCTGCAGGGAGGAGCTCATGAGAAAGCTGGGAGCGGGAAAAGAGGCCGTGTCCGCATGACAACATTATATGCCATGCCGAATACGGGCATTTCCCGCTCCAGCCAGATGAGATGGTGGGCCCAAAGAGATTTTGGTCTCATCTCCGAGCTGGATAGGTCAGAAATTGCCCTCTCGCAGGGCATAGTCGAAGTGTGTCATAAGGCGGAACGGGAGCGGGCCGACGTTGCGTCGGGGAAGATGCTGATCATGAGCGTAGCTGCCGCCTCGGTGAGGAGCCGTCCCTGAACGACCGCTCTCTTTCTTCTCCTCTCTCTTTTATTAATTAACTTAGTTAACTAAATGAATGGAAAAATGAGAACTGGCCGAGGTAGTTACATCCCGAGTTAATTGCGAGTTAACTACGAAGGGAAGTAACTAGCCCTTCCTCAGCACCACTTCGCCCTTCCCGTTCTCGTAGAGCAGCACCCGATCGCCCACCTTCACCTGGAGCACGGCGGCCGCGTCCTCGACGATGCTTATCCTCATGCCAACGCTGACCTTGGCCACTCCCAACAGCTTCTCGCTTGGTGCATTTACCATTAATACCAATAATGGCAAGGTTACATATATTACCTATTGGTATGCTTACCTAGAATACCATGGATGGTAATGCAATGAGCGAACAAGAAGCAACCAAGGACCCATCGGACGGCATGAGCGACGACTACCTGAACGGCCTCGAGGAGGGAGTGCAGGCGATCTACACAGCGATCGAGGAGCACAAGCTCACCGTGGAGGGTGGAGGGCGCGCCAAGACCGCCTCTGACGTGGCGGTTGACATCCTTGCACGCATTGGAGAGATCCGCGCCGAGCGGCTACAGTCGAGGCTGGGCATCGAATGCAGGTCGACACCCTACCCGACCAAGGCCGCGGCGATCGTGTCCGAGTGATCTGCATGGCGAAGAAGATAGCGATGGATGTCTTTTTACCTCCAGGCACAACGAAGGAACAATATGAAGAAGTCCAGGCTATCCTGCAACCTGCCTTGGATGCGGCTCAGGCGGTGCTTGACAGGGCGCCTCCATCGGTATCAGGTCACGATATGGATCGTGTCCCAGGGGAGGTGCAAACGATCGTCGCCTCGCCCTGATCGAGCACATCACACCCGCCGCCCGCGTCCATGCAACCCAGGCCGGGCGGCGCCAACTCCCTCTTTTGCCGATGAGGTTTCTGGGGTTTCTAGCGACGCCTACGCGCGCGAGGCTGCCAAGCCGCTGGCAGGCAAGGGAGGGGCATCCAAACGGCATCACTTTCGGACACTTGTACTGAACCTGGACATAGGGACAATTACCCGACCCAGCTATCCTCTTATGTCAGTGGTTCAGTCTTACCAACCAGCTCCTGGTTGGGTCTTTTTCTTCATCTCTCTACCTGGCAAACGCTAGCGGCACGATCGCGCCGGAATCGGCATTGAAACAGCATCGCCTCATGTCGTATCTATATAAGCCACGCCCGGGGAATAGGTGCATGGCAGAGATTAAGAGGAGTCCGGGGGAGCTGAAGCAGCTGGCTTTCGACTTGAGAAAAGATATGGAGGACATGTTGGGGCCGATCGTCTCCCCCATCCGGGGCATTGACGCGGCGAAGAATGCCATCGCGCTCCGGGCGGCGGAGACGGCCATGAGGCCCGTCCTTGAGTCCTACATCGTCGCCCACGCCGCCGACCTAACCGCGCTCGGATTGGAGGGCA
>CAZCNG010000011.1:7583-26860 GCA_964500045.1 uncultured Methanomassiliicoccaceae archaeon
CTGGCCATCATCGATGAAGTGAACGGGATAATCCGCTTCCGCTGTTCGTTGCCGCAAACACACCTGCTCTTTGGGGAGCATGGCGCAGAGATCCGCGCCAACGAGCTAGTCCTGGACGCCGAGGTCCGCCCGAAGCTGGAGGCCCTACTCAAGGACCGCCGCGACATCTTCAAGCAGCTGAAGCTCAAGGCCGACCATGAAGGACTGTATGCAATTCTTTCTAGTGAGGTGACGTTCACCACACCCGCCCTCCCGATCGTCAAGAGGATACTGAGCGGGAGCAAGTGGCCAATCATTCAAGCCTATGACGATCGCATGGCTCCGCTCATCGCAGCTGAAGAAGCGGCAGCGCGGAGCGGGTAGCATGACTCGGCCCAAAGGGAGGCCGTGCAAGCTGAACGCAGAGACACGGACGAAGCTGCTGGAGGCCATCCGAGAGGGCAACACCTTGAGCGCGTCCTGCACCCGGGCGGGCATCTCCTACTCAACATTCACCGAATGGATGAGGAAAGGGGAGGCCGAGAAAGCCGGAGAATTCCACGATCTCGCGCAGGACGTCCGAGGATCGGAGGCAGAGGCCGAGGCCAACCTGGTCGGCATGATGAGATCTGCGGCGAAGGACGATTGGAGGGCAGCTGCACACCTCCTCTCATGCCGTAGCAAGGACTGGGTACAGCGTAGCAAGATAGACGCGAAGGTGGACGCCGAGGTCAGGACCGGGCAGATTCATCTGGTGCATCTCCGCCTAATCGGAGATGAGGAGACGCTATTCTTCAGCATGAGACGGGAACGGGAGACGATGTTGCCGCTCATCCAGGCCGCCCGAGATAGCGCCGCAGCGCAGGGTCATAGGCATGACATCCTGGCGAGCTTTGACAAAATGATGGAGCTGATACGATTGGACGATCGCCCGCCCGGAGGACGCAAGGTCATGGAGGACCGCCCATGACATCGCGCTCGTGGACAGTGTACCCGTGGCAACCGAAGGATGATAGCAGGACGATCGCCAACGGCCTGCGGCGGGAACGGACAAAGCATAAGCTCGAGGTCATCGACCGCGCCGCAGAGGAGGAGGAGCAAGGCCGTGGACCGACCGACGCGCAGGTAATGACGGTCCTAGGAGCGGTATTAGACCTTCACCCGGCAGCTAAGCGAGATCTCATCAAGGCGATGGAAGCGCTCGAAAGCGGCAAACTCGATTGAAAACTGACGATGAAAAGGGTAGGGGTCGTCAGCTCCTACCCCCATCATCGAGAGGGCCAGCTGCTTTTCCTCCTCCATTCTTCATCATGGCCAGCTGAGCAAGTCCCAAATCGACACGAAAAGCCCGGAGGATTGACGATTTCTAGGGCATCCGTGGCCCGATCGTCACCGATTACGAGAATCGCAGGTCCGTTTAGGTGATATACGGGAAGCCTCTCTTTAAATACTCCCCTCTATGCCAGCTGACCGAAAATACATCGAAAATTCATCGTTTACTATTTTGTCCAGAAGGCAACTATAATCAGCACTTCTATACATTGTTGCATGAGCATGGTTAAAGACGCCATCCCGATTGATATGAGTAGGACATAAGATAATCAGGGCATCATGCCTAGGATAGACGGTAGGATTCTGAAGGCGAGAGCTGATAACGTCGCGTCGGTGACTTTCCTATGCCCGAAGGCGATCGTTGAAGGAATCGACGCTAAGGTGAGGACCGGCGAATATCGCGATCGTACCGATTTCCTCAATCAAGCGCTTCGCGAATACTTCTTCGACCATAACATCCCCATCAAACCGATGGAGGCCCCTAGGCCGGCGGAGGACCACCGGAGCGGCATCGATGAAGCTCTTGACCATATCGACAGCGCCGACACGCCCACGGCGACGGCAGCTGCACCGATACCGCCGAGCATGAGCAAGGGAGATCTCATCGCCTTCTATGCCGGTTGGCTGGAGCTTCAGTACAATACCGGACTGAAGGAGGAGGCATTGAAGAACGGATTCAGAGAGCTGTTGGAATCGAGGCATGCGGAGATCTGCGCCGCCTTCGACCTGGAGAGCGGGAGGTATCTCTCTTTTGCCGAGCTGAGCGCTCCGATCGTGGAGGGCATCAAGGCCACGGACCCGTTGGGGAATCACAACCTCAAGCTGGACAACATGCTGACCGACCTAATCAACGAGCCGAAGGACCGCAGAAAGAAGAAGTAGTCCGATCGTGGACGGGGAGAAAAAGGAATAGTGGGAGTGCAGGGAGATTGCACCCTCCCTGCAAGGCGCGCCGGTCCATGAATGGGCAGAGTGAATATTGCTGGATTCTCTGACTCACACCTACGAAGCTGAGAGGGACCGGGCCACCCTTCCCTACTTCGGATATTCATCGAGGAGTGATAAGAACATATCTCCCTTTCAGGGGCAACCGCTCGATGCGTGTATTCCCTTTTGATAAAGGGAATATGGCCCGTAGCACGGCAACCGAGGGGGGCACTACCAGAAGGCTTCGCAGAATCATCATATACGACCGCAGAGATTTCTATATCCAGAAAGGCCGACACGCTCCGTATTGCACCGGGGCCGGGCGATCGCCCAATGCCGCGCCGTTCTAGAAGCTGTGAGAACGTGAAACACAAAGACGACATTCAGACGGAAACCCTGGTTTCCGCAGCGCTGGTTTTCAGAGTGCCATTCGATGACCTGGCCCGTATCAAGGCCGAGATCGCCGCCATTGACGGCATCAAGATCGTTTATCAAAAGATAAGCGTGGGCCGATTAACCATTGTCGAGGGCTGAGGGGGCTGCTTCAATGGTGGAGCTGCTCACTTCGAGTGATTGGCGATTCCTAGGACGCATCCGAGCGCAGGAGATCTGCGCCGGGGCAGAATCGCCGGATGAGATCCGCCGCATGGTCAAGGACCGCCGCGCCTACATCGAGACAATGCCCGAGACGGAGGAGGCCCGACACCTACTGCTCGGAGAGGTCGAGGTCATGGAGGAGATCCTAGGCGACACCTCCTCCCCGGTATGCCTTGATTGGTTGCAAGGGAAGGCCGCTCGGCGCATGAGAGCGGCGGCGCAGGACTACGAGGTTGTACTCCGGGTCCACGCTGAGAGAGAAATATTTTATTCTCTCATCGAGGCCGTGGAGCGGGGCGAAGCGCGCAGCGCTTCCGACCTGATAAGACTAGGGGGGAGCGCATGAATCCCTTGAATTGGGATAGCCAGCTTGAGAGAGAAATAATTATTTCTCTTTCGTTGGGGGATTCTCAAGGCATATTTCCGGGGCAGGGTCTAGAAGCCTATAGAACCCCAGATAAAGATAATAAAAACATTTTATCTTCTTCTTCTTCTTCTAGGAGACGCCTAGGCGCAGCTGCAAGCAAGGCTCGGGGAAGGTGCTAGCTTGACCGACCCAGGCATCAACGACTTGATTCTTGAGATTCGCAAACTTCAGGGCGAAATCAAGAAATTGACGGATGGGCAGGCGGAGCTAAAGATAAAACTGATTTATCTTTCACAGCAGCTTATCAACGATGATGAATTGGACCAACAGCTAGTGGAGGCCCTTCATAAAAAAGGCTATCTCTGCTGGACCATGATCGGGAAGGAATTCCCAGGCCAGTTCCCGACCCTCTACAATCTAGAGTTTCATAATCACATGAAGAAGCTGTCAATGCAGCCGGAGAATGGCTGGATGATGATTTCGCGCGGAGCGCGTCAGTATATCTATCATCTTCCCGACCTGGACCCCAAGCAGATCCCGGAAATCACGAAGGCGAAACCGAAGAAGGCGAAGAAGGGCGGTGAATCCCTGAATGATGAGGAGGACCCCATGCCCGACCTGAACGATCCGCTGCTCCCCGAGTGGTTCTTGTCCCGGCTGCTGACGGGCCAGCAGGTCAATATCGCCGCCATGCTCAAAGCCAAATTCGCTAAAGATGTCGATGTCAAGAGGATAGTCGGTGCTGTGAAGGAGCTGGCGAAGGCCGGCAACCACAATATCTCCAACAACGGCGACAACTACATCATTAGGCCCGGAGGCATCCCTAAGAAGTGAGGCCGCGCCGAGCGCAGAGATAAATTTATTTTATCTTTCGCAGGACCGCCGACCCTGCGAGAAATCACTTAACACCCGTCCACGCCGCCGACCGCTTCCCGCTCCTCCCGGGCGGCGACGATCGCCGGAGATCTCCCGCCGGCGGCAGCTCCGCCGTCTCCCGATCGTCTCCCTTCGATGGACCTTTTGCGACTTTTGCGACCCGTCCTCATGCGCGCGCGTGACCCGTCAAGAAAGTCAAACAATCCCCTCCCGTCTCCTCCTCCGAATGATACGGACCCTGCGCGGACCGCTCGATACCGTGGACGCTATCCGCCTACCTGCACATCGAGCGGAGCAGCAGCGGAGGCCCATCCCCGCCACGGAGAGGAGGGCAACGATCGCAGGCACACATTCACATTCACGCGCTCATCAAAAGAGAGGAGACGGTAGGGAGACGGCAGGGCGGGAGTAGGGCGGGAGTGGGGCATATCTGGAGTTTCGCGAGTGGTCTATCGCGCCCGCCCGCCCACACGCGCGACCAGCACTTTCGCCCATTTCCGGCGGTCCTACCTAAATGGGCTAGTAATGCCCCGTTCCTATCCCAATTGTCCAAAGAAATGCGTTCTTTGGGCGGGATGAAGGGCAAAAATGGCAGAGCTTAAGAGGAGTCCGGAGGCGCTGAAGCAGATCGCCTTCGACTTGAGAAAGGATATGGAGGATATGTTGGGGCCGATCGTCTCCCCCATCCGGGGCCATGACGCGGCGAAGAACGCGATCGCGCTCAAGGCGACGGAGCTGCACACCAGGCCGCTCTTGGAGTCCTACATCGTCGCCCACGCCGCCGACCTAACCGCGCTCGGATTGGAGGGCAGCAAGGCCGGCCTGTATCAGTTCTTGAGCTACCAGGGCGGCGCTCAACCGCTGCTCCACGCCGCCGAGAGAGTGCTGGACCCGATCGTCCTCCCGTCCTGGTTGCCCTGGTGATTCTCCATGAACCCACTGAATCCACCCTCCGGACTGAACGCAGGCGCAGAAAGTGAGCTGGTCCTGGCCATCATCGATGAAGTGAACGGGATAATCCGCTTCCGCTGTTCGTTGCCGCCGACCCACCGCCTATTCGGGGAGCATGGCGCAGAGATCCGCGCCAACGAGCTGGTCCTGGACGCGGAGGTCCGCCCGAAGCTGGAGGCCATGCTGAAGGAGCGCCGCGATCTGTTTAAGGCGCTCAAGCTCAAGGCCGACCAGGCTGGGTTGTATGCGGTTTTGGAGTGCGAAGTAACATTCTCCACACCCGCGCTCCCGATCGTCAAGAGGATATTGAGCGGGAGCAAGTGGCCCATCATAGCCCGCTACGACTCCAGGCTGGAGGCCCATATCGCCGGCAGAGATTGGAAGGATGAGTGAACCCATGAGCGGCAACAAAGCGGCAGCTCGTACCTTGAGGAGCAAGATCGCCATGCCCGGTCAAGAGGTGCATATCACCTCCAACGCCAGGAAAGACCTCAGCGTCGGAGCGGGCAATGTCCCACAGGGAACGAAGCGCAAGTCCCTACCTAACGCAAAATACGGCGATTCGGAAAGGAGCGAATGATCCATGGGCAGAGAAGCGTGGGAACGCTTGGAGGGAGAGCCGAGCAAGGCCTTCGCCGCCTTCCAAGTCTATCTCAGCATGTCCCGCGGTGAGCGCTCGATCGCCGCCGCCTATCGGCAGATCTCCGGCAAGCCCGAGGCGAAGGGCTTCCCCGGCTACTTCGGCGCGTGGAGCGGCACCTGGGGCTGGGTGGAGCGGACCTCTGCCTATGATGACGCGCAGCTGGCTCTGGAGCTCAAGGCTCTGGAGCAGCAGCGCATACAGGCCCGCGTCGACCAGGCGCGCGCCGGCCGGAAGATGCGCGAGAAGGGGGAGGAACTGCTCACCAAGACCGAGGACCTCAACGCCAGCCATGGCGCGGATATGATCATGAAAGGGCAGAAGGTCGAGGCTCTCGCACTCGGGCAATCTTCCGAAATTGGAAATCCAGCCACGCACAAGATTGTTATAGAGCGCGTCAGCGGCAAGAAGCAATCGAACGAAGGGGGAGAAGCGGATCACCGCATCATCGAGTTCGTTCTGGTCGGTCCATCCGATCCCGCTCCAAGGAATGAGAGGGATGCTCAATGACCGCACCCAGGCGCCCCGGCCGGCCATGCAAGTTGAGTGCGGAGACGCGGAGCAAGCTCCTGGTGGCCATCCAGGAGGGCAATACGCTATCTGCCAGCTGCACTCGGGCAGGCATCAGCTACGCGACGTTCAACGAGTGGATGAAGAAGGGCGAGGAGACCGGATCGGGCGAGTTCTACGAGCTCGCGCAGGCTGTCCAGGAGGCTGAGAGTGAGGCCGAAGCCGCCCTGGTGAGCCTGATCAGGAGCGCCGCCAAGGATGATTGGAAGGCGGCCGCGCATATCCTCGCCTGCCGCTCCCGGGATTGGGTAGTGAAGAACAAGCTGGAGGCCAAGATCGAGGGCAACGCCACTACGACTATGAAGATCATCAAGCTCGACCTCATTGGAGATGAGGAGATCCTCATCCACAACCTGCGCTTCGACCGTGAGGAGATCGTCCCGCTTCTCAAGGAGGCGGCCGCCAAAGCGCACAGCACCCACGTCCGGATCATTCTCGAAGACCTGGTGGCCATGGTCGAGGCCCCAGACAGGATAAGGGAGCCAGCAAGATGAGCAACAGCAAGTCATTCACCATCTATCCCTGGGAACCGAAGGACGCGAAGAAGGAAAGCCACGCGATCGCCGGCAGCCTAGGCCGTGAGAGGATGAAGCGCAAGCTAGCGGCGATAGACAAGGCCGATCGGGATGAGGAGCAAGGCCGGACGATGAGCGACTCCCAGGTTTTGCTCCTGCTAGGCGTGGTCCTGGAGAAGTACCCCGAGGCCCGCCGGGACCTTATCGCCGCGATTGAAGCGTTTGAAAATGGGAAACTCTGAAACAGACAAGGAAGGGAAGAACATGGAAAACGGACAAGAGGACAAGCTCGCGGGGATCCCCGCCGAGATAAGGGACTTCAGCTTCAACATGGGAACGATCAGGCGCTACAAGCAGGCCCGCGGCAAGGGCGTCGAGGAAGCTATCCCTGGAGACCCCGAGGACCTGCTCACGCTCATCTGGGCAGGGATCGCGAAGAAGCACCCGAAGATGACGATCGATGACGTGGCCGAGCTTATCGACCTCTCCAATATCGGGCAGATCGACGCCTTCGTCGGCCAGGTCTGCCTCCGATCCCGCATCCCCCTAGGTGATGACCCAAACTGATCCGGCCGGAGCTCGACGCCTGGGCTTTCGGCCGCTATGATCTCCGGCTGGGGGATGAGGAGTATTGGGGGTGCACCCCTGCGGAGATCAGCGCACTCTCTGAAAGGTGGAGGATGTCCCAGAAGCAAGAGGACCTCCGCGCCGCCTTGGTCGCGGCCACGATCGCCAACTGCATCCGGCCGAAGAAGTCGGGCAGCTACAGTCCTGAGGATTTCATGTCCGCGACCGACAAACCGAAGAACGAAAGGAAGCCGATGAGCGAAGAGGAGATGCTGCTGATGATCAAGGTATGGAACGCGGCGCTAGATGGGGGGGAGAGGTGAGACCATGGCGAACCTAGAGGACCTGAAAGGGAAGCTAACGCTGGACACCAGCGGCTATACTAAGGGAACAGAGGAGGCGAAGAAGGCTGCCGGCTCCATGGGGGAGAAGCTGGACGAAACGGGAAAGAAGGCGGAGGCTGCCGGCGAGAAGGTCAAGACCTCCGGCAGCAAGTTCGGTATCGATTTCGTGAAGGGCGTCAGCGGCGCCGTCACCGCTGCAATCGCCCTCTACGGCTCGTTCGACCGCTTGGAGAAGTCGCAGATGGCGATCGACCGCGCCAATCTTCAGGTGCAACGGAGCACCGAGGCCGCCGATCAGGCGCAGAAGGCGTATAACCAGGCCGTCCAGGAATACGGGCCCAGCAGCGCCGAGGCCGCGGACGCCTCAGACCGGCTAGGCATCGCCCAATCTGCCCTGGCGCTGGACACGGAGGCCGCACAGCAGAAACAGAACGACCTCAACACCAGCTACATCATGCTGGGCGCCACGATCATCCCGGCCGCCATCACCGCGGCCGAGGGGCTAGGCAAGGCATGGAAGAACCTCGGGCCGATGGCCGATGGCCTGAAGGGCACGTTGGGAGGCGTGAACGACATGATCGGGAATCACAAGTTGGCCTTCATCGGGCTGGGCGCCGCCATGGCGGGCATGGCCTTCTCGATCGCAGCCGTTACCTCCAAGTCACAGGAGGAGAAGATAGCCTACTCAGCATTGGCTGGCATCACCTGGGGCCTGGCCGCGGCCACGGCAGCGGCCGCGATAGCGAAGGCCGCGCTAGGTGGCGGAGCCCCCGGAGCGATCGCCGTGGCGGCCGGCATCAGCGTAGGATTGGCAGCTGGGGCCTTCACATACTTCCTCAGCAACAGCAGCTCGGGCGCCTACTCGGGCGGAGAGCAGCAGGTCAGACGGGCCGGCGAGGTCCTACCGGACAGCAAGGGGTTCAAGCTCGGCATGACTGGGGCAACCTACGACAAGTCCGTCCAGACCAACTATGGACGGATATGGAGCAGAGACGGCGAAAACCAGGCCTATGATGAGCAGGGTGGCCTCTATGTCGATCAGGGCCGGGGATGGGAGCCAATCAACAAGAACGGTCAGGCGATGCCGCTGGCATCCGGCGGCATCGTCACCCGGCCGACCTACGCCTTGATAGGCGAGGCCGGCCCGGAGGCGGTCATCCCCTTGAAGGACTGGACCCCTTCCAACGAGAGAGTTGGCGCGGCGGTCATGGGGAGCAGCTCCGCGCAACGGCCGATCGTGGTCAACATCAATGCAGCCAACATCTACGGCGAGATGGACCTCAAGAGACTGATCAACCAGGGCGTGAGCGAAGCCCTCAGGGCACAGGTCAGGAGAGCGTGATCACGAGCACCTCGGACCCATGAACCAATGACGATGAACGAGCAGAGGCGGCCCCACGCTCCTGGCTGGCCTGCTCCATCGCCAATATCGTCTGATGGCCATTGATACCAACGAGCAGCGGGCTTTATCGTCTCGGGCGCGGAATGTATCGTCCATGAAGCGCCTCCCTATCATTGCTTTGATCGTCGCCGCAGTTGTGGTCATCTCCATCGCTGCCGTCGCCATGATGGGGATTCCTCCCAGCTCAGGACCTGCCGGCGAGACGGAACCGGATTGGATGGACTGGAGCAGCTCATGGTGGACCGCTCCGGCGCCTGGAGCCAATTCCAGCAGGGTGGAGGCGGTCACTATCTCAATCTCGTACACTGGCCACTGGACCCTGGGCCTTGTCAATAATGGGAGCCTCTCGACAATGGAGGGGAATGGCAGCTGGAGCCGGACGCTCGATCGCCCTAACGCCTCAATGTGGTGGATCGCTGCAGGGGCTCAGAAGCACGATAAGGGCAGCGACATGCTGACCCTGGCAGTAGCTTCTGGAGGAATCAATCTAGCTCAGAAGTTCGCCACATCGAAGTATGGCGTGGCAACGCTGGCCTGGCAGAACAAGGTCGGGCCATCCGAGCCCGATCCGATACCGGACCCGACACCTGACCCGACGCCAACGGCGCTGTCATTCACCGGCTCAACCGACACCGTAACAAGCTCGTTCCGCCTGGCGAGCGGCATCGCCATCTTCAGCATGACCTACTCAGGTTCAGGGCACTTCGCGATATGGCTCAAGAACGCCATCACCGGCGCCCAGGAGGAGCTGCTCGCCAATGAGATCGAGGCATACAACGGGAGCGTGCTCGTGAGCGTGACCGATTCCCTTAGCGCGGTGCACCCCGGCATGTACTACCTCGAGGTGACGGCCGACGCGAGCTGGAGAATCCAGGGGCGCCAGCCTGTATCCGCCTCCGCGTCTAGCCTCCCGGTGACGTTGACCGGGCAGACCGATAGCGTTCCCAGCCCGGTCTGGCTGACGCCTGGAGCGGTCCGTTTCCAGATGTCCTATACTGGGACTGACCTGTTCTCGATCGTGCTCTATGGCTCGGATGGGGAGTACGTCGACCTTCTAGTCAATCGGATCGGAACATGCAGCGGAGCGGCCTCGGTGAGCATCACCTCAGCGGGGAGCTACTATCTCGCGGTGAACGGGATCGGCAGCTGGAGCATCACTGTGACGCACCTATGATCAATGTCTATGGTTGGGCGGGCTCGGATTTCGAGAACACGGCCTCTAGTGGATCAGGGTGATCACCATAGGTCTTGTCGTACTCTCTTCTTATCATTCCCCTAGGTATAACGACGCCTCTGTCTGCCAGCATCCCCTCCGCGATCCGGAGCTTGCGACTCACCACTAGGAGGGCTATGGAGACATCCTTGTATGATCCACCTCGAATAGGTAGCTCGTCCAAATCTCCTGAGAACATTCGCTCGAGCTGCGAGACTTCTTGATAGGTCCAGGGAGCCATGTACTGGGTGACTCGTTTTCCATCCCTGTAGATGCTCATTTCATACATTTTCCGAGTGCTACCATAATATCTCCCACCTCGGACCTGACCTCTGGCAGGATCATCACCCAGGGCCTCGCCTCTTTCGATTTCCATCCTGTGGATCGTGGCGCGGTAGAATACAGCTTCCATCAAGTGGTCGGGTTTGGACCGGCTGGTCGGGACCTTGTCTGACTTTCTATCGAATAGGCCGAGCTCTTCATACATCTTGAGCCATCGGCGAAGCTTTGACCGGGGGATGGGCTTATCTGTCTGCCGCCCGCAGAATCTCCCCTCAACGATCGAGGCCCGGATACCTCGAGGGCCGGCATCCCTGACGAAGTAGTACACATCAATGGCCAACCTCTTGAGCCTGTCCTTCTCCCTGTCATCTGTGCTCTCACCGCGTTTGGCGCGCAGCCGCAGATTGTCGAGGAATCTTGCCAGTCCGGGCGATGGGTTCTGAATGAGATCGTCTGGCGGGGATTCGCCGGACCTCCAGCCCTTGGCATACCGATCGCTCTCCTTCTTGTCCGGTAGCTTCCAGACATCCTCTATTAGCTTCCCACCCAGGACAACGGTCCATTGCATGGCCGCGTCCAGCATCTCCTTCTCCGTCTGCGGGGGGCGGTTTCTACCCGTGACTGGATCATCGTTCTTTGGCTCCATGCAAGTTGTCCCATATCGATATGCAACTTGTTCATATAAGCTATCTCACTCATGCGTTATCTATGTCGGACAATGAGAGGTTGAGGCGCCCCCTCAGCCTTTGGCTGGAGAGTGACACGGACCGCCTCCTGGAAGATGAGAAGGCCCGGACCAAGAAGAGCAAGACCGCCCTTGTCAACGAGAGCGTGCGCGCGCACCTCGGAGGCAAGGCATGATCATCGAACTCGAGGAAGAGAACGCGCCGAACCCAGCGGATGAGGAACACTACTCGGGCAACATCACCCCCAGCGATGCAGAGGCGGAAGGATTTGCCGGTTTCGTCATCAAGGGACCGATCGACCTGATCCAGACGATAATGGAGAGGATCGACACCAAGTTCTCCGATGAAGTCACAGTCACCTACCGTCGCGCTGGCCGAATCCCGCTCAAGATCGTCGAGGAGAAGGGGAAGTAGTCCAGGGGGCGGCCACACTGGAAACTAAGGATACAAAGTGGAAGACGCGAGCCCTCGTTCTTCGATGCTCTGACGAGTCTTTTCTCGACCTGCTGAAGCTTCTGAAGGGCTATCCCGACCTGGCGCTGATCTATACCAAGACCAGCGACCAGAAGCTGATGATCAAGGAGGAGCCGCGATGAGCTCGGGCAAGGGCGATGCGGGCAAGCGGTCGAATCCAGAGTTCTCATCCAAGCACGTCAAGATGGCCCTGCACGTCGAGCCCTATCTTGTAGACAGTCCTACATCCGATGCCATCGAGGACCGCCTCGGATTCTACATCCAGGAGGACGTCATCGATCATCAAACCTGCCAGGGCCCCTATTCATTACGTGAGCTTCGGACCGACAGCAACGAGGACTCGCGACAGGTCGCCATGGCGATCGCGGTTCGGTTCGGAGATGAGATACAAGAGAAGCTCCGGGAGATCTTCTGGAATATCCCGGGAGAACCCACCGGGAATTATCAGGAGGGGCTGCTGCGAGACCTTGAGTCATACCTGCGACGTCATATCTGGTTCAGGGAAGACCGATTATACTCTCTCCTCTCCCACTGGGTCATGGCCACCTGGATATTCGACCGACTGCCGATGACAGTCCGGCTGATCATATTCGGGACCACGCGATCGGGAAAGAGCCGCGTCCTTGAGGTGCTATCCATCGTCAGTTACCGAGGATTCATCGAATTATCGCCTACACCGGCCGCCCTGATCAGGACGATCGAGAATTGGCATCCCAGCGTGTTCATCGATGAATACCAGGACCTCCCGCAGGAGGCCAGAGTAGGCATAGACGGCCTCTTCAAGAACAACCGCAAAGGCGCCTCGATCGCGCGATGTGAGCAGGACGGCGAGGGCGTGCGGAGGTACTATCCCTATTCACCCATGGCCATCGGCATGAAGGGCGCTCCGCCGAAGGAGGACATGCAGAACCGTGCGGTCGTCATCAACATGATGGAGATGCCTGAGGGCGCGAAGGTCGAGCGGGTCATAGACCTGGAAGGGGCAAAGGATCTTAGCGGTCGTCTGCTCGCTTTCCGATTGGCCGCACTGCGCGGAGAATTCGGGCCCATCGACGATCGACGCCATGGCGAGACCATGAAAGTGGCGGAGAAACGCGCCGGCCTGGACTCACGCAGCATCGACCTGTGCGGAACGCTGTTGATGCCCTCTACGCTCTTCCGCAACAATCCAGAGATGAAGGAGGCGTCCGAGCGTGTGCTCGACCTGATGGAGCAGACGCAGAAGGGCGTCTATGATGAAATGACGGAGACGATCGAGGGCCGAGTATTCTCGGCGCTGCAGGCATGCTTGCCAATAGCCGTGGGCAAGGCCAACGGACCGCCAACGGAGGAGCCGACCGACGACCAGGTGCTCGCTGCCATGAATGTCTCGACTACGGACATCAAGCAGCAGCTCGCGCAAGATGACGCAGACAGAGAGGGCGATACGCCGGGGGCCGACCGATTCAGCCCGAAGGGTGCTCTCGGCTCCAAGAGGGTCGGCAATCTGCTCAAATCGATGGGGTTCGAGCTCAAGGCCGGCACTGGCAACCATCGCTTCTTCACTCAAAGGGACTTCGCCATCGCCTACCGGAGCAATCTGAAGAAGTACGGGAAGCGCGAGATATGAGCGCTTTCCCCCTCCGAGCCCCATTCTGTGGAGTTACTTCCACGCAGTTAACTCGCTCTGTCCGGCTATGTAACTCGACATCTGGACAGCTCGAAGAGTTAACTAGTTACCTATTCTCGGAAGAGGGGGGCACGGAAGGGAGCGGATTCAATGATCGGGAGGGAACGCGGCATGAGGGGACGGAAAGCTACAATAGGCCCGTTCGGGCATGGAAGGACTAAGGATGCCATCGAAAGAGCGCGTCCTTATGGCATACAGAGAAGACTATCTAGCCCGGCTGGAGAAGGAGAAGCGCGCGCCGAAGACGATTACCGAATATCGTCGGCTCATCGTCCACGCCACGCACGCTCTGGAGGTCGCCGGCCTGGAACCATCGCCAAAGAAGATCGGAGAGGAAGAGATCGACTATCTGAGGAACGAGCTCTACGCGCACCTGGAGCCTGTGGTCGGGCGACGGCAGCTCGCGATCATCGGAACGTACCTGAAGTGGCACGGGAACATAATCGTGGAGCATATGAAGATCGCCTGGCCTCAAGACATGAGGATCCACGCAGACTGGCTCAGACCAATGGATGCGGTCAACCTGTTGGACCATGCGAAGGGAATGGAGCGGATCATCGTGCACCTGGAACTATGCCTAGGACTCAGGCGGGTCGAGGTATTGCGTCTCAAGATGCAGGATCTCAGACTGGGGCATCTCGATGTCCTCGGCAAGGGGACGTGCGGCGGCAAGCCCCGCAGCGTGCCCATGCACCGCGACACGATGGCGGAGCTCGCCTACTACATGCAGCTACGCAACATGCAGATCGCGGAGGCACAGGCACGCGATCCGAACGTTACCATCCCGGTGTCCCTGCTCATCTACCGCAAGGGCTCCAGGCTGCTCCCCTACCACAAGAACTCGATCGACAACAGACTGGGGGAACTCTCCGAACGTATCGGCCTGAAGTTCGGCAACCATACCTTGCGCCGGACTTTCGGACGCATCGCCTACTACTCGGGCGCGAAGGTGGCCACCATCTCCGCGATCATGGGGCACGAATCCGAGGCGCAGACGATGAGGTATCTCGGCATAGAAATGGATCAGATGGCCGAGGCGATGGATATGATGAGCCAGTACACGGATGCCCTGAAAAAGGGCAATTCCGTGTTGGCCAGTGGAAATGGTGGGCCCAAAGAGATTTGAACTCTCGACCTCCCGGTTATCAGCCGGGCGCTCCAGCCGGTCTAAGCTATGGGCCCAATGAAATCACCGAATACCGCAATCCATTTTAAATCTTTCCCTAGTGAGAGCCCGATGCCAGCAATCCTGGCTCCCTCAAGAGAGGAAATTGGAGGCGTTCTACCGCCTCCTGAGACGCCCCCTCCTAGCGCCTCTCATTGTAGCGTCGCATATATCGTATGTCGCCCAGGTCCGCGCTGAATCCCCATTTCTCGTAGAAAGCGAAGCGATCGCTCCCCGTATTCAGATGCAGCACGGCCATGTTCGCGATATCTGGGTGCTGAAGCATCCTTTCCATCAGCATGCGCCCCAGACCCTGATGCCTCCACGCTTCGTCGACGATGACGTCGTAGATCATGGCATGGTAAACGCCGTCGGTCATGGCCCGGCCGAAGGCCACCAGCTTGCCGCTCTCTTTGTCCCGCAGGGCGAAAGGGATGCTCCCGGAGGCCAGCATTCTGCGGACATCGTCGGGGCGCCGCTCCTTGGCCCAATCGACCTGGCGGAAGAGGTCAAGGACGCCCTGCAGCTCATCTTCTCCATATTCCTCCACCCACTGCAGCGCCATGCGCCGGTATCATAGGAAGCAGATTTGTCCCTTACGCTCTAGACACCAGTCCTTCTGTCCTTTCTCGTCCACGAACTGCAGGGCGTCGGAGTTCATGCAGAACCGCTTGCCCGTCGGCTTGGGCCCGTCGTCAAAGACGTGGCCGAGATGCCCGCCGCAGCGGCGACACAGCACTTCGGTCCTTTCCATGCCGTGGGCAGTATCAAGGTGCAGGTCCACGACCTTGTCGTCCAACGCCCTGCTGAAGCTCGGCCAGCCGGAACCGGAATCGTACTTGTCCTGGGACGCGAAAAGCTTGGCGCCGCAGCCGACGCAGAGGTAGGTTCCGCTGTTCTTGTTCTTGTAATACTTTCCAGTGAAGGGCAGCTCGGTGCCGCCGTGACGCAGGACCCGATACTGTTCCGGGGTCAACTCCTGCTTCCATTCCGCATCGGACTTTTCGACCTCACGTTTCATTTTGACACCACCGATTCAATTCCAGCGCGCGGTATATTACGATTGCCCGCCCGGGTAGCGGCCCATTCGCTCGATAAGAAGGACCAAATGGCCATTCATTACGGTCAAAACCATTGGACACCCTGAAGCTTGGCTACAGCTTCGTCAACTGCGACCCAGTGGTAGTGGAACGGAGCTATTGTTCCGAGTTGGGACGAGGCCCCGCCCGAGGACAGGATTAAGTCAGTCTTCATTCATTAGGCGGACGATAGCATGGCTGGCGGACTGAAGAACCGGGGCAAGGCCAAGGCCGATGTCGACGAGAGGCGTGGGGCGCTCGAGATGGAGACCGGCGTCAAGCTGGACACCATAGGCGCGTACGGCTTCGATCCGCTGCTGGCAGAGAAGAACGTAGAGAATATGATCGGCACGACGCAGATCCCCCTGGGCTTCGCCGGACCGCTGGCCGTGAAGGGGGATCATGCCAAGGGAGAGTTCTACGTTCCCATGGCCACCACGGAGGGCGCGTTGGTAGCTTCGGTCAACCGGGGCTGTGCCGCCATCACGGACGCAGGCGGCGCCACGGCCATGATCATCAAGGACGAGATGACCCGAGCCCCGGTCTTCCGCAGCAGAGGCCTCGCGCACTCGCGCGACGCGGTGCGCTGGATCGACGCACATTTCAACGAGTTGCGCGACACGGCAGAAGCCACCACGAGCCATGGCAAATTGCTCCGCATACGCGCGTTCGCCTCCGGTCGCAGCCTCTTCCTTAGATTCAGCTACGACACCGGCGACGCCATGGGCATGAACATGGCCACCATCGCCACGGAAGCCGCGTCGCGTGTCATCGAACGAGAAACGGGCGTGAAGATGATCTCCGTCTCCGGCAATATGTGCACCGACAAGAAGCCGGCCGCGATAGACGCCATCGAAGGCCGGGGCAAGATCGTCCTGGTGGACGTCATCCTACCGGCAGCCGTGGTCGAGAACCGCCTCAAGGCGAACATGGACCTGATGGTCGAGACCTGCTACCGCAAGAACCTCATCGGTTCCAGCATGGCCTTGTCCTACGGATTCAATGCGCACGCCGCTAACATGCTGGCGGCGGTGTACCTGGCTTGCGGTCAGGACCCGGCGCAGGTGGCCGAGGGCAGCATGGCCACGACGACGTGCGAACGGTGCGAGGAAGGCATCTACGTCAGCGTAAGACTCCCATGCGTCGAGGTCGGCACCGTCGGCGGAGGGACGAGACTCCCTTGCCAGAGGGAAGCGCTCTCGGTCATGGACTGTGTCGGAGCGGGCAAAGCCAAGAAGCTGGCGGAGATCGTCGGCTGCCTGGTGCTCGCAGGCGAGATCTCCACTTTGGCAGCGCAGTCGGCCGGAGAACTGGGCAAGGCCCACAAGGCGCTGGGCCGTTGAAGCGGTGCTGTGTAAGAACCATATAGTCCCAGGATAATCGCAGAGGGACATGCCAGTCATCAATTTCAATTATAACGATTTGATGTCCCTCGTCGGCCGTGATATGTCGGCCAGCGAGGTCCTCTCGGTCATCCCGATGATGGGGGCCGACCTGCATGAATACGACGAGGCCAGCGGAGAGACCTCCATCGAGTTCTTCCCCAACCGCGCCGACCTGTATTCCGTCGAGGGACTGGCAAGGGCGCTGCGCGCCTTCCTGGACATCGCTCCGGGACTCAAGGAGTATCCCATCACCGATTCTGGCATTTCCATGCGGGTCGACCCGAGCGTCGCCGGCGTCCGTCCTTTCGTGGTCGCTTCCGTCGTCAAGGACTTGGACTTCACCGATGAAGGCATCCGCTCGCTCATGGAATTGCAGGAGAAGCTGCACGTGACGGTCGGCCGGAAGAGGAGCAAGGTCGCCATCGGCGTCCACGACATGGACCAGGTCACCCCTCCCTTCGCATATCGGGCCGCCTCACCGGAGTCCATCTCCTTCGTCCCGCTGGCAAAGGAAGAGAGGATGAACATGCGCGAGATCCTCACCAAGCACGAGAAGGGCAAGGATTACGCCCACCTGCTGGCCGGCAAGGACCTCTACCCCATCATCACCGACGCCAAGGGCGAGGTGCTCAGCTTCCCGCCCATCATCAACGGGGCTCTGACCGCCGTCACCGAGAACACCAAGAACATCTTCATCGACGTCACCGGCACGGACCAGACCGCCGTAAGAGGTGCGCTCAATATCATCACCACGTCCCTCGCCGAGAGGGGCGGCGCCATCCAAAGCGTTTCCTTGAAAGGAAGCTGCGAGATGATCACCCCGGACCTTCGGCCGTCCCAATGGACCCTCGACCCGGCCCAGGTCAACAAGGCCCTCGGCCTCAAGCTTTCTCCTGAAGAGATATGCCAGTGCCTGCGCCGCCTCGGCCATGGGGCGGAAGCGGGCAAGCACATCAAAGTCCGCTCCCCCGCAGTACGCATGGACCTGCTGCATAATGCCGACCTGGTCGAGGACGTGGCCATAGGCTACGGCTACGGCAACTTCGGCCACACGGTACCGAAGGCCATGACCATAGGGTCCGAGCTTCCTGAGATGCGCTTGGCGGACCAGGTGCGCCAGCTGATGGTCGGCTACTCCTTCTATGAGGTGCAGACCCTAACGCTCTCCTCGATGAAGGAGCAGTTCGACGGTCTACGCCGCCCGCGCGGCGCGGCGGTCGAGGTGTTGAACCCCGTCAGCGAGGACACCGACTGTCTACGCGTCTCGCTACTTCCGTCGCTATTGGCAGTGCTGAGAAAGGGCAAACACCGCGAGCTGCCGCAGCGCATCTTCGAATGCGGCGACGTGGTCATCGACGGCAAGCGGCGCAAGCACCTGGCGTTCGTGGCCATCCATCCCAAGGCGTCGTTCACCGAGTGCAAATCGCTGGCGGAGGGGGTCATGCGCGAGCTGGGCGTCAAGATCAGCATCGCACCGTCGCAGAGCCGCACCTACCTGGCAGGCCGCGGCGCGGAGATAGTGATGGAACAGATGACGGTCGGCGAGTTCGGCGAACTGCACCCGGAGATCATCAATGCGTACGAATTGATGGCGCCGGTCATAGCGTTCGAAGTGCGCCTCGACCTCTTCGCCCAAGGCCGTCGGGGCATTGTCTGAGGCCAAATACTTTAATGACGGTCATGGATGGAGGCCCCAGGCCGAGGTAGCCAAGCCCGGATTAAGGCGCCAGCCTTGAAAGCTGGTGGCACCCAGTGCTCGGGAGTTCGAATCTCCCCCTCGGCGCTCCCCATGGTTAGTTTTATCATGCCAACACCGGATATTGCTATCTGGGATGGGGGATCGGGATGTGCAAGTATCGCTATCGGCACGACCTGTGCTCACACGCAGAGGTGGGTGGCATCGAATGCGTCGGCGAGGACCGATGCCTCGAGCGGCATGAGCGGAAGGCCCATGCTTCCTGCTCCAAGGACATGAACCTCGGCCTCTATTGTTCCAAGTACAAGCGTTTCTACTGCGCTGGCATAGAGAACTGCGCCACCCCCGAAGCCTATGCTCAAGCGATGCAGGAGCGACTCCCATGATAGAATGCGCTCACCTGGGGGAGGACGGCCGCTGTCTGGGCCGCTACCATGGTATCATCTGCATCCAGGACAAGTGCCAGGCGGACAAGCAGATCTGTGAGCACCTATCGGCGGACGGGGCCTACTGCCACAAGTACCACCGCTTTGCGTGCGTGGGACTGCAGGAATGCGCCAA
>CAZCNG010000012.1:0-25305 GCA_964500045.1 uncultured Methanomassiliicoccaceae archaeon
CGTCGTCGTCGACGAAGATGATGCCCTCCGCCTTGGCGTCCTTGGCGATGATCTGTACGAACTCCTTCGGCGGGACCACGTAGCCGCCCTCGCCCTGCATCGGCTCCATGAAGACCGCCGACGTTTCCGCCGGAGGGAGGATGGTGTCAAAGTACACTTCCTTCATGATGCGGGCACACCAGATGTCACAGGAAGGGTATTCCAGATGATACGGACAACGGTAGCAGTTGGCGTAGGGCATATGCACCGTGCCAGGGACCATGGGCTGGTACCGCTCGCGCTGCACCTTCTTCGACGCCGTCAACGAGAGCGCTCCCATCGACCGCCCGTGGAAGGCACCAATGAAAGCAAGGTTCATCTTCCTCGATGGATCGTGGTAGCGTGCCGCCTTGAAAGCGGCCTCGACCGCCTCGGTGCCGCTGTTGCTGAAGAATACCTTCTTCTCCCCATCGCCAGGCATCGAATTGGCAAGGCGTTCCGCCAGATCCGCCTGCGATTGGTAATAGTAATCAGTTCCAGCGAAGTGGAACATCTTCTCCGCCTGTTCCTGCACTGCCCTGACGACCTTAGGATGGCAGTGGCCCACATTGAGCACAGCGACGCCACTGGCAAAGTCCAGAAGCGTATTGCCATCGACGTCCGTGACCACGGAACCCTGGGCCGATTCGACCGCGATGGGCGAAGCCTTGGTGGCCGTTACCAGGTAACGCTCATCCTTCTCGATGATGGCCTTGGCCTTGGGTCCTGGAATGCTACCACGGACGTGCGGTACTTTCGCTGCTGGCATGGTGATCACGGGCACCCGAAAGAACGACCGGCGCCTATATCATGCTTGCCGAGGCCGGCAAGGTCGCACCTCACTCGGTCTGGGTGGCCTGCTCGGCGCTCTCGATGATCCTCGAGAGGAGCGAGTACGCGGCGATCATGTCCTTCTCATCCACGATGAAGATCGTGTCGGTGTAGCAGGAAACGGTCTCCGCGACGTTGATGCTGTTCTCGGCCAGGTTCGAAGAAAGGTAGGAGACGACGCCGCTGGTGTCCGTGATCTTCTCCGGAGAACGGACGGTGATCTCCACCAGGTCCTGGCGGACGCGCAGTATGTGCTCCTTGCCGACCGCGTTGATGATATCGTTCTTGAGCTTCTCTTCGGCGATGACCGTTATCGCCTGAGCGCCCTGGATGACCTGCATGATGGCCTTCTCATTGATAAGCCGCTGGAAGACGGATTCGAGCCTCTGCAGCACCGTCCAATCGTTCTTCGCGGTCACGGAACAGATCTTCGTCTTCACTTCAAGGCGGCTATTGCCGATGACCTTGAGGATCTCCTTCTCATGGTCCTGCTTAGAAAGCTTCACCGCATAGCGACGGCAGGCGATCATGACCGCCTCCTCGTTCTTGATGTTCAATTCGCGCATGATCTGGCGCGCCAACGAGGAGTAGTTGATGAGATCCTTGGAGATGCAATCCTTGACGCTCGGGTGCACCTCGATGTAGGCACGCGTCTTCTCGGCGATGCTCTCCTTGGGGGCCTGCTCTTTCACATCCTCGTATATGATTTCTATATTTTAATATGTCCCATTTTGGACACACCCAATGGATTCCAAGTCAGTTGCACCTCAATGCGGCTTGCGCAGGAGAGTCCACCACGAATCGCAAGAACTGATCATATTCCGCCAGGTCAAGATTCAGGTCATGGGAGCAAACCACCACTATTGAGTTCGACACGGTGACCTGGTGGTTCAGGACGCCCATGGGACCCATCATACAGACTTGTCGACATCATGGGCAGATGATATCCCGGAGTTTGTATGTAGGTCTGGGTCCCGCCTAGTCTCCGCACTAAGCTTGGTGGCGGACCAGCAAGGTTGCTCCGATCAAGGTTATCATCGCAAATATCAGAAGGATTACGATGTCTCCTCCCACCGCAGCTACCCCCCATCCTTTGAGCAGAACGTTCTGCAACGCATCCCCAGCATAGGTCAAGGGAAGGATCTCAGACAGAGGTCTCCACGCCGCCGGAATGCTACTAAGAGGGAACAAAGCTCCAGAGAACAGCAATTGGGGGAAAATGATGAACGGGATGGTCTGGACAGCTTGGAACTCATTCTGCGAAAGAGCAGATATGAGCATCCCGAGACCAATGTTACCCACGGCAAATAGGACAAGGATGCCCAAGGCAAGCAAGAGGCTCCCCACGAAGGTCGCCTGGAAGACCACAATAGCCACAATCATTAGAATGATGCTCTGGACCGCCGCCACCAATGAGAGACTGATCATGTTACCACTTACGAACTCCAATGGCTGCAAGGGCGTCGCGAAGAGCCGCTCAAGAAGGCCGCACGACCTCTCCCGGACCAGCACCAAAATGGAGAGCACTGTGGCGCCAAAGCAGGCAACAAAGGCCATCACACCGGGTGCGAGGTTATCGATGTAGGATGCGTCGGAAGAACCGTAGACATATTGAGGTGAGATTATCAGGGGCGATCTGAAAGACGAATTGCTGAGCGCTTTCGCGATTGCACTCTGGATCGCAGACATGACGGCGCTAACTTCGGTGGGAGAGGTCCCATCGACATACACTATCAGAGTCGCGTTGCCGGTGGCAAGGTCGCGAGAGAAGTTCGGACCGAACACCAGGGCGGCGGAATAGGTCCCGTCGTGCACTCCCGCATAGGCGGTGCTATTGTCCGAGACCCTATGAAGGTTCAATGTTCCAGGCGGCATATCTGCAAGGATCTCCGCTCCAATGGGGCCCGAGTCCAAGTTAGCGTAGGCCACAGAAATATCCGTAGGCTGTCCCCCAAAGCCAAGACCGAAGACCAGGATGAGCACGATTGGCATGACGAAGATGAATGCCACGGTTCTCCGATCATTGAATATCTGATTGAGGGATTTCCGCATAATGGCAAGAGTGCGGCCGAGGTCCATTCAATCAAACCCCCGCAGGACCTTCGTCCTTCTCACCAGAGCCAGGAAAGCATCGTCCATCGTCGCCGTGTTTGTCTGTTCCTTGATGGCCGCCGGTGTGTCGAAGGCTAGAATCCGACCTTCATGCATCATGGCGACCAGGTTGCATTGGGTTGCCTCCTCCATGTAATGGGTTGTCATGACCACCGTTCGACCGAGGTCTGAGATATGTCGGAAATAGTCCCAGAACTCAGAGCGGAGTTGGGGGTCCACCCCGACCGTGGGTTCGTCCAAGAACAGGAGTTTGGGGTCCGGTAGAATGGCTGCTGCCAGTGAGACCCTCCGTTGCATCCCTCCAGAGAGATGAGAGACCATATCGCCACGTCGATCTGACAGGACGACACGCTTCAACGACTCATCTATGCGGGAGGCCAGAAGGTCTCCGCGCAACCCCTGCAATCGCCCGAACAATAGGAGGTTCTGTTCAACGGTGAGGTCAAGATAGATTGCTAAATTCTGTGGCATGTAGCCTAGATGTGGAAGAATGAGCTTCGATGGTAAGGATTCCCCTAGGACCTCAGCCTTCCCTTTACTGATCCGAGTGAGTCCCAGAAGGATTCGTATGAGGGTGGTCTTTCCTGCGCCGTTGGGTCCCAGAAGACCAAGGAGAGTCCCCTTCGGGACCTCGAGCGTCAGATCATCGACCGCGACCAGCGAACCGAAGTGCTTGGTCACGCCTTGGCAGGAGACGGCCAACTCTCTTTGACTTGCTATGGGGTGCCCTTGGTCGACGGTCGGTTCATTTGAACTCACAGGCCACCGGGTTTCTGCGCTCTTCATCATCTTGACCACGCAAAGTTAGCGAGGAGAGAGAACATATTTAAACGAGTGTTTAATTATTGGAGGATGGGGCCGAATTGTCAGAATCATGCATCAAGCCTTCAAAAGTAGGAAGGCGACCAAAGAGCGAGGGCAACGCAAAGGAAGACATATTGCGCGCGGCCGAAATCCTCTTCGCGCGTCAGGGGGTCGAGTCCACTAGCCTGCGGGCCATCGCGCGCAAGGCCAATGTGAACCCGGCCATGGTCCTCTATTACTTCAGTGATCGAGAAGAGATCCTCATGGAATTGGTTCGGGTGAAGGTTGCTCCGATCGTAGCTGCCATCCTCGGCTCTGGAACCACTCAGAAGAATCTTGGCGTCCACATCGTTAAAGCATTCCTTGACGTCTGGGATACAGGCAATAACCGCGACCTCCTTGTGGCGCTCTTCCATTACGCAGGTAAGGAACGATTGTCCGGGGATTTCTTGCGTCAGGTCCTCTTCCAGTTCATTTCTCCTCTAGTGGAACGGCAGATCTCCGATGAAGAGTATCCCGCGCGCATGACGATGGTGGCCACGCAGATAATAGGACTAGCAGCGGCTCGCTATGTACTTCGATTGGAACCGTTCGTGACCGCAGACCCGGAGTTTCTTGCGATGGTCATCGGTATCACCATTGAGAGAAATCTATCAGAATCCATCCCTCAAGTTCCGCCTACATGTCATGGCGCACAGAACAAAGGGAGAGCCAAAAGTATCTCCAGGGAGCAAGAGGCCATAGACGATTGACATGATGATTTCCGCCCTCTAGCATGCCAGAATGATTCCTCACACGCCTGGATGCGCGGTCGTTAGGTTCTCTGGAATCTTGCGCGATTTGAAGAGGATGGCGAGGACAATAGATGACAATGGGTCCTCACAGACCGCCATTGACAGCACCTTAGGGTAGCAATTTGAATCCGAGCGTCTTATCCAGGTTTCCCTCGAGAACGAGGAACCGTTCTGAAGGAGGGACGACCCCCCGTAATCGGTCGTGGGGTTTACGGTTCTGAGGCGCGGCCTCACGTCGATGAAGCGCACTCAGGCTCATCCTTGGTCTTGATCTGGATATTGACCACCACGTTGGGAATCTCCTTCTGCAATTCCTTGGTGATCGTTTCGGTCAAGGCATGCGCCTCGGCGACGGTGGAATTACCATCCACGCATATGCGGAACTCAACGAACACATGGTTGCCGGAGCGCCGGGTCTTCAGCTCGCGGAAGTCAGCGCAGCCCTTGCAGCGCTCGACCACGTTGCGGATGATGGTCTCCTCCTCCGGGCAGTTGGCGTCCATGAGGTCCATGGTGGTCTTGCGCAGCACCTTGTAACCCATCCAGATGAGCAGGAAGGCGACGGCCAGAGCGATCAGCGGGTCCAGGATGAACCATCCGGTGAGGCTGGCGATGAACAATCCTATGACGACACCGACCGAAGAAGCGACATCGGAGAACAGGTGCTTGGCATCTCCCTCCAGGGCGATGGAGTTGCTCTTCTTGGCCGCCCGGATCATGATCACTGCCATTACTCCGTTGAGCGAGGTGGCGAACAGGGATATCAGCATGGCCGCGTCGACGTTCTCCAAAGATACAGGATTCAACAGGCGACCGATGGACGCTTCGATGATCAACACCGCGGCGATGATGATGAGCAGACCTTCAACAAGGGCCGAGATGTTCTCCGCTTTTTCGTGACCGTAGCGGTGGTTCTCATCGGCCGGCCAGGAGGCCACGATGATCGCCCCCAGCAACATGATGCTGGCGATGATATTGATGATGGACTCCATGGCGTCCGAGAGCAGGGCCATGGACCCCGAGATCAGGAATGCGAGGAGCTTGAGAGCGAAGATGCCGATCCCGCCAACGATGGCCATGATCGCGATCTGCTTCTTGTTCACGATTGATGAGAATTGAACCTCGCTATTTAGGATTTCTCAATATTGGACGAAACGTCCAATTGCATAGGGCGCCCAAAGCGCCGTAATTGGACGGGGGGCTTTGCAACATCCAGGGGCCTGCGAGCACGAAAGTTTTGAATAGGCCACCTAGATTCTGTGAACAATCGTGAACCTTGGGAATTGTGATCCTATGAAATTCGATGAAGTGCTGCAGAAAGCTAGGGCGGTAGTGAGGGGAGCGCTTGGGGAAGAGTCGGCGGAACCAGTCAAATACGAAAAGGGGCAAGGGCATGACTTCATCTTCCAGACGGCCAAGGGGAAGTACACCGTCTCCATCGACGATTCCGGAAACGTCACGCAGATGAATCTAGTGCAGGGCAACGAATCTCGACCGCACTCGTCAGATCATCATTCCAAAGGAAATAAGCACTCTACGGCGAACGTGGCATCGATCGGAGAGCAGCAAGCGGGGGAGAGGGCGCTAGCGGCCGTCGGAGGAGGGCGCGTGGTCGAAGTGAAGAGAAAGGGGAGCGGCTATGAGGTCGATATCTCCTCGGGTCTGGGACGCAAGACCAAGGTCCTCGTCAATGATGATGGCACCGTCCACCATCAGAAGAAACAGCGCCTCGGCGAGATGCTGGACTTCGATTTCTGAGGGCGAGCCCGATAACAACACAAGGAATATCGCCCCGAACCCGGACCTGATCGCAGGGCCCCGCGCCCCACGGCCGAGACACGATACGAAGGATTCCGTGAAGGCCATGCGCCGTAGGCGTTCTTGAGGATCTGAACATCATTTCAGAATCTTCGATACCTTGCGATCGAGGTGCTCCAGCGCGCCCCGGACCATCTTGGGGGGACGGACCTCGATGGCCAACGCCTCCCTGGGACACAGATGCGTGCATCTCGCGCAGCCACGGCAGCGGCGCTCGTCCACGGTCGCCTTCCGATCGACGATGGAGATCGCCCCGAACCGGCAGAATCCGTCCTTCACACAGATGCCACACCCTCTGCATCGGTCCCAACGGACGAACATGAACACGCCCGGGACGCGGGCGTAGCGGACGGCGGCCTCCCGAGCTAACCGGGGTATTCCTTCTTGAGGGTTGTCCATTTCATCTTCCGGAAATACTAGGGCGGCCGAACAAAGGAAGGCAGTTCGGCCGCGTTCTAACCACCTAATGCTTGGCGTGCTTCCCCGCCAGATAGGAATCCAGTTCCGCGTCGAAGACGTGCATGGAAGCATCGCTCAGGATCAGCGGCGGCACCAGGCGCAGCACCTTTCCACCCGCGACGTTGACCAGCAGGCCGTGCGCCATGCAGTGCTTCTGGAAATCCTTGGCGTGCTCGCCCATCTCGATGCCGATCATGAGACCTTGGCCGCGCACCGCAGTGACCGGTCCAGTTCCGATCAGCTTGCTGAGGTGCATCTTCCAGGCCGCTCCCTGCGTGGCCGACTTCTCGACCAAGCGGTCCTTCTTGATGGTCGTGAGCACGGCCTTGGCTGCGGCGCAGGCGAGCGGGTTCCCGCCGAAGGTGGTACCGTGCGCGCCAGGCCCGAAGGTCTTCGATATCTCGCGGGTGGAAGCGATAGCACCGATGGGCACTCCTCCGCCCAAAGCTTTGGCCATGGAGACTATGTCCGGCACCACCTTCTCATGGTGGTTGAAGCCGAACCAGCGCCCCGTGCGGCCAATACCCGTCTGCACCTCGTCCACGATCAGCAGCGCTCCGGTGTCCGTGCACAGATCCCGAGCGGTCCGCATGAACTCCTTGCTCGCCGGCAGCACGCCACCTTCGCCTTGGACCGTTTCGACGATGAAGCCAGCCGTCTCTTTGGTGATCGACTTCTTTAGTGCCTCGACGTCGTTGAAGTCGACGAAGTTGAAGGCGTTCGACAGCAGGCATTCGTAGCCGGCCTGGTACTTCTTCTGACCGGTGGCAGAGAGCGACGCCGCGGTGCGACCATGGAAGGAGTTGTTGCAGGCTATGAAGCTCGTGCGACCAGTATGCTTCGTCGCCAGTTTAAGCGCCGCCTCGTTCGCCTCAGCCCCGGAGTTCATGAACATGCACACCTCGAGCGACGGCGGCATGATCGAGATCAGCTCCTCCGCCAACTCGGCCTGTTCCTGCATGTAGTAGAGGTTGGAGGTGTGGATCAAGCGCCCGGCCTGCTGCTGTATCGCAGACACCAGCGCCGGGTGGGCGTGCCCCAGGCAGTTGACGGCGATGCCCGCCACATAGTCGATGTACTTCTTTCCTTCCAGGTCGTAGAGGAATTCCTTGTCGCCGTGGTCGAAGCAGATGTCCTCACGCCCATAGTTGGCGAAGAGGTACGATTCGTAGAGTATCTTGACGTCTTCCATTTCCATATGATCACTTCGTGATGGTGGTGCCGCAGGACTTCCCCTGCAGCAACTGTCCGATGATCGAGTCGTGGTCCTTGCCGTTGATCATGTGCGCCGCCGGGACGCCGCCCTTGACGGCGGTCATGCACGCCTCCAGCTTGGGGATCATGCCTTCCTTGACGACGCCGTCTTCGATCAGTGTTTGCGCGTCCTTGAGCGTCACTTTCTTGATGAGCGACGAGGGATCTCGTATGTCCCTCAGGATGCCGGGGACATCGGTCACCAGGACGAACTCCTTCGCCTGCACCGCGGTGGCGACCTTGGCCGCGGCCGTGTCCGCGTTCACGTTGTAAAGCTGCCCCTTGCCATCGCAGCCAATAGGATAGAGCACCGGGATGACATCCTCGGCCAGGATCAGGTTCAGGCACCGGGCGTCCACTCCGATGACCTCTCCGACGAGACCGAGGTCCACCTCGATCATCGTGCCATCCTCGTTCTTGACCTGCTTCGGCGCCATCTTGTGGCACTGCAACGTGAAAGCCTCACTACCTGCCAGACCCATCGCCTTCAAACCCTCGTCCTGCAATGCGGAGACCAATTGGTCGTTGATGCGCGCCAGCACCGTCTTCGCCACTTCAAGCGTCGCCATATCGGTGACGCGCAGTCCGCGCACCTTGGTCGCCTTCAGCCCGCGGCGCTCCATCTCCGCCGTGATCTCCGGTCCGCCCCCGTGCACGATGATGGGTTGGAAGCCTTCCAGTACCAGCCGTGAGATATCATTGGCGAAGCGTGCCGTGTCCGGACCACCCGCTATGCTGCTGCCGCCGAACTTTATCACTACGCGGCCACCCTTTATCGTTGTCATGGCAAGGCCTCAGGTGGTGTAGTCGGCGTTGATCTTCACGTAGTCATAGCTCAGGTCGCAACCCCACGCCTCGCCGGAGGAGTGGCCCATGCCCAGGGCCAGTTCGACCGCTATCCTCTTGCCGGAGAGGATCTTGCGGGCGTCCTTCTCCGACTGACTCCCAGGTATCATGGTCGGCGACCCCTTCTCGAACAGCACGACCGAGATGTCGTCATCACTTACGGTCAGTTTGACGTCCTCTATCTTGAACGCTGCCTCGGAGTTGCCCAACGCGGCCAATATGCGGCCGAAGTTGGGGTCCGCTCCGAAGATAGCGGTCTTGACCAGATTGGAAGAGATGATGGCCCGGGCAGCACTGCGCGCCTCCCTGGAGGTCTTCGCTTCCACTACCTTGACCTCAATGAGCTTGGTGGCGCCCTCACCGTCGACCACGACCTGCTTGGCCAGGCTCTGCGCCACGAACTTGATGCCTTCCCAGAAGGCCGGGTCCGTGTCCGCCGCCGTACCGCCGGCCATGCCGTTGGCCATGAGCATGCAGATGTCGTTCGTGGATTGATCACCATCCACAGAGATGACATTGAACGACTGGTCCATCATCTCCTGCCACTTGGCGTTGACGTTCTTGGTGACGACCGCGTCGGTGGTGATGAAACTGAGCGTGGTCGCATGCAGCACCTTCATGTTGGGCGCGATCATGCCGCTGCCCTTGGTGATGCCACCGATCGTGACCTTGGTGCCGTCCTTCAGGGTCACCGTGCAAGCGGCCTCCTTCAGCTTCGTGTCCGTGGTCATGATGGCCTTGGCGGCGTCGATGTCCGCGTTGCGGCCGCGCGCCAGCGCTTCGACCGCCTTCGGAATTCCGGACGAGATCGGACCCATCGGCAGGAAGCGGCTGATGACGCCGGTGGAGGCGACGCCAACGAGCTCCTCGTTGATCTTGAGCGCGTCCGCGGTCAGGGAACACATCTCCTTGGCGTCGTACAATCCCTTGTTCCCCGTGAGCGCATTGGCGTTACCGCTGTTGACGATTATGGCCTGCAGCTGCTTCGGGTCCTTGCGCATCATGATCTCTATGGGCGCCGCGCGCACCTTGTTCTGCGTGTAGGCGATGGCACAGCGTGCTGGCCGCTCAGAGAAGATCACGCATAGGTCTGGCCGCTCACGCTTTATTCCGCAATGGATACCAGATGCCTGGAATCCCACAGGGGAGGTCACCCCTCCGTCGATCACTTGTAGCATTGTCATACCCCCAGTCCCGGGAAGTCGAGGCCTTCCGTTTCCGGATGACCGTACATGATATTGCAATTCTGTATCGCCTGTCCGGCGGCGCCCTTGACCAGGTTGTCAAGCGCGCCCATCACGACGAGGTTACGACCGCAGGCCTTTTCCACGCCGATCTCGATGAAGTTGCTGCCCGCCACGGATTGCATGGACGGTATCGAGGTGAGGCGGATGAACCTCCGGCCATGATAGAACTGCCGGTAGAGGTCGAGCACCTCCTCCTTGCCCAGGTCCTCATTGAGATGCACGTAGCTGGTCGTGAGCATTCCCCTCACGACAGGTATCAGGTGCGGAGTGAAGACCACTTCGACGTCGTGCTGGGCCACGCGCTCCAGCGCCATCTGGATCTCCGGCGTGTGGCGGTGGCACCCCACTTTGTAGGGATTGACGCTGGCGCCGCAGTTGGGATGGTGCGTGGCCTTGGTCGGCTCGGCGCCGGCGCCGGACGTTCCGCTCTTGGCGTCGATGATGATGTGATCATCTATGACCTTGGCGGCGAACAGCGGCGCCAGCGACAACGTCGAGCAGGTTGGATAGCAGCCGGGGTTGGACAGGAGGGTCGCCTTGGCGATCTCCCTCTCGAACAGCTCGCTCATTCCGTACACAGCTTGGCCCAGGTTCTTGAGGTCCTTGTGCTCCTCGCCGTACCACTGCTGGTACACGGCCGGGTCCTTGAGACGGTAGTCGCCGCTCAGGTCGATGACCTTGACGCCGCTGTCCAGCAACGGCGGCACCGCCTCCATGGAGGCGCCGTGCGGCGTGGCCAGGAAGACCACGTCCGCGTCACCGGTGACCTTGTCGCTGAAGCTCAGGTCCACGAACCCCTGCAGGAACGGATGGACCTTGCTGACCTTGACCCCGTTCTGCTGCCGCGAGGTCATGGATACCAATTGCACATGCGGATGCCGGCACAGAAGGCGGGCTAGTTCCCCGCCGGTGAAGCCCGTGCCGCCCACGATCGCTGCCCTCAACATTTCTCGTATCCTCAGTCCTATGGAAGGATTTTGGAGAATTAAGGAATTCTGATATTAACTTTGATGACCCATATGCGACAATCACCTCCCCTGCTGTCCCTGTGACAACGATGCCACCGTTGGCTGTCTGGCCTGTCCGAAAGAAGACGGGGCATTGGGTAAATGTCCACCGCTCATCATACATACTTAATTAGCAGTCCATGTACGAGGTGCGATTCCTATGTCTGCCAAGAAAGCTACCACTCAAAAGAAGACGAAGAAGCCCGAGGCCAAGAAGGCCGCCAGGGACAAGGTCGTGCTCGCCTATTCAGGCGGACTGGACACCTCCGTCGCCATCAAGTGGATCCAGGACAAGTACAACCTCGATGTCATCGCCGTAAGCGTTGATGTGGGTCAACCTGGCGACATGGATGAGAACATCGAGCGCGCCAAGCGCAACGGGGCGGAACAGGCCTACGCCATTGACGCACGCAAGGCCTTCGCCGAAGATTACGTGTTCCCGTGCCTCAAGGCCAACGCCATGTACATGGGCACCTACCCCATGGCGACATCCATCGCCCGCCCGCTCATTGCCAAGCTGCTGGTAGAGGTCGCCCAGAAGGAGGGTGCCAAGTTCATCGCGCACGGCTGCACCGCCAAGGGCAACGACCAGGTACGCTTTGATGTCAGCATCAACGCCATCGACCCGTCCCTGGGCATAATAGCACCGATGCGGGAATGGGTCATGACCCGTGAGGAGGAGATCGAGTATGCCAAGGAGCACAACATCTCCATCAAGGTCAAGAAGGCCTGCCCCTACTCCACTGATGAGAATCTATGGGGCCGCAGCTGCGAGTGCGGCATCCTGGAGGACGCTAGCGTAGAGCCGCCAGAGGACGCCTTCGAATGGACCACCGACCCACTGAAGGCGCCGGCGAAGCCCGAGTACGTGGAGATCGGCTTCAAGAAGGGAGTGCCGGTCACCCTGAACGGCAAGAAGATGAACGCCGTGGATCTGATCCAGGCGCTCAACAAGACCGCCGGCAAGCATGGTATCGGCCGCATCGACCAGGTCGAGGACCGCCTCGTCGGCATCAAGTCCCGCGAGATCTATGAGTCCCCGGCGGCCGTCGTTCTGATCAACGCGCACCGCGAGCTGGAGAAGATGGTGTTGACCAAGGACGAGGCCAACTTCAAGCGCATCACCGAGCAGAGGTATTCCGAGCTGTGCTATGACGGCCTCTGGTTCTCTCCGCTGAAGGAGTCCCTGGACGCGTTCATCGATCATACCCAGATCTTCGTCGAAGGAATGGTCCGCGTGAAACTGTACCGCGGATCGCACACCGTGGTCGGCCGCACCTCGCCCTACTCTCTGTACAACCAGGGATTGGCTACGTACGCCGAAGGCGACAAGTTCGACCACAGCTGCGCCAAGGGCTTCATCTATGTGTGGGGATTGCCGCTGCGCACCGTCGCAGCCTGTCAGAAGAAAGAGTAGGCGAACCACATGGCGGAACGCGTCCTTTGGTCAGGGAGATTCAGCTCCGGCCCAGATGCCAAGGTGCTCCGCTTCACCTCATCGATCGAGGTGGACAAGAAGCTGGCCTGGTACGATGTCGCCGGCTCGGTGGCGCACGCACGCATGCTACGCCGCCAGAAGATCATCCCGGAGGGGGACGCGGACGCCATCATCGCCGGCCTCAAAGGCATCCTGGAGGATATCGAGTGGGGTCGTCTCGACCTACCGTGCGACGTGGAGGATGTGCACAGTGCCATCGAACATGAGCTGACCAAACGCATAGGGACCGTCGGCGGTAAATTGCACACGGCCCGCAGCCGCAACGACCAGGTCATAACCGATCTGCGCCTCTTCATGAGGGATGCCATCCTCGACTCCATCGAAGGATTGGTGGCCATGGAGGAAGTGCTGGTGGAAACGGCCGACCGCAATGACGACGTGGTCATGCCCGGCTTCACGCATGTGCAGCACGCGCAGCCGGTGACGCTCGGATTCCATCTGATGGCGCACGCCCAGCGCTTCCAGCGCGACGCCTCCCGTTTGATGGACTGCTACAAGAGAATGGACCGTTGCCCGCTCGGCAGCGCCGCCTTGGCCGGCACGACGTACAATATCGATCGCCACGCCACCGCCGCCTCGCTCGGTTTCCTGGCGCCCACGGAAAACGCCATGGATTCCGTGTCCGACCGCGACTTCGCCCTCGAATACGTGTTCGCCGCCAGCCTCGCGATGAATCATCTCGGTTCGTTGTGCGAGGAGATCGTGTTCTGGTCGTCCCCTGAGTTCGGTTTCGTCGAAGTCTCCGACGCCTACTCGACCGGCTCCAGCATCATGCCACAGAAGAAGAATCCCGATGTCGCCGAGCTCATTCGCGGCCGGACGGCGGTCACAGCCGGCTGCCTGACGACCTTGCTCTCCCTGACGCGCTCCTTGCCGATGGCCTACAACCGCGATCTGCAGGAGGACAAGGAACCGGTGTTCCGCGCCTACGGCACGCTCGTGCCGTCGCTGGAAATGGCTGCCGGCATGGTGGCCCAGCTGCGCTTCAAGCCGGAACGCATGCGGAAGGTGGCGGAAGAAGGGTTCATCAACGCCACCGACCTTGCCGATTATCTCGCCTCTCGGGGCATGCCGTTCCGTCAAGCGCACGAAGTGGTCGGCGCCCTGGTCCGTGCATGCGCCGAGCGCCACATCCGCCTGGACGATCTGACACTGGAGGAGATGCACAAGCATTCTCCGAAGTTCGCCAGCGACGTGCACCGCTTCATCAACGTCGACGAATGCGTCAAGAGGCGCACCTCCTACGGAGGCACGGCGCCGACGCAGGTGGAGAACCAGGTGTCAAAAGGAAGGGAGACCTACCACGCCCACCGCTACTTTGCGGAAGGCGAGAGGAAGAGATTGCTCGGGGTTTGGAACCAGCTGCTAAAGGGGTGAAGCTCACTCTTTGGAGTTGGAGAGGCGGTTGTACTCCACCTCATGCTTCAATCCCTTCTTGTTGAGGAACTTGCTGATCTTCTCGGTGACACGCACCACTTCAGCACTCTTGCTGGTGCCGCGGATGTAGAAAGTGACTCCAGTGAGCGGGAAGACCATGCGCATCCTGCCCTTGCGGTTGTACCCCTCGGGCTTGCGGTTCTTATCCAGCTCGAGCTTGTTGAGGTAGATGTACATCGCCATGACTTCATCGTCGTCAGGCATCTGTTCCGTCTCCTCGAGGAACGTGGTCAGGAGCTCGGGGAATGCTTCCGCGAGGTCACGGTACTCCATGCCCTCCTCGAGCAGGAAGTGGCCGCTGTTGGCTTTCATGTTCTTTTCGATGATTAGTACCCTATTTAACTGTTGTCCAGGGCCGCCATGGTAGGTCTGTGTGGGTAAACCGGTGCAACAGGACCGCCCTAGTAGTATCGGACCATTTTCGACCCGACAACCTGGTGAGAATAGAGAACGAGGTCATCCTCAGGCCCCAAAAGTCTGCACGCCCGAGCGGCAATGGAGAGAGGAAAGAATCGCCCAGGCAATCACTCTTTATTTACGTGGGCGATATCTGGGTGTGGCCGTCGTTCTGACGATCGCCGGGTCTGACTCCATAGGTGGGGCGGGGGTACAGGCCGATCTGAAGGCGATCGCCTCCTTGGGCGTGCACGGTGCATCGGTGATAACCGCAGTCACTGCACAGAACACCAAGGGGGTGAGGAAGATCATCCCGCTGAAGGCAGAGGATGTGCTCGAGCAACTGGAAGCTGTGCTCGAAGATGTGCAGATCGACGCGGTCAAGGTCGGTATGCTCTATTCACCCGCGGTGGCAAAGGCCGTGGGCGGGTTCTTGTGCGACGTGAACGCCCCAGTGGTCGTGGACCCGGTCCTTTTTGCGGGAGCGGGCAGCACATTGCATGGCAAGGGGCTCTTCGCCGTCCTGGAGAAGGAGGTGCTCCCCACAGCGGCTGTCGTCACGCCCAACCGCTACGAGGCGGAAGCACTGGCCTCGATGAGCATCGTAAACCTGAAGGACGCTGAGGAAGCGTGCCGAACGATCATGAAGACCGGTGCCAGGTCGGTGTTGCTCAAGGGCGGACACATGGACCTGGAGGAAGTGGTCGACATCTTCTACGAAGGCAGGGACGTCGTCGAGCTGCGTTCGCCACGCCTACCGCAGAAATGCCACGGTGGCGGCTGCACCCTGTCGTCCTACATCGCTGCGCACATCGCCCTGGGCATGGGGACGCGCCAGGCGGTGCTGGCGTCCAAGTTGAGGATCTATGATGCCATCGCACTGTCCTACAAAGTAGGCAGTGGCATGAACATCATCGATCCGCTCGCCTCGCTCAAGAAAGAGGCCATGGCCTGCGCCATGACAGAGCAGGTACTGAAGGCGGCGGCGCGCCTGGAAAGAGGGTTGGACCCGTCCTGGGTGCCGGAGTCGGGCACTAATCTCGCCTATGCCCTGCCCAACCCCCAGGGATATGCAGAGGTCTGCGCCATCGAGGGCAGACTGGTCCGAGCAGGTAAGTGCGTGAAGAGGGTCGGGGAGGTGCGCTTCGGCGCTTCGAGGCACATGGCGGACATGGCCCTGTCACTGAGCCAAGTCGATCCCACGGCCTTGGCGTGCATGAACCTCAGACGCACGCCCGAGCATCTGCAGGCGCTGCGAGAACAAGGTCTCAGCGTAGGCAACTGTGCGGCATTGCTGGGCGGAGATGGAGCCACCTGCGATGGCGGTGGAGCGATGCATGCTGCATTGGATTCGGGCGAGGTCCCCGACCTGCTCATCGACGAGGGCGGCCCAGGATGCGAGGCGATGATCCGAGTGGTCGGTCGAGACCCTGTCGATGTGCTGCGCAAGATCTCCTTCCTACTGAAGGAGGATGACGAGTGAAGATCGCCATGTTCACAGACTCGTACCTGCCTTCCAGGGACGGGGTCGTGACGTCGGTGGTCACCTCCAGGCAGGAGTTGCAGAAGCTCGGCCACGAGGTCTTCATCTTCGCACCGGAGCCCCTGGACGCCAAGGACCGTGAGCCTGGTATCTACTACTGCCGCTCCAAACGATTCCGCCGCTATCAAGGGTACACCATTCCGATGTACCCGACGGACAAGTCGGCGCAGCTGACCCGCATCGGCGCCGAGGTCATTCATGCGCAGGGGCTGCTCTTCATGGGGCTGCGCAGTCTGCTGGCGGCGAAGAACCTGCGCCTCCCGGTCGTCGTCACCTGGCACACCATGGTGACCGACGCGGTGCACTATTACAATTTCACTCCGCTGCCGGATGAGCACGCCAAGCGACTGATGCTCCTTTACCTGCGCTCCCTCATCCGCAGGGCGGATGCGATCATAGCACCGACGCATGCGATCAAGGAGGAGCTTCTGCAGATGCAGCCCCGCATCCGCCACATTGAAGTGATCCCGACCGGGGTCGACACGGAGAGGTTCAACCCAAGTGTGGATGGCAACGCGGTCAGGAAACGGCTTGGGCTGGAGGGCAAGAAGGTCATCCTCAGCGTCGGCCGCGTGGCCTGGGAGAAGAACTACGAACTGATGCTGGAAGGATTCTCCCATCTGGCCAAGGACGAGCCGCTGGCCCGTCTGGTGATAGCCGGCGAGGGTCCGGCCAAGGACCACTGCCAACAGCTGGCCAGACAGTTCCACGTGGAGGACAAGGTGGTCTTTCCTGGCTTCATCACCGACGCCGAGCTGCCTTCGCTGTACGCCGCCTGCGATTGCTTCAACATCTCCTCCAAGTTCGAGACGCAGGGCATCGTGGTAATGGAGGCCATGGCCTGTGGAAGGCCGGTTTCGGCCATCCGCTACCGCGCCCTGGCGGAGATCGTCAGCGATGGCGTGGACGGCGTCCTCTTCGACGAGGACCCGCGTTCCTGGGCGGAGGCAACCCACAAGGCATTGGACGCCGACGGGGACATGGGCCGCATGGGCCGCATGAAGGCCGAGGGATTCTCCCAGGAAGCGAGCGCAAGAGACCTCGTCGCTATCTATCAGTATGCCATCGAAGCGAAGCGCCGACGCCTCAATCCGGAGGACTAAGATGGATTTCGATATTGGCAAGATAATCTACGAGGCGCTCCATAGCCTTGGCTTCGTAGGCATTCTACTCTGCGTCTTCGTTCTCTTCTACATCGATGCGGTCTTCTTTCCGACGGTACCAGAGCTGTTCGCCGTCGGATTCTTCATGGCCAACCCCACGCCTGAATTCGCGGTCATGATCCTGTTGACGATCGTCATCGCCGAGGTACTGGGCTTGGCCACCATGTACATCATCGTCAAGGCACTGGGACTGCCGCGCCGGATCGCGGCGGTCCTGGAACGCTATTCACAATTGCTCATCGTGAGGGATGAACGGGTGATCCTGCTCAATCGCATCGCCCCTATTCTGCCCTTCGTAGGAGCCTTCGCCGCCACCTGCCGTTGGAATTTCAAGAAGTGCATCATCTACACCGTTATCGGCGGCGTGGTCAAGTACGGAGCCATCCTGGCGCTGAGCTCGATCATCTTCAGCTACCTGGGCAGCGACCAGGCCAAGATCATCACCACCGTGCTCATCCTATTCATTGTCGGCCTGAGCATCGTGCTCTCCATGCGCCGCAAGAAGAGGCTGGAGACGAGATTGCAGGATGACACCCCGCCTCCGAAGCCCGAATTCTGAATTGTATTCCAGGATGCCCTAGTCCTCCATGCGCAGGCGGGCCAGCAGCAGCACGAATGAGATTAACAGGACGGCCCAGGCGATCGAGGCACCGTCGCCGTTGACCCAGGTACTTCCCCGAGGAATGACATCTGCTGCAATGGCGCCGTTGCCCATTAGAAGTCCGACGAAGATCGTTACATCCCCCGCAGCGTTCCACCATACTGATGAGAAGGCCAGCATTGCCAATCCCATGAAGAACAGCACGCCTCCGAGCTCCAGTCCAGCGTTGCCCGATTGCGTCATGGCACTCAGCAGAGTGTAAAATTGCGTCCCGGACGGTTGCACATACCAGGGGATGATGGCACTAGCCAATCCGGCCACCACCAGGACCCAGCGCGCCTCACGGCTGATGAGGAGCCTCCACAGTGGATGCATCTCCGCGTCGGGGGCTTCGGCGGGAGCGGCCGTCTTCTTCCTATCATCCTGCAACAGGATGGCGTTGGGGCCGATCACTTCTCCGACGATTTCCTCATCCATGGCCCCGGAAGGCAGGTCCAGCCTATGTAATGGATTCGGACCGCTCGGCGCTCCTTGAAGCAAGCCTGCTGAAAAGTGGCGCGCCACCATGAGAAAAGAAAGATGAGAAAGGGATTGATGAAAGATGTTTGGAAGCGTCCCGGACTTCAGCCCTTCACGATCTTCGTCAATATTATCTCGAAGACGAGGATCTGCCCGCCCAGCTCGGCGTTGTAGCCGGTCGAGGGGTTGTTGTAGGCCAGGATACAGGTGTTGTTGACGTTGTCGACCTGGGTCACGATGAAGGTCTTGGTGACGGTGCTGGAGACCTTCTCAGTGCCTAGGATGTTCCGGTCGTCCGCCGCGGTCAGTTCGCTGTGGACCACGATGCGTCCTTCGCCACCGAAGGCGCTCGAGTTGACCGAGACCACGCGCGCGTTCCATCCGCCGGCCTTAGAGGTGTCGACGGGGGCGTAGATGCGATACAGCCCATCCACTTGGGGCATGTTCATGACCTGGACCCGGTCTGCGATGGAGTCGGCCACGGCGATCCAGACCGGCCATCCGTAGAGGGGATCGGTGATCGTCATGCCCTGAACTGGATTGGATATGGAGTACTTGGTGTTGAAATCTGCGTAGGTGTAGTTGACGAAGACCCGCAATTCCGGCGTCAGGTTGAACACCTTGTTGAACTGGGTCTGCTCAGGATAGGCCTGGCTAGCCGGAATGGTGACGTTCTTGTAGGGATTGCTGAGCGTCATCCCAAGGACGGCGCTGTTAAAGCCGGGGATCACGGAGCCGGCCCCGACCTTGAACGAGAAGGGGGTGTAGCTCGATTGGGACTTCAGCGTGAAGGTGAGGGATTTCGCTTGGCTGGTATCATTGGCCACAGACCAGATGGAGGTGTCAAATACCCTGCCATCTACGAGCTTTCCGACGTAGTTGACAGTGACCGTGTCTCCGTTCTGAACTACATTGGCGTTCGGATTGGTGTTGCTTCCGCTCGAAAACATCACAACAAGCGTGCTGGCGCTCACCATGATGACCACCAGAACCACGATGAGGATGACCTTCATGGACACCGCACCGCCGGTGCTTCTCTTCAAGTCCCGAATGCGCATAATGATACGAACCACGCAAGAGACTTATGCGATATAAACCTTGCTTAATTGTCAGTGTGGCCAGGTCCGTGATGGCGGCACCTGGCCGGAAGCTGCGAATCGGTCGTTATGCTTGGCGCGGGCGAGCCGCCACATTATTTCATTTCCCGTGCCGTGCAATTCGAAGCAGCATCAGCCCGATGACCGCCAGGAAGATCGGACCGACCAAGGCGGCCGATAGCAGCGGGATGGATGAAGTTACTCCGAGCTGGCCTGTAGCTATGATGAGGATGAAGGCTGCGGCCAGGACGACTGCCAGGACCATGCACAGGAACCCGTACCGGCGCAGATCGACCTTGCCTTGAGGAACTTTGCCCTTCTTGGCAACACCTTCGCCATCCTGCTTCAGTCCTAGTTCCCAGATCGAGCCCATCGCCACGGCATCGCCGCCTTGTATCTTAGGATTATGGCCGTTCATCCGTAACAGAGGATCTCATCCATCCGCTTCGCTGGTCATCCTCTGTGCTGATGCCGTCGCTACTCGGTTTGCCTAGACCACCGAGGCGGGACTCCAAGGGCCGTTCTGAGCCGACCTCGTCCTTGCCTGCGGAGATGGCATATTGCGGGTCGAAGATGTTCCGGTCCTCGAAGAAGACGTCGGCATCATCGCGGTGCTCCGCCATGAACATCGCCAAGAAGGGGGATATCGCTGCCGCAATGAAGCAGAGAATTGTGAAGAACGTGAAGAGGGAGACGTCTACGCCAGATTGCCGCGGTCAGGACGAGCACGCCGATGTCCATAATGACGGCCACGACCGCCTTGGAATTGCGCTCGATCAGATCCTGCGTGATCGCCATTCATCTCCTCTGCATCCACCGGAGCGAACTCCCCTGGGACTGGCGGAATAATGCCCATCACCACCTTAAACCCGATTATCGGAATGAATGATACGACAATCGCCCCATGCTTTTGACATGCTGGATGGTGCAATTGTGAATCGGGATTAGTTTTTATACTGGTCTGCGGTTTTCAAGCAGAGCATTCTCAGATGGCGATCAAATGAAGGCCCTTTATATTCACGCGGATCAAATGGAATACGAGGTCAAGAAGCAGACCCCGGTGGCAGAAGAACTGATCGAGGAGATGAAGAGGGGGAATGCCAGCGAAGTGCTGGTCGCCTTCATCACGGTCGAGAAGGAAGACGAGGGTAAGGAAGCCCAGGTCATCCTGGAGGCTGCCAAGGACCTCAAGGACGTGGCGGCCAAGGTCAAGGCGGAAAGGATCATGGTCTATCCCTACGCCCACCTAAGCAAGAGCCTTTCCTCGCCTGAAGTGGCCAAGAAGGTACTCAAGGGACTGACCGCCGCCCTCGAAGAGGAAGGTCTGGAGGTCAAGAGAGCTCCCTTCGGCTGGTACAAGGCGTTCAGCATCTCCTGCAAGGGGCACCCGCTTTCGGAGCTGTCCCGCGACTTCCAGGGAAAGGAAGAAGCGCCGGCCAAGAGAGGCGAGGAGAGCTTCATCGTCCTCTATCCGGATGGACGAGAGATCGCTCCGGAGGAGTACAAGTCCAACAACGAGTGCTTCACCATCATGCTGCAGAAGGAGGCCCTCAAGAAGGAGTGGCCGGTGACCGGCGAGGTAAAATACACCCGCCTCTGCAAGAAGTTCGGCATCCAGTGGGAATCGATGTCCGATGTGGGCCACATGTGCTTCACTTCGCGCGGCGCCCTCATGTTCGACCTCGTGGGAGACTACTCCACGCAGATCGTCAATTCGATGGGTTTGCCGGTCTACACCGTCAAGGGGACCAACATGTTCTCCATGGACGAGGGGCCAGTAGCAGAGCACGCCAAACTGTTCGGAGACCGCCTCTACACCGTGGAGACGGAAAAGCGCAGCTTCGTCTTGAGGTATGCGGCCTGTCACCAGCAGTTCGCCATGATGAAGAACTGGACCATTTCCTACAAGAATCTCCCCTTCGGCGCTTTCGAAGTAGCTGATTCTTACCGCCTGGAGCAGAGCGGCGAGACCATGCTGTGCTTCAGGACACGCCGCCTGAACATGCCAGACCTGCACGTGGTCTGCCAGGACATCCCGGTATCTGAGGAATGGTTCGAGAAACTGGACGCGCGCATCTACCAAGAAGCGGAGAACCTGGGCCGCGACTATGAGATGCTCGTGAACTTCTCTTCCAAGGCCGCCTACGAACAGCATAAAGACATGCTGATGCGCATCCTGAAGAAGCACAACAAGACCGCGTTGCTTCATTTCTACCCCGAGGGCATCAACTACTACTGGACCGTCAACATCGAATACCACATCCTGGACGACATGAAGCGTGCGCGCGAGATCGGCACTGTGCAGATCGACGTCGGCAATGCGCAGAGATTTGGCATCACCTTCGCCGATTCGGAGGGCAAGAAAGTGCATCCGGTCATTCTGCACACCGCCGTCATCGGCACCATCGAGAGGTGGCTCTACACCCTCTTCGACACCGCCGTCATCATGGAGGGCAAGGGCAAGATCGGCTGCCTGCCCACGTGGGTGACTCCGGAGCAGGTCCGCCTGATGAGCGTTTCCGAGGGTCATGTGGGCCGGACCATCGAGCTGGCCGACAAGATCCAGGCCGCCGGCATCCGCGTCACCGTGGACGATAGAAGCGAAACGGTCGGCAAGAAGGTCCGTGCCGCCAAGCAGGACTGGTGCTCCTACGCCATCGTCATCGGCGACAAGGAAGTGTCCTCCGAAATGGTCCAGGTGTACGACCGCGCCGCCAACGCCAACATCGAGATGAGCGTGGACGCACTGATCGCCAAGGTGAAGGAAGAGACCAAGGGATTCCCCTTCCGGCCGCTCTACATGCCGCGCGAGATGTCGCGCCAGATCGATATGTAAGGGGACGCTATGCGCATCGCCCATGTAAACGCCTTCCACTACCCTTTTATGGGCGGGATAGAGCACCGCATCCATAACATCAGCAAGCGGTTGGCGAAGGAGCACGAGGTCTTCGTGATCACCAGTCGTCTGCCAGATACGAAGGCGGAGGAGGACATCGACGGCTATCACGTGGTGCGTCAGCCGACCCGCTTCATCGGCAATTACAATCCGCCCATCGCCATGATACATGGTGTTTCAGAGACGCTGGAAAAGATCAGACCGGACGTCATCGACCTCCATTACCGCTGGTCGCCCGGACTCACCAAGGCGGTGTTGCGACAGGGTTGCGCCAAGGTCTACACCTGCCATAACATCTATGGTGAAGGGAGCGGTGCCATCGGCGCGCTCAGCCACATCAACGACCGGCTATTCTCAAGGCATGCGCGCAAATTCGATCGCATCGCCTACGTCAGCGAGTACCTCAAGCAGGAATTCATCCAACACGGGTTCCCGACGGAAGGTGCGGACACGGTGCCCAACGGCGTCGACCTGAAGCCGGTCGGAACGGAAGCAGGGCATCTGATGACCCTCAGCCGCATGGTCGGAACGAAGGGATTGGACGTGCTCATCGACGCTATGCAGCAGGTCGACGGGAAGCTAATGATGTGCGGCGACGGACCGATCCGCCCGAAGCTGCAGAAACAGGTGGAGCGACTGAAGCTGCAAGATAAGATCACGTTGCCGGGAAAGGTCAGTGAGGCGGAGAAGGAACGTCTCATGTCCTCCTGCCAGGCTTTCATCGTACCATCGACCTTTGAGGCGTTCGGCATCGTCGCAGTTGAAGCCATGGCCTACGGGCGGCCGGTGATCGCATCGCGCACCGGAGGACTCACGGAGGTGGTTGGGGAGGGCGGAATTTTGGTGCCGCCGGGGGACAGCGAAGCGCTGGCCGAGGCGCTCAAGAAGATGCTCGCGGACAAGAAGCTCAGAGACGATCTTGGCGTCAAAGCCAGGGAGCGCGCTGCGCTCTACTCCTGGGAGCGTGCCACTGAAGGCATGATGCGCTGTTATGGGGCGGCGTGCGCATCCAGGAAATGATACATCGAGATCTCTTGGAGTCGAACGCTCTAGGAAGAAATGATAACTGGGGCCTAGCCCCAGGAAAGGATTCTCTCAAAATGGTCTACGCCTTGCGCAGTTGTGCGGCCACGGCGTCGCCGAACTCGCTGGTCTTCGCCTTGCCACCGAGGTCCTGCGTGTAGATGCCCTTGTCGAAGGTGCGACGAACGGCGTCCTCGATCTTCTGGCCCAGGTCCCTGTGCCCCAGGTTGTCCACCATCAGCTTCGCCGCCAGAATTGTGGCAGTTGGATTGATGGTGTTCATGCCCTTGTACTTCGGAGCGGAGCCGTGCACCGGCTCATACATGCTGAGGCCATGGGGATTGATGTTGCCGCCCGGGGCCATGCCCAGACCGCCGCACACTTCCGCCGAGAGGTCGGTCAGGATGTCGCCGAACATGTTCGGTGTCGCCACGATCCGGAACTTGTCCGGGTTCTTCACCAGGGCCATGGCCATGGCGTCGACGAACATGTACTGCACCTCCATGTTGGCCTGCTTCATCTTCTCGTTCCACACCTCGCGCCACAGGCTGTAGATGTTGCTGAGCACGTTCGCTTTGTCCACCACGGTGATCTTCTTCTCGCCGAACATCTTGGCTTGCACGATGACGTAGTCGGCGAACCTCTCGATGTTCTTCTTGGACATGATGCCTATTTCGTAGGCATAGTCGTCACTGTTGCTGGTCTCGGTCCTCACATCCATGCGGAGGTTGTACAGCTCCCTCTGGATCTCGATGTGGTTCTCGCCCTGGCCGCCGCGCACGCGGCCGCCGGCACCGATGTAGAAATCCTCGGTGTTTTCGCGGTAAACATCCAGCTTGAAGTCCACGTCCCTCTTGATGCGGCCGAAGGGCTTCCACATCTGCGTGGGGCGGTGGTTGACATACTGGTCGAAGGCGAAGCGCGCCTTGAGCAGGATGCCCTTCTCCAGCACGCCCGGAGGAACGCGGTCGTCGCCGATGGCGCCCAGGAAGATGACATCGAACTTGCGCAGTTCCTCCATGTCGTTCTCGGTGAGCAGCTCGCCGGTCCTCAGATACCGGTCGGCGTTGATGCCCAGCTCATGGAAGTCCATCTGCAGCCCGTAGTTCGACTGCAGCACCTCGAGGACCTTCAGCCCCTCGTTCACAACCTCGGGTCCGATCCCGTCACCTGGTAAAACCGCTACTTTGTACATCTCTTCGCCTCCTTGATCTTGGCCATCAGGCCGCCCTTGTCAATGAGGTCCTGGACGAAGGCGGGGAAGGGGGGAAAGTCCCATTCCTGGCCGGTGCTCAGGTTCTTGACGCGACCGTTCTTAACATCGACGAGGACCTCATCGCCCTCGCTCGCCTCTATCTTGCACTCCACTGGCAATAGTCCGACGTTAATGCAATTCCTATAGAATATGCGTGCGTAGCTCTCCGCGATGACGCAGGAGAAACCCGCCTGCAGCAGCGCGCGCGGCGCATGCTCGCGGCTGGAGCCGCAGCCGAAGTTGCGGCCGGCCACGATGATATCGCCCTGCTGGATGTGCTTGACCAGGCCCGGTCGCACCTTCTCAAAGGCGAACGTGCCGAGAATGTCGTTGTTCTCGCTCAGCAGGCGCTCCGCTGGAATTATCTGGTCCGTGTCCACGTGGTCGCCGAACTTCCACGCCTTTCCTTTCAGCTGCTCGTGCATCAGCATTCCTCCTTCAGGTCGCGCGGGTCGGTGATGTGACCGGTGATGGCGCTGGCGGCCACCACGGACGGCGAAGCCAGGTAGACCTCGGAGTCCTTATGACCCATGCGGCCGATGAAGTTGCGGTTCGTGGTGGAAACGCACCTTTCGCCCTTGGCCAGGACGCCCATGTGACCGCCGAGGCAGGCCGCGCAGGTCGGTCCGGAGACGAAGGCACCGGCCTTGACGAACTCCGCTATCAGCCCTTCCTGCAGGGCCTGCT
>CAZCNG010000013.1:0-5150 GCA_964500045.1 uncultured Methanomassiliicoccaceae archaeon
AGACCAAGAAGGTGCTGGAAGAGGACGACGCCTTCGAGAACCTGCGCTCCTTCAAAGTGAAGAACCAGATGACGCTGATGTGATCATTTCCGCCAATTGCGCGGATCTAGGCGTCTGCCGATCTCTGACCACATGTTGACGCCGCGCTTCTTCAGCTGCACATCCGTCAGGTCCACCGCCAACGGCACGATGATGATGAGGCCGATGGTCACGAACATGTTCGTCCAGGAGTTATCCGGTGCCACCGACGACTTGCTGTGGTCGTACGGCGCCGCTTGACCGGAGATCCACAGTTTGAGCAGACCGAACCAGGGTATCTCACCGCGTGACTCTCCGATGATCCAGGCGGTCTTGATCGGCTCCCTACAAATGGAGGCCATGGGATACTGGTCGACCACGTCGTTGTGGTCTCCCTTGGTGATGTATCCGCCGTGCGCGTACTGCAGCAGCGGATCGAGGAAGACCCTCACGGTCTGGCTCTTGTACCCGTAATTGGTCAGCTCCAACGTTCCGGTGAGGGACCACCATTGGCCGTCGGTGCCATTGGTTATGGACCAGAGCGACTGCGGATAGTTCTTCAGGTCGGGAATGTCAAAGGAATTCGAGCTGCTGTTCCACAGCAGCTCCACGACGGCGCGGTGGATGATCCAGGGCAGCGAGTCGCTGTTGTACCGTTTGTAAATGATGACGTCGCCCGGCGATCCATAGGTGCTGTACCCCTGTGAATAGGCGGCCACATAGCTGCGTATCGGCTCCGCTCCCAACGTCTTGACGATAACCATGTCGCCGGTGTCGATGACGCCGATCTGCGACTCAGTATCGGAGTGCTGCATGCTGCCCGACTCGACCACGACCAGGGGCGGCCACAGGCCGCTATAGAAGAACATGGCGAGGATGAGTAAGGCGACCAGGGCGATGGCGATGATGAATATCTTGAGCTCATCCAGCACCCGCATCACGCGGGCCTTGCCCTTGAGCTGCACTTTCTCCGCAGGCTTGGCCTTCGCCTTTGGGGCTTCACGCACGACGCGACCTTAGGGACCCTCGTGATAAATAGTATTTTGTCGCCGCGCGGAATGGGCGCTCGCTGCAGAATGCCGCCCAGTTGGCAACCAACTAGGGAAGTCGACAGAACAGCGCTTCATGAACGGCATCGGATTAATAGAAAATGAAATGGTGGGGCTTTGGAGGCCCCATTTACAACCGATCGTCGATCTACTTGTCGTGTTCGTAGACCCAGTTCATCCTCACGCCTTTGTTCGCCTTGTACACCCAGTAGTCCTTTCCCTCGAATTTCATCACATCGGGCTTGGACCGCGGGTCTCCCCAGGGGAAATAGGGTGGGGTCAGGGGGTTGGCCTTGGTGACCCTAAGGTCATATTCCTTCTCACTGACATATTTCTTCTTCAGTTCTGGCACGATTCCATCCGGAATCCCGAACGCCAAATCAATTTCCATTCTTCTCTCCTCCTTTAGGGCACATACCCTATCTCTTAACACACCTATAGGCGTTATAAAGAAAGTCCCGTAGTGGATTTTTCAATTGAAATGGATGAAGGCAATTCTATTGAACGCCCGCTAGACCAGCGATGGATTGCATTGACATTCACTAGCACGGCGGCACTGTTTTTATGCCACATCCACGATACACCCCCCTCCCATCTGCAGTGATCGAATGGAGCGGTCAGGGGCCGGTCCAAGGGGCCTCTTCTTCAGAAAGTACCGCGCCATCAACATTCTAACCCCATCCACTATCGCGGATCTGCTGACAAAGACTAATACCTGCCAAGGGTTTCCCGTTGCCATATGCAGCGCCCCGACAACGACACCTATTTCATGCGCATGGCCGAGCTAGTCGCGTCCCGCTCCACCTGCCTGCGCCGCAACGTCGGTGCCGTGATAGTCAAGGAGAAGAGGATCCTGACCACCGGATACAACGGGGCGCCCAAGGGTCTGAAGCACTGTGAGGAGGTGGGCTGCGTGCGCATGGAGAACAACATCGAGTCCGGCACCAGGCACGAACTCTGCCGCGGCGTCCATGCGGAACAGAACGCGGTCATCCAGGCAGCGTATTTTGGCAGCAGCATCAAAGACTCCACCGTCTACACGACCAATTTCCCCTGCGTGCTCTGCGCTAAGATACTCATCAATGCCGGGGTGCGCGAGGTGTGCTACAAGGATGATTACATCGACATGCTTTCCAAGAGCATTCTCGAGGAGAGCGGCATCCTCGTCAGGTGTGTTCATACTTGAACCGATGCGTAGGATCGGTATCAAGCGAATCGTGTCGGGATTATCTTGGCAATACTATCCTATTGTCCGATAAGACTCAAGCCAGCTGTCTTTGCGATTGTTATTTTGGCCACCATGACACACTTTGGCAAATGGTTTAAATAATTCTAGTAGATTCGTGGGACATCCTTCCGGGGTAGAGTCCTGTGACCAGGTCCGATACACTTCTTCAGATAAAGGATGCCGAGACTAAGGCGGCGCAGATTGTGAAGGATGCCGAAGACCGGCACAAGCAGATCGTGGCCGCCGCCCGTAGGGAAGCGGTGGGCAATATCCAGGCCGCCGAGGAAAAGCAAAGGGCCGGCTACGAGTCCGCCTATGGCGCCGAGAAGGCCAAGATCTCTACCCAGCGGGAAGAGATCATCCGCAAGGGCACCATTGAGGCCCATGCGCTCAACGCAAGGGCGGAGAGCAAGGTCAACGCCGTCGTAGACCACCTTCTGGCGAAGTTCGAACAGACTCTGTGAGGGCTTGCGATGTTCCTGCCGGAGAAAATGAACAGGATACTGATCACCGGTTCGCGGAACTCTCTCAAGGACACGGTAGACAGCCTGTATGCCAGCGAATCACTTCATCTCATAGATTTTCCCGCTGACGACTTAAATGGATTCAAGCTGGGCAATCCCCTGCCATCTGCATCCAGCGCATCGCACCGACTTCTCAAGATCCGTGCGCTCGCCAAGGACCTGGAGATAGATCCATCTGCCATGGAGATCGAAGCCTACGACACTTACAAGGTCGACTCCGAGTATGATTCCACCGTGGCCGAGATCGAGGTCGCCCTGGCTTCCGTACTCGAGGTTAAGAACCAGGCGCAAACCGCCATGTCTGACCTAGAGGCAGAGCGCAAGGCCCTGGAACCATTCGAATCCATCGATCTTCCCCTGGAATTGTATCGTGGCTACAGCAGTCTGACCGTATTCACCGGTTACGTCAAGAGCGACGTCCAAGCCTCTCTGGGCGGACTGAAGGCCTATGACCTGCAGAAGTCTGCGGATGGGCGTTTCATCACTCTCTTCGTCGCAAAGGCCGAGGCGGCCGAGGCGCAGAAGATCCTGGCGCAGATCGGGTTTACCGAATCCCCGGCGCCGGTAGCCACAGGCACGCCCTCGGTGCGCCTGAAGGCCATAGAGGTGGAGAAGACCGCCAACGGCAAGAAATTGGAAGAGTCCACCGCCAAGGTCGCGGAGCTATGCACCAAGTACGCTCCCTTCCTCGTTGCCTGCGACGAACAGTACAGCATCGTGGTCGAGATGGCCGAGGTGCCGTTGCGTGTAGGTGTCACCGACCACTCCTTTGTCATGGATGGATGGGTGCCGGTCAGCGGCATGGCGGCCGTTGAGAAGGAATTGAAGGCCAGAGTGGGCGACAAGGTGCATTTCGAGGTCCTTGAGACCAAGACGCGCAAGGAAGTCCACCCCCACGACGCGCATCCCAAGGCCAAGAAGAAAAAGAAGAAGCAGGTCGAGGCCGCCGCGCCGGAAGTACATGAGGAGCATGTAGCGCACGTCGCCCCCGAGGCGGAAGTGGCCCCCTCGAAGATATCCCACGGCAAGACCGTTGGCAAGTTCCAATACCTGGTCGAGTTGGTCTCGATCCCCAAATATCAGGAGGTCGACCCGGCTTTCATAGTCGCTATCACTTTCCCGCTGTTCTTCGGCCTGATGGTCGGCGACATCGGGTATGCTATACCGTTCGTCATCTTGGGCGCGCTCGGCCTCAAGAAGTGCACCACCAAAGAGTGGAGGACCATCTCCACCATGCTCTTCTTCGGAGGCCTCTGGGCCACGCTGTTCGGCTTTGTCCTCTTCGGTGAGGCGTTCGGACTGCACTTCGCCGCCCGCTGGACCACGGGGGCCTCGCATATCATATACCCCTATGGCAACGAAATGACCTGGGCCTCGCTGCTGCAGGTCAATGTGCCGCACAGCATCGGCCCCATACCACTTGGCGTATACAGCAAGCTGGGCAGCGTCAAGATCCTCCTATTCATAGCCGTCCTGATCGGGTTCGCACACCTGTTCATGGGCCTCTGCGTGGGCTTCTACAACAAGAAGATCAGGTACGGTATGAAGCACGCCGTCCTCGAGAAGGGCAGCTGGATGCTGATCCTCGTGGGCGGCCTCTTCCTGCTGCTGTGGATAGTCAACACTCTGCTGGCCCCGGGCCTGCTGACGGACTCCGTGGCGCAGTTGTGCATGATCATGGGCCTCGTGCTCCTGCTCCCTGGCATCGTCCTCCTCCTGATAGGCGAAGGCGGCACCGGGCTAGTGGAGTTGCCGGGACTCATGAGCAACATCGTATCCTATACCCGTCTCGCCGCCATCGGCATGTCCAAGGCGGGCCTGGCTCTGGCTTTCAACACCATAGCCTTCGTGACCATCGCGGGATGGTCCGAAACGACGGCCAGCTTCACCGGGGATGTGGGCATTGTGATGATCATCGCCATGTGCCTCATCTTCATGGTCGGACATCTGACCATCTTCATATTGGCTATCATGTCGGCGGGAATTCACGGGATCAGGCTGCATTACGTAGAGCTTTTCGGAAAGTTCTACGAGGGTGGCGGGTTGAAGTTCAATCCGCTGCGCGTGGTTCGTAAGTATACAAAGGAAAAGACAGGTGAGTAGAAATGGCTGGAGAAGAAATGATTGGATCTGGATTGATTGCGATCGGCGCTGGGCTGGCTGTCGGCCTGACCGGAATTGCCTCTGGTATGGCTGAGAAGGACATCGGGTCCGCAGCTGTCGGAGCTATCGCCGAGAATGAGAAGAACTTCGGAAAGGCCCTTATCCTGACCGTTATCCCTGAGACCATCGTCATCTTCGGGCTTGTGTTGGGCATCCTGCTCTGGCTGA
>CAZCNG010000013.1:5250-8331 GCA_964500045.1 uncultured Methanomassiliicoccaceae archaeon
ATCCCTGAGACCATCGTCATCTTCGGGCTTGTGTTGGGCATCCTGCTCTGGCTGAACATGGCCAAGCCGGCGTAAACGGTTAGGTCGGTTGAGGGGAGGGCCCGTACATGGCACTCGACAAGGTCGTAGGCGACATCCTAGAAGGCGCGAAGATGGACGCGGACAAGTCCATCGCGATCGCCGAGGATGAGAAGTCCGTAATCCTGAAGCTGGCAGATGACAATATCGCTGCCAAGCAGAAGGAGAGGGACAAGGAGTTGCAGGACGCGCTCCGGAGGCTCAGGCAGCAGGAGATCTCAAGCGCAGAGCTTGAGGCAAAGAGGATTGTCCTGAACGCCAAGAAGGAGATGCTCGACAAATCCTTCCAGGCGACCTTGAGGGAGCTGAACGCCCTCGACAAGGAAACTCGCGCTGAGCTCTACGGAAAGATAATCAAGGATAGCCAGACCGTTATCTCCAACCCTAAGGTCTACTGCCCCAGGGGCGACAAGCCCCTGGTGGCAGGCAAGGCCGACAACGTGACGGAGATGGACATGGAGCCTGGTCTGATCCTCGAGAGTGGTTCGGGGGACATACGCCTGGACTACAGATTCAGAGCCCTTCTGGAATCGATCTGGGAGAAGGAACTGAAGAACATCTCGGCAGTACTGTTTGGGTGAAGAGATGAGACTGAACTGGAGGGGAAAGGGGAACTACGCCTATGCGTGCGCCAGAGTGAGAGCCAAGAAGGCCCTCTTGCTCACGCGGGACAACTACCCTAAGCTCCTCATGATGGACCTCAATGAGATAGCGAGGTTCCTGGGAGAGACGCAGTATCAGACCGAAATGGCCGAACTGGGCATGAAGTTCGAAGGCGTCAATCTCATCGAGATGGGCACCAGCCGCAACCTGGCGCACGTCAACAGACAGATCCTGTCCTTCTGCAAGGGGGATCTCCGCCAGATGGTGGAGAACTACCTGAGCCGCTGGGACACCTATAACATCAAGACCATCCTGCGTGGCAAGTTCTACGGGGCCAGCGCGGACGAGATCCAGGAGGACATCGTCGCCGCCGGCCGGTTCTCCGAGGAGTACCTCAACTTCCTCATCTCCCTCAACGGAGTGAGCGAGGTCCTGGAGGAGCTGCGCAAGAAGGAAGGCTTGGTCATACCGGACGAAGTGCGCGCCGCGTATGATAGCAGCGGCGGACTGGGCCCGATCGAGGATTACCTCGACAAGACGTACTTCAGCGACCTGCTGTCGTGCATCGCCTGCGGGACCAAGGCCGAAAGGATTCTGAAGGACTTCCTGCGCAAGGAGGTCGACATCCGCAACGTGATGACGCTGCTCAAGACGAAGCGCGCCAAAATGCCAGCGGAGAAGATCGCCACCTTCATGATCGATGGTGGTTTCGAGCTCGGCAGCAGCGACCTAGCTGCCCTGGCCGGTGTAGAGACCTATGACCAGGTTGTGTCCGACCTCAGCAAGCTGAGCTTCTACGAGGAGATCAAGGACCCCCTCGAGCGCTCTAAGCAGACCGGGTCCCTCACCGATGTCGCCCTGGCCATGCAGAAGGTGCTAGCGAGCAAATCGCAGTCTTTCTCGCACATCCATCCGCTCTCGGTGCTGCCGATCGTGGACTACATGGTGCGCAAGAAGATCGAGGTGGATAACATCAGGATCATCGCCAGAGGCAAGGAAAGTGGCCTTGACTCAGAGCAGATCAAGAAGCTGTTGGTGATCTGATGGACATTGCTGTACTTGGGAATGATGATTTCGTGCTCGGTTTCCGTCTCGGCGGGGTCAAGAGGATCTACCCCGTCAAGGTGGCGGATTTCGAGAACAAGCTCTTGGAGTTGATCGCCGACCCGACCATCGGTGTCCTGGCCATCGATTCCTCTAGCATTGACGGATTGAGCCCGGGCGCGCGCAAGAAGGCGATGGACAGCATCGCTCCAGTGGTCGTGCTCGTGGGAAAGAACGAAGGAGACCTTCGCGAGAAGGTCAAGCGTGCGATCGGCGTCGATCTTTACAAAACTTAAGAGGGGTCAAGATGGCGAATGAGAACAAGGGTGTAATTTACAGGGTCGCAGGCCCTGTCGTGACGGCGACTGGCATATCCGCAAGGATGTACGATGTCGTTCAGGTGGGCGAGGAGGCCCTCATGGGCGAGGTCATCAAGATCGTCGAGGACAAGACTGTTATCCAGGTTTACGAGGATACCTCCGGCGTTAAGCCGGGCGAGAAGGTCGTTGCTACCGGCCAGCCCCTCGTCGCCGAGCTCGGCCCTGGCCTGCTCGGCTCTGTGTACGATGGGATCCTGAGGCCGCTCCCCGTCCTGATGGAGGCCATGGGCGACTTCATCAACAGAGGCGTTTCGGCGCCGGGACTGGACCGTAAGGTCAAGTGGCCCTTCACCCCCATCGTCAAGAAGGGCGATGTCGTGAAGGAAGGTCAGATCATCGGTACCGTACCGGAGCGGTCCATCCTGCACAAGATCATGGTCCCCAAGGGCACCAGCGGCGTGGTCGAGGACATCAAGTCCGGCGAATTCACCGTAGAGGAGACCGTCGCCGTCATCGGCGGCAAGAAGGTCATGATGATGCAGAAGTGGCCCGTCCGGTTCGGAAGGCCCACGACCCGCAAGATGATGCCAGACATCCCGCTCGTCACCGGGCAGAGGATCCTGGACACCCTGTTCCCGATCGCCAAGGGCGGCACCAGTGCCATTCCCGGAGCTTTCGGTACTGGCAAGACCGTTACCCAGCAGCAGCTGGCCAAGTGGTCCGACGCCGAGATCGTCGTCTACATCGGCTGCGGCGAGCGCGGCAATGAGATGACCGAGGTGCTGACCTCCTTCCCGGAGCTCGAGGACCCGCGGACGGGCAAGCCCCTGATGGGCAGGACCGTCCTCATCGCCAACACCTCCAACATGCCCGTCGCGGCGCGTGAAGCGTCCGTCTACACCGGCATGACCATCGCCGAGTACTATCGCGACATGGGCTACAACGTCTCTCTGATGGCCGATTCGACCTCCAGGTGGGCCGAGGCCATGAGGGAGATCTCCTCCAGGCTGGAAGAGATGCCCGGTGAGGAAGGCTA
>CAZCNG010000013.1:8431-25069 GCA_964500045.1 uncultured Methanomassiliicoccaceae archaeon
GAGGAGCAGAAGCTGACCCTCGAGATCTCCAGGATGGTCCGTGAGATCTTCCTGCAGCAGAACGCCTACCACCCGGTCGACACCTACTCGCCGATGAAGAGGCAGTATGCCTTCCTTAAGATCATAAAAATGTTCTCTGACCGCGCCAACAAGGCCATCGAGGGCGAGGTCTCCGTGGACGCCATCGTCAACATGGAGATCAAGGCCAGGCTGCAGAAGTGCAAGCTCGAGGCGGACGTGGACGCCCAGCTGGACGGCATCATGAAGGACATGGACAAGGCGTTCGAGACCCTGGGGAGGAAGTAACATGACTACCCACAAGGAGTACCACACCATCAGCGAGATCTCTGGGCCGCTGGTCTTCGTCAAGAAGACCGAGCCGGTCGGCTACAATGAGATCGCGATCGTCACCATGCCCGATGGAACGCAGAAGAAGGGACAGGTCCTGGACACCTCCACGGACCTGGTCGTCATCCAGCTCTTCGAAGGTACCTTCGGGGTCGAGAAGAGCGCGGGCGCCCGCTTCCTCGGCGAGACGATGAAGATGCCCGTCAGCAAGGACATGCTCGGTAGGATCCTCTCCGGTTCCGGAGAGCCGCTGGACGGCGGACCCGCGATCATCCCGGAGAAGCGCCTCGACATCGTCGGTGCGGCCATCAATCCGTGGGCCCGCGACAATCCGGCCGAGTTCATCCAGACCGGTATCTCCACCATCGATGGAATGAACACCCTGGTTCGCGGTCAGAAGCTCCCGATCTTCTCTGGCAGCGGTCTTCCGCACAATGAGATCGCTCTGCAGATCGCCAGGCAAGCGAAGGTCCTCGGCACGAACGAAGAGTTCGCCGTGGTCTTCGCCGCCATGGGCATCACCAACGAAGAAGCCCAGTATTTCATGCAGGACTTCGAGCGCACTGGCGCGCTGAAGAAGGCCGTCGTCTTCATGAACCTGGCCGACGACCCGGCCATCGAGAGGATCATCACCCCTCGGCTCGCTCTGACCACCGCTGAGTATCTCGCCTTCGAGCTGGGATACCACGTCCTGGTCATCATGACCGACATCACCAACTACTGCGAAGCGTTGCGTCAGATCGGCGCCGCCAGAGAAGAAGTGCCCGGTCGCCGCGGCTACCCGGGATACATGTACACCGACCTGGCCTCTCTGTACGAGAGGGCCGGGAAGATCAAGGGCAAGAAGGGCAGCATCACGCAGATCCCCATCCTGTCCATGCCCGGTGACGATATCACCCACCCGATCGCTGACCTGACCGGTTACATTACCGAAGGGCAGATCGTGGCCAAGAGAGAGCTCGTGCGCGCGGGTATCTACCCCCCGATCGATGTTTCCACCTCTTTGAGCCGCCTCATGAACGAAGGTATCGGCAAGGGCAAGACCCGTGAGGACCACAAGGCCGTCTCTGACCAATGCTACGCTGCGTACGCCGAGGGCAAGGACCTCAGAGGCCTCGTGGCCATCGTCGGCAAGGACGCGCTGTCCGAGCGGGACCGCAAGTTCCTCGACTTCGCTGACCTCTTCGAGAAGAGATTCGTCCGGCAAGGCAGAGAGGAAGACCGCGATATCGAGACCACGCTCAACCTCATGTGGGAACTGCTCGAGGCGCTCGACGAGAGGCAACTGACTCGTATCGACCGCAAGTACATCGAGAAGTACCACCCGAAGTACAGAAAGGCGTGAGATAGATGCCAGCCAGGGAAGTCAAGCCGACCCGCTCCGAGCTCCTGGAGATCAAGAAGAAGATCAAACTGACGAAGTCAGGCTACAAGATCCTCAAGATGAAGCGGGACGGCCTCATCCTCGAGTTCTTCAAGATCCTTGAAGAGGCGAAGCTGGTCCGTGAGAAGGTGAACGGACAGTACGACCGCGCCATGGAGAAGATCGCCATCGCCAAGGCCGTGGACGGCGCCATTGCCGTCAAGTCCGCCGCCTTTGCCCTGCGCGCCCACCCCGAGGTCAAACTGAGGAGCCGCAACGTCATGGGTCTCGTGGTGCCGGAGATAGAATCTGTGAGCATCCTCGCGCCCATGGACCAGCGGGGCTACGGCGTCATTGGCACCAGCGCCTTCGTCGACGAGGCCGGAGAAGCGTTCCAGGATCTCGTGGAAACGATCATCAAGGCCGCGGAGATCGAGACCAAGATGAAGAAGCTGCTCGACGAGATCGAGAAGACGAAGCGCCGCGTCAATGCCCTGGAGTTCAAGGTCATACCCGAGTACCAGGAAGCAGAGGCCTTCATCCGCCTCCGTCTAGAGGAGATGGAAAGGGAGAACACCTTCCGCCTCAAGAGGGTCAAGCAGAAGAAGGGCCGCGTCGAGGCATAAGATGCGAAGGCCGGACATCACTACCGCCGAGGGAAAGGCTCGCCTTTTCAAGTGGTCCATGATCGTCTATTATGTCATGATGATCCTGGGCTTCATCCTCATCGTGGTGCTGTGGAATACCGGCCTCTGAAACCACTTTTCTCAATTTCTCTATGAGTTCACGGGCAGCGGGTGCTCCAGGGTTTGTTCTCGGAAGGTGTCGAAGGACACGCTCTTCATCTTCCCATTGCCCAGGTTCACCAAAGCGAGCTGCGCTGGTTTAGGGATGAAGTTATGGGACTTCTGGAAAGGGGTCTGGTCTTGCCAGGTGGACGCGTTTATGAGACGGACGCCCTTGTAGCCAGAGATATCTGCGCCATGAACGTGCCCCGTCACAAAAATGTCAGGTACGTCTCGGATGACCAGGTGGTCCCTCCTCTCCGGGGCCAACGGCGTCCTGCCTCCGTAGAAAGTGGCCATGTGCCGCCTCTTGAGCATCTCTATCATCAGTGCGATCGGGTCTTGGTACTTGCTTCCCTTGACCTTCGCCACCAGGTCGTCAAAGGACTTGCCGTGGTAGGAGGTGATCAAACGACCCTCCACACGAACTGAACAGGGGTTGCCGAGCAGGACCACATTCGAGTCGAAGAGCTTGGCAATTTCCCCGCCGAAAGCCGGCTGCGGCTCTGCCGGACGGACATAATCATGGTTGCCGGGCTGCACCAGCAATTTGATGTTATCGGGAAGCTCCTTCAAATGCTCGGACAGGGCCTTGTATTGATCAATGATATCCTCTATCTCCAGTTCGTCCTCCTGCCCGGGGAAGACGCCAATACCATCAACCACATCTCCTGGTACATGGATGTAATTGATGTTCATCTGATCCGCATTATCGCGGAGCCAGGAAGTCATCTGTTTCCATTCTCTGGTCAAGAAGGTGTTGCTGCCCACATGCACATCGCCCATGAAGCCGATCAGGGAGGTGGAGTCTGATGTTTCCATTCCCCCAGAATACGGGACATCGGGTCTAACAATATTCACCGCGCGGAATTTGCCGTTGGCAGAAGGTTTCGCGACGACGCCTATCACTTCATCTGGGACCACAGAATCCAAGGCCAGGTTGATCCGCGGTCTCTGGACGTTGCCGAATTGACCTCTCGGATCCTCAGACCGCCCGTTATCTTGAGCGATATACACCTCTGCTTCCGCTTTTCCATCCTCCAGCTTGACCATCTTCCCGCCGGACCTGAGATCCCTTACCTCGGAAACCATGCCAATGAAGCTGACTTCCTTTTCATTGCTGAAGCGTGAATTGGACTTGAGCGCGTAGATGCTGGTCGCATTGACCATGTCTCTTCTGCGCTGGAGGATCTCTTTGATGGCGAGGAATCTATCCATGAAATAATCATGAAAACCTTCGACGCTACCCCGACATTGGGAAATTCCCGTTATGTCTTCAACGATCTCAATATCGGAATGGCGCTTGTTCTTCGGGGCGGCCGCTATCGCAGGACGATCGATGGCCACTACGGTGCGGAGATCGTCCATTGTGATCGAAAGTCGCGGCTTTCTGACCATGCGGCCCACTGCTTCTCGAGTGAACGTCAGAGGGTCCGCCATTTGCAGGACGAAGTCGGCGGCATCCTCCTCCAGGAAAATCCCCTCGCATATCAGGGCGCCGAGTATCTCCGTCCTTTCCACGAATAGGAGGAGGCATGACTTATTATTAATTCCACGCATGACGGCCTCATGCTCCTTGTGACCGTGACCACGCCCCTATATCCGACCGAGGACCGGGGCAAGGTCCTGTCCGCGCTGCGCGCCATCTTCCCGGAGGGAAGCGTCGAGGCGGACGCCTCCACCATCCGGATCACCTCGGATTCGCTGGACAATTATTCCGAACTCGTGCGGAAGCAGAGGATCCTCGATACCGCGCGGGCCGCGCTGCGCCGCTTCATGGCCGGAGGCAAGACCAGCTTCCGGCTCAACAAGCAGGCGGCGACCGCCGGCAGCATTTCCTTCGAGGAAGGGCGCCAGCCATTGGGCGCCATCACGGTCAGCGTGGAAGCGGACGACGAGGCGGCGCTGGACGCGTTCATCGACAAGGTCACGCCGCGCACTGAGCATGGGGAACCGATCGCATGATCGCCATGTCCTCTCCGGCATTATCGCTCCGCCCCTTCCAGGAGGCCCTAGAATTCGTCGCCAGGCGTTTCCCTGCTTGGGAGATAGTCGGCGAGGGGCAGCATTTCCTGCCCGACATTGAAAAGGAGTTCCTGGAGCTCACGCCCTCGTTCGATCTGCGCTACTCAGCACATACGCCGCTGAGCGATGTGAACATCGGCAGCCTCAACCCCCGCATGAGAAGAGCGGCATTGAACGAGGTGCTGCAGTCCATCGCCGCGGCGGGCCGGATGGGCATCACCCCCTTCACCGTTCACCCCGGTTTCCTAACGCCGTTGGGGCAGCTGAACAAGGAAGGGGCGTGGAACGCCACGCGCGCCTCGCTGGAGGAGGCGGAGAAGGCGGCGCGGGAGGCGGGTGTCACTCTGGCGTTGGAGAACATGCCCAACATGCCCATCTCCATGCTCACCAACCCGGACGACCTGATGCGTATGCTGGAAGGCACGGAGCTGCGCGTCTGCTGGGATATAGGGCACGCGCACACCACGAACAACATCAAGGAATACCTGCCCTACTGGCGGCGCTTCGCCAACGTCCACATCCACGACAACGACGGGAGGCATGACCAACATCTGCCCCTGGGGGAGGGCAGCATAGACTTTCCGCCCATCCTGCAACGGTTGAAAGGATACGAAGGGAACTTCGTCATCGAAGCCCGCAAGGTAGAGGGTGCAGAGGTCTCGCGCCTACGCCTGGAAAAGATGCTCTCAGCGGTATAGGCTCAGCGTTTCTACAGCTGCCGGCCGCATTGGGCGCAGATAAGCACTCCATTTTCATACTTCGCTTCGCGGCTGCCGCAGGAATGGCAGAATATATCGAAGCCGCCCGAGGTGGGCTGCAGCTGCGCTGGTGGCGGCGGGGCGTAGGCCGACGGGGGCTGCATGGGGGAAGCACCCGACGACGCGGCTATGGGCTTCTCCAGACGTAGATCCTTGCCCGTGAGGTAGCTGATGCCCTTGAGGCCGTAGTGGACCATGTAGGCCAGCCCGATCAGGAAGGCACCGATGAGGACAATGAAGATGTAGGCCTCGACGCCGCCGTTGCCGGTGGCGTCTATCCCCATGCTCAGGTAGTCGACGAAGAAGTGCAGCATGATGGCGGCCCAGAGACCGAAGCGCAGGAACAGATAGCCTAGCGCTAGACCGGCCACGAAGGTCGGTGCCAGCTTGAAGACGTCCCAATTGAAGATATGCCCGGCGGAGAACATGAGCGAGGAGAAGAAGAGGAAGAAGAGCTCCTTCTTACCTATCTGGAATCCTCCTCCGACGAGGTAGCGCCACAGCGGCTTTCCCTCCGGGCGGACCAGGGCGATGATCATCAGCGGCAGGCCGATGTACAGCACCCGGATGATGAGCTCCTCGTACACGGAGGCGTTGGCCAGGGAGTAGAGGCTGACCCAGAGCGGCTCTGCGGGTGGCGTGACCGGATTGTAGCCGAATAGGACGATGATGATGTTGAAGAGCAAATTGAAGCCAATGACGGCGAAGAAGAGCGTCGCGATGACGTAGGCGGGGCTGTGCTCCTCCACCTTCTGCATGGCCGCCTCCTTACGCAGAGCGGGTAGGCTTCTTACCATCATTATGATGAAGGAGACGATGATGGCCGCGACGATCAGCAGGTAATAGAGGGCAAAGCCGTCGCCGGTGAGCGAGGCAAAGTCCACCAGGAAAGGGATGACGAGGAAGAGGTGGATGGTGTGCGTGGCCGTTTCCGGCAGAACCAGGGTGACGCCCCAGATGAGGATGGCGACATTCAAGGAGACGAGCACGAGCAGGAGCACGGTGAGGACCGTGCCGCAGCCCCGGATGAAATCGCTGAACTTCTCGAAGCCGCTGCGCGGTGGAGTGGGCGGCACGTAACTGTAGGCCAACGGGGACTGGCTTGCTCCGCAATAGGGGCAGAAGGTCGATCCCGAAGGCAATTCCCGGCCGCAGCGGATGCAGAAGCGGTGCTCTTCCTGCATTGAGGTTTGAACCGCGCCGTGATATTTCACACTTTGCCAGTTAATTGGAGAAGGCTGGACGCCCTCGGCCGTACAAAATATTAATATGCGCTTAGGCAGTTTGTTAAGTCAGCCCACGGGGGCGTTGACAATGGAAGAGGAAAACAAGGGTCAGCCCCAGAGCAAACAACCCTGGCGCGAGAACAACATGCAGGAAGAGGCCCGAGGCGAGGTCGATTTCGAAACGATCAGCTCCGAGAAGATATTCTTCGGCAAGAACAACTTCATCGAGGTCGCCAGGAAGAAAGCAACCACCAAGGAAGGCGTCAGTGAGTTCATCTCCGTGTCGCGCGGCTACAAGCTCGCGGACGGAACGGAGCGGTTCAAGAAATCCGTCACCATTCCGGACGACAAGGCGACCCGCGAATTCATCGCCGACAAGATACGCAACTTGTGACCGGTCATTTCAAAAGGAGGAGCTCCAGATAGCTTCTCCGCTCGTTGCCGTGCAGTCCAAGGGACGTCATGATCTCCGCCACGCGTTCCCGGCCCTTTTCCAGGTCCTGGGTGCGATATTCGACCTCGACATAGTCGCCCAGCCCGGCCACGCGATCTAGGCATACCACCGCATCCGGCAGCAGGTATTCGCGGCGGACCTTGCGCACTTCCATGGCGACGCCGAATCCAACCTTGGTGAGGATCAACGCCATCGCATCGGCGTCGGGCACATCGACCTCTATCTCCTCCCGCGTCTTCGTCTTCTTGTCGATCTTTGGTCCCTTGTAGGTGAGAATGGTCCTATCTTTTTGACGGCGCAGGCGCAACGCCTCGTCGGTGACACCGAAGTCCCGGGCCGGGTGGGCGAAGTAGGTATCGACCTGCACCTCTTCATGCGGGCCGTCCGCGTGCATGGCCTGCAGCCGGGCCTCGACCGCGGCCAGATCCGGGGCGGGCGCCTTGACTTCGATCTCAAGCATCGACCACAGAAGCGCCTCCGAGGCATAAAGCCTGCCGGCAATCGCTATATCCTCCGCGGTCGATGCAATTGCGATGTCTCGGGAAGGACTAGGTCTGCTGCAAATCTACACCGGTGAAGGAAAGGGGAAGACGACGGCCTCGCTCGGACTAGCTCTTCGTGCCTGGGGACACGGGCTGCACATCTGTGTGGTCCAGTTCATGAAGAAAGGGGACGACTACGGGGAGATCAAGGCATTGCGCCGTCTAGGCGTGGACGTGTTCCAGTTCGGCAGCGGTCGGTTCGTGCACCAGGGGAAGGACAACAAGGAGGAGAAGGAACTGGCCCTCCGCGGCCTGGATTTCGCCGTCGCGGCCATCCATTCGGGAGAGTACGACCTCGTAATTCTCGACGAGATCAACGTGGCCACCTACTTCGAATTGCTGGACCCCAAGGAGGTGTTGTCCAAGGTCGACGGACACGAGGGGGTGGAGGTCGTCTTCACTGGACGCAGGGCTCCGCCCGAGTTCCTGGCGGCCGCTGACCTGGTGACCGTGATGGAGCTGGTCAAGCACCCCTATGATAAGGGGGTCGACGCCCGCAAGGGCGTCGAGTTCTAATACGGCGTCAGCGTCGGAAGCTTGGCCACGCTCACATCGTTGATCATCCCGAAGATGGTGCTAAACACGATGACGTTGCCGTTGCTGGCGACCCACCAACCGTTGGTGCCCGCCTTGTTGAGCGCAATCCTCAGCAGGCCTTGGCCCGTGGCCGTGTTTCCTGTCTCCAGGTTATCGGACATTACCAGGTCGTCATAGCCGTCGCGGTTGACATCGGCCACTGCCGCTGCGGTGAAGCCGTTGTCATTTCCGACACCCCCTTGAGTGAGAATGCTGCCCGTGCCCATGACGAAAGTGTTCTCCGAGGTCTGTATTGCAAAGTACACATAGAGCTTGGTCACGATGGCCAGATCCACATATTGCGTTCCGACGAAATTACCCGTCAACAGCTGAATGCCGCCGGTGATGCCGCTGGCAAAGGCCGAGGTACCGCCAAATGTGAACCCAGCACCCGTCCAGACCCCATTCTTATTTATCCCGCCGTCGCTGTCAAGGACGAATATCTTGGCTTGGGCCGTACTGCTTGTCTGGATCGCGGCCTCTATCATATTGGCTTTTGAATCAATGGTCGCGATCGTTTGGGCGTAGACCGTAGGTCCGGTCGGAGGGGACGCCCCATCGCGGTAACAGTAGCGATAGGTCTTCATGCTCTTGCTCGCTTCGAAGACCATAATATCGCAGGCGGTCTTGGCACCAATGGTGCTCGTGAGGTTGGCCACGACCATTCCCTTGATCGTCAGGCTTGTATTGATCTCCGTCATCTTCTGCCAATAGGTTCCCTGGTTGACGACGCGGTAAATAGTCGAACCTATCACATAGACAATGTCCAGGTCATTGTCGAAATCCAAATTGGCCAATTGGAAGTCGACCACCGTGCCTGGGACGAGCACCGCTATCCTGGCCCACCAGGCCCCCTGGAAGTTATCGTACACTTCGATGTCGATACCTCCCTCTCCGGAAACCAGCACGGCGACCTCGTTCATACTGTCGCCGTCTATGTCACCTACGCGGGTGAGGAGGGCGTCCGGCGGCCGGTAGGATCCTCCGCCTGGTTTCTCCTGCTCGAATTGCGGGATCAATGCCTCGCCGCGCATCCAGCGATACTCCCCCTTGTAGAACTCCAGGATGGAGATCAGGCTGTTGGCGGAGGCGGTGAGCGGCCCAGAGGCGACGGCCAGGTCATAATCATACATTGGCGAACTGATGCCGATGGTCCATCCCACATAGAATTGTGCTACTGTGGTCTCGAATGGGCTGTAGGCGATGGTATACTTATTGTATCCAAGAGGCCAAACGTCCTGGGATGCATTGTTCAGGTCGATGCGAAGATTGATCGAATTTCCGACCGTGCTCTCATAGAATATAACATAATTGATCGGATTGGACCCTATCCCTCCGACCTGGAGGTTGATCTGCTTCACGCCACTGTATCCCGCTACATAGAGTGAACCCACAGATGGCAGCCAAGACCCCGCCCCTGAAGGGTAGGTGATGCGCACATAGATCTTGTCCGTAACATTGAAAGAATTTGTCGGAGTATTGTTCGTCCTATCGGTGCTCGACGCATAGGTCCTCAGGGTAGCCAAATTGGTGGTGGGAGTTCCTACCGTGATATTGGTCGGGACTATGGCCGAATTGGTCGGCTGCGAATTATCCATCAGGCTGATCCTGACGGGGTACAGTTCATTGTCCCTCGGAAGGCTGGCCGTATTGAGGGTGGCGTTGAAGACGTAGTATCCACCTGTGTATTCATTGAAGTGGAAATTGTAATGGGGCGAAGACGCAGCCGGAATCATCAGCCCCGTGGTGCGATCATACAGGTACAGCGAGCTGTCGATCAGCACATTCTTCAGCGACTGGCTCGCGACCACGAAGACCACCTTATCGCCCCTGGTGAATGTGGTGCGCGGTGTCGCAGCGTAGCTGTTGACGAGCCAGTCTGTGTACTCGAAGACGGCGTATCCGTTCTGGTAGTTGACCCACATGTTGGGGGTCGGGTTGACGTTGTTTCCGGTACCGGTCTCGCCGCTGGGATTAGCCAGGACATTCAAGACGCTGTAGACCACTGGGCCCTCGCGGCTATCGGTGGTGGTGAAGTTGAAAGCCACGCGATGCCCGGTCCATATGTAGGCCGCTGAGTAGGTGGTGGATGTGTAGTACATGAACTGGTTGCTGGGATCCTTGACCAGGTGTATCGACGCCGAGAGGCCGATCGAGGAGCCGTCCATGGTAACGCTGGTGCTGTCAAGGTACTGTATGTCCTGGGTAGATGCGAACAGGACGAAGAAGTGAACGGTCTGATTGTTGAATATTGGTGAATTGTAAACGTAGTTGCCGTCCCACATGCCCTTGTTGGAAATGACGGGCATCTTGGCGGCATCAGAATCGCTGACCGATCCCTGCCATATGACATCGCCCACCGATTTTTGGTAGATGAGCGCCTGCACGTTCGCAGTCTCGCCTATGCCATTGCGGGTCAAGGTCCAGGTCATACCCGGCGCCCAATCTTTGCTCAGTCCGCCGTTGACCAAACTGTAATCACCCAGTTGGCCTCCGTTGACTGTGATCAAAACCCGCGTGTCACTATTGGACAGCTGCTGCCCACCCATCTGTGTAATATTGATGAATGTGTACCCAGAATTCTTGTTGTAGGTCGTCTGACCTGCAAAAGAGGTCGAGGTGGTACCCTTCGGCTGCGGCATGGTGCCGACATAGAGCATGATGCCTGCGAACAAGATCACGGTGATGGACACCGTAAGGATGGTGCCAATTATCTCAGAAACACCCTTGTGGGATTGGCGAAGCCGCCTTGGCCATGACCTTCTGCGCTGATGATTCGACGACATGTTAGGTCAATATGAAATGACCTCATGTCATTATATACCTCAACTCTGCATTTTAGGGTAGCAATTTGAATCCGAGCTTCTTATCCAGGTCCCGGACCTTCTTCGGGACCTCGTAGCGCACCGGGCCGCCGCTGCCCTTCAGCAGGTAGGCCTTCGAATACTCCTCCAGGACCTGCCGAGTCGAATGGTGCTTCAACATGCCAGCGTCACGGATGGCGTTCTCCAGCTTAGCTAGTATGTAGAGCGAGAGGAATGAGATGAAGAAGTGGCCGAAGACGCTGGCCGTTTCTTGCAGATGCATCGCATCTGCCTCCAGGTCGCTCTTCCACTTCTCGAACTGCTTCTCCACCTTGTCGCGGCGCTTGTAGATGAGGTAGATCTCCTCTGGACTGCGGTCCAAAGAGGAGACCATGAGGAAACGTCCAGCGCGCTGCATCTCGACCTCCATCTCATCGTCCGTTAGCGTACCGGCGATCGACTGCCTGGCCAGGTCCGTTTCCTCCTCCAGCCGCATCACCGTGTTCTCGAACAAGTAGAGATAACGGCCGTCGCACCTGGCCTTACCGAAGCGGATGAGCTTGTCGCGGTGGATGAACTTCCCGGCGCCCAACTCTACCTTCTCGTACAGGTTGTTGCTGCGCTTCGTCGGCACCAGGTAGTCGAGGCCGTTGGCCTCCAGGAATTGGAATAGTTCGATGCTAAAGAAGCCCCGGTCCATGACCAGGATCTTGCCTTTGACGCCGAGCTCCAGCATCGATGCGTACACGGTCCTCACGTCCTTGACGCTGCCAGGCAGCGCCCGGACCATGGTCGGCAGACCTTTGTCGGCGGAGCAGACCAGGGCCATGTTGATCTGGCGCAGATTGACATGGTCTGGATTGTAACCTTTCTCCGCCAGGTTCACGTCACCACTCCGAGAGAAGATGCTGGACAGGTCGTAGATCAACTCTTTCCCGTCGATGGCCAGTGCTCGGAAGAGCACGTCCTGCGCCTCGCGGTCCAAACCGACCCGCCGGTACATATCGGCCAGATGCCGCGGTTCCAGGTTCGGGTCCAGGCCGTGGATGTCGGCTATCTTATCCCAGCGCGTCCGCGCCAAGGAAAGTGGCGTCGGCTGCAAAGCCTTCAGCACCGCCATGGCGTAGATTTCCGCCTGATCGACCGGGAAGGCCGCCTCCAGCGGCTCCCACAGGTCCTCGAACATGCGATCCAGGAGGAGGGCGTTGCCCTCCTCTTTGATGGAGACGACGGTGGTGGCTGGCATGTGCTTCTTGCCTTCGACCAGACCAAGTACGGGATCCAGCCGACCCAGGTAGGTCGACCTCTTGACCCGCTTCTTGAGCGTCTTGTCCCAGATGGTGGTCGAGTCGTAGACGTAATGGGAATCGCTGATGACCTTGACCTCCAGGCGCGTCACGCCGGCGGCCCGCTGCTCTTCCAACCACGCCCTCGCCCAGTCTTCCATTAAACAGTAATTAGGGAATAAGTATATAATGACTTTGTTAGCAGATATGAAACAGTGCCAGATGTCCTAATTCTGCGATAATTTCTAGAAGCGGTTATGCACTAAATTGCGGAGTTGAGGTATATAAACATTGTCGACCTGTTGACCGATTTAACGTTGCTTCGCTCGGCATGGCAGAGCGGCCTTTCTCAATGACATAAAAGTCAACAAGCCATTTCGACTAGAAATGACATTATGTTGACAACAAAGTCTAACAAATGATAACGAATTTATATGCTTCTCGGCAACCCGCCTCCACCGCCGCTACTGGCGGAAAGGGGGCAGAGCATTGGTCCAGAAACGCATCGGCGTAGGGAATAATAGGGGGGTATCGGAGATAATATCGAATCTCTTGGTGCTCTCCATAACGGTCACCCTGTTCTCAGGGATAGCGATGTATGTCAGCAGCATGCCGTCCCCGGCCAACATCCCGGCCGTGGACTTCAGACTAGAGGTGGAGGAGCAGAACGAGAGCCGCCTCCTGCACATCATGAAACAGGGTGGTGACGTCCTCCATCCGTGGTCGACGAAGATCGTCCTGATGGCCGGGGACGCCTCGGAGGTCCATGAACTGGGCCACGGGGGCGTAGTGGCCGATTGGGACACCGGTGAGGCTTGGATAGCTCCGTTCCCAGGCGGCGCGAGGGAACTGCGTATTTTGGTCTATGAAACGGAGAAGGGCAATGTCATCTGGGATGGCAAGATCTCCGCGGATGGTTCCTCGGCCAAGCTGTCCCCGTTCTTCGCAGCGAAGGGCTTCAGCATCGTCCCTGCCCACGAGGGCCAGGGCAACACCATCTGCGCAAAGGTGATAGACCCCTCGCAGCGCCTGGACCGCCATAGCGTCCGCTTCAATGGCAGCTCGTTCGGTCTGTCTGAACTGGAAATGAGCGACCCGGATATGGATGGGATCTTCGAGACCGTCCCGCTGACTCCGACCCTGGAGTGGAACGGCGCCCTCTGCTGGTTCAATGCCACCGACCTGGATGGCAACGTGATCAGCGACAGCACGACCCTGGAGGTGCAGCCCTCTACGGAGCCGACGCCTCCGCCTGGGAACCTCTATCGGAACGGAGACCATCTCCTCGGCCTCTTCGACTCCGGCGAATGGATGGCCCGCGGCTTCGCCGCGTCTCCGAAGGAAGAGTTTGATACGGAGTCCTCGGCCACGCTGGTCCTGGCGAGCCGTTCCCTCATGGACCCGTCCGACCTCAATAGCATCCGCTTGGTGTCCTCTCAGAGCGGCAAGGAGATCGGTTCCGTGGAGTGCCTCTCCCAGGGACTGGCGCCCGCGGGATTCCGCGATGGCTACTACCTCTTCACCTGCACCTTCACGGTCGGGGATGCGGTGGAAAGCGCCGGCTCCTATCGTCTGGTGGGATTGCTGCGTGACCAGGCCGCAGAGCAGATCCAGGTTTCCTTCTCTCTGCCGTTGGCAGTAGATGAACAGCTCGCCCCACGGATGAGCGCGGCGCGCGGCACCTTTGAGGAAGGGACCGCCTGGGTCCTGGCCGGCGATGAGATCATGTTGAGCCTCGAGTTCCCGACCCACATGACGCCCCGCTCTCCGAAGGCGGAGCTGATCATCCAGGACCTCGACGGGCAGGTCTATCTGCGCTGTGATCCATTCACTGCCAGCTACTGTCATTGCGTCGGCACGAACGACAGGGAGACGAATTTCCTGCTCGACCTGTCCACCGCCGCTTGCAAGGCCTGGCGCCCCGGCAACAATACCTACATCGTGCTACTTGACGGCCTCAAGGGAACGTACGGTCAGGTCAGCCTGTGCTGCCCTCTGAAGATCAATGCCAGCCCCTATGCCGTCGATCTCCTGGTCGGCGGCGACCCGCTGGTGGAGCACACACCGCAAGGCGTTCCCGTGCTCATGCTGATGCAGGGAGCAGGCCGCCTACAGGTGCCGCTCGAACTAAAGAGGAGCTCGCAGACCGACGACCGCTGCTATGAGGACGGGGTGTTGGCCGAACTTGACGGCGACGGCGTTCCCGACGCGGTGGCGATCATGGGCGACTACGAGAAGAACCGCTACCTCGACAACCATTTCCTGGTGCTGAGCCTCAGCACCGAGGGCTTCCAGGCACGGGTCCTCTATTCGCTGGGTTCCTCTCTCTTCCCGACCTCGCTGCAGGATGCGCCGCGGCCTTCCGTGGAGGCTTTCGACGCCGATGGGGATGGAGACAACGACATCGCCATCCAGGTCGGGAAATCGGTCAGCATGCTGTGGAACGACGGGCTCTGGACGCGGGAGAAGGTGTTCACCTTCAGCGATTATCGCTATCCCAGCGAGATGCGCTCCCTTTCCCTGGGCGACATCGATGGAGACGGTTCCGTCGAGCAGGGGCTGGCCATTGCGCATGAGCGGGGCATCACCATCCTCTCGCCCGGGGCCTCGGCCTGGGAATCGCGCACCTGGCTACCGGACCTTTACGGTTATGCGGTCCGGGACATCTGCGTCAAGCCAGGCGCCTATCAGGGTCATGATATGGTCTTCGTGCTCACCGATTATGAGGTGTTCGCCGGCTACTACCGCCACGATATCAGTTCGGGTCTGGTCATGCCTTGTCCTGTGTACACCTTTGAATCCCGAATGGAAAGCAAAGAGATCGATGCTGGCGATCTCGATGGCGACGGCGCCCTGGAGATAGTGACGCTCGGCCTATTGGCCGGCAGGTCGGTACTGCAATGCCTCGACAATGGTCCGAACGGCTGCTTCGAGGCGGGGAGCATCACCATGGAGGCCGCGCAGCGCATTACCGCGCTGGAACTGGCGGACGTGCAGGACGACGGTCGCGCCGAATTGGCGTTGGGGTCCGTGGACGGATGCTTGTTCCTGATCGGTGGGAGCAGTGGACCGACCAGCGCCTGGTTCAATGCCGCCTCCCTGCATCTGCTGCAGACGACCAGCTGCGCCGTGCGCTTCCTGTGGGCCGCGTAGGAGATCACTTTAGCCGGGCGGCAACGCCCGGCATCCTTTCCGATTCTATCACGACGAGGATGCGCTTGTAATGCGTCGTCATCTGCCGCAGGCTCTGGATCATGCGGTCCTCCCTCTCCTGGAGCAGTTTGCGGAAACCCCTAGACCGGTTGACCTTACGGTCCCAGTCGTGCGCGAACGCTTCCGGCGAAGTGAGCAGGAACTTGCGGCGGGGCAGGGTGCCGCCAAAAACGTTCTCCTTCATCCAGTCCATGCCCTTCACGTTGCGGCAATAGGACTCGGAGTAATCCTCCTCGTTCATGTCGATGGGGATGAGCGGCACGCCCTTCTCCTCCGCCAGGTCCATCGCTTCCACGTAACCGGGCGCCGGCAGGCGCACTTCGCCGAAGGTGGAGAGCAGGTCCTTGTACGCTTCCTCCAGCCCGCTCATCTCGTAGTTCTCGTAGTCGGCCTTATTGTGCAGGCCGGTCAGCTCCTCCTTGGAGATGGAGATGCCCATGGCGTCCGGGCCTATCTCCTCGTACGCTTTCCGCACCTTTTCCATGTCCGTGACCAGGCCCTTGACGATGGGGAGGAGGAAGACCTCCGCCCCGTTGAGATCAATCTTCTGCATCGGTATCGCTCCTTGAGGCCACCAGGTCGCGCAGCTCCTTGCTTCCATCCAGCTTGCGCAATTCTTCTCTACTTACGAGGGGCGTCCCCTCGAGGGCGTGGCGGCTCTTCGCCCTTTCCACTATGATGACGCTCTCCCGTCCGGTGATGCGGGAGATGTCCCCTATCATGCGCGCTTTCTCCTTGATGCGCACCTCGTCCTTGCCCAAGCTCGTCAAAATGATGACCTCCGAGCGGCTGGTGAGCGCATCGAAGGGCGCCCGCTGCGTGGGCCGGATGCTGAATCCCATGCCCGACAGCGTGTGGAACACCTCGCGCGTGAACTCGTCCTCATATTTGTCGATGTCCAAGGGCTTCTGCTCGGTCTTCTCGACCTTGTGCGTCAGCGGATCGAGAGGCATTACGATCTCGCTGTTCAGGAATTCCTCGAGGCGGAGCGCGACGTCGACCATGGCGCCCATACCGCCCTCGTACATCTGGATCGTGCGGCGGCTCACGCCGGCCATCTCGGCCAGCGTGCCCAGGCTGATGCCCCTTTCATCTCGCAAGCGGCGCAGCAGTTCGCTGTCCAGCTTGACATAGAGGCCGCCCGGGGCGGCGTATATGAACGGCGGAACATTCTCGATGAGCAGGTCCCGGAGCGTCGACAGCGAAACGATGGGTACGCTGAAGCGGGAATACACGATGCCCTGCTCCACGTCCCCGG
>CAZCNG010000014.1:0-23907 GCA_964500045.1 uncultured Methanomassiliicoccaceae archaeon
ACGGATGTGAGCGAATCTCCGGCCTCCGTAGAGGTATCAGGCAGGCCGGCCACCACTCCGACCGCACCATTGACTCCAATTGCTCGGGGCTCGGATGGATCAATATCCCTCAGATGGAGCGCCCCGGCATCTGATGGAGGATCGTCAGTCAGCGCCTACGCCATTCTTAGGTCTACGACCTCCGGCGCCGAGACCTATCTGGCGACAGTGACCGTCCTCTTCTTTGTGGACACGGACGTGCTGAACGGCAACCTCTACTACTACAAGATCCACGCCATCAATGGGAAAGGCAATGGCACTCTCAGCGATGAGCTAAGGGCCATGGCGGGCCTCCCCTCCACAGAACCGCGCTCCCCGCTGGTAGATCCGGGCAATGGCCTGATCAACCTCACCTGGCTTGCGCCCCTGGACAACGGCAGCGCTCCAGTGACCGGGTATAAGATCTACAGAGGCACTGCGTCAGGCGGCGAGGTCTTCCTCACCTCCGTCCCAGAGGGGCCATTGTACTTCGTAGACAGCGGATTGACGAACGGCGTGAAGTATTATTATTACATTACTGCAATAAATGATGTAAGCGAATCCCCCGCGTCCGTGGAGGCCTCCGGAAAACCAGGTACGGTGCCGGCGGCCCCGCAGGGCCTGACGGCCAGAGGTGCGGACGGAATAGTCTCGCTGCGCTGGAGCGCGCCGATCTCCGACGGAGGATATGCCATCAGCCTCTACCAGGTCTTCAGGTCCACGACCTCGGGAGAGGAGGTGTTCCTGGCGAATGTCGGCGTTCTCACCTATGTTGATGAAAGCGTGACCAACGGCTACGCCTATTATTACAAGGTCCGCGCCGTGAATGGCATGGGCAGCGGCGGCCTAGGCGACGAAGTGAAGGTGACCGCAGGCCTGGTGTCCACAGAGCCGCGATCCCTGCAGCTGCACCCCGGCAACGGTATGCTGAACATCACCTGGCTACCCCCGCTAGATAGCGGCGGCGCACCAGTTACCAACTACAAGATATACCGCGGTACCGCTTCGGGCGGCGAAACCCTCTTGACCTCGATCCCCGCCTCTCCGCTCTACTTCGTGGACAGTGGATTGACTAACGGCGTGAAGTATTATTATTATATTACAGCAATAAATGATGTAGGCGAATCCCCCTTCTCGAGGGAGATCTCCGACAAACCGGGGACCGCGCCTGCAGCGCCCCAGGCGCTAGCAGCCACTGGAAGTGGCGGTCAGGTTTACCTGCTCTGGACCGTGCCAAAGTCCGACGGAGGCTCCCCGGTCCTGCACTATAACATCTATCGCGGTCTCGCGTCAGATTCGCTCGTGTGGATCGGCGACTCGATCGTTCTTGACTACCTCGATCTCTCGGTGACGGACGGCGTGAAGTATTTCTACCGCGTCACCGCCGAGAACACCTTCGGGGAGAGCGACTTCAGTGTTCTGGTCAGCGTTACTCCGGGAAATGTGCCCTCCGCTCCGCGGGATCTCTCCATTGAGCGCGGGGATGCCTCCAATACCCTGACGTGGAATGCGCCCGAGAGCGATGGCAGTTCGGCCATCACCAACTATGTCATCTATAGGGGCAGGACCTCCATGGGCGAGACCCTCCTGACCATCGTCGATGACATCGAGAGCTTCACGGATACGAGCGTCACCAACGGACTGGAGTATTTCTACAGGGTGGCCGCACGCAACAGCATCGGTGAAGGCCCCCTATCGGAAGAGGTCAGTTCGATCCCGGGCGCGGTCCCGACCCCACCCCAAGGCCTAACCGCCACGGGGACCGCGGATCAGATCGCATTGACCTGGAAGGCGCCCGCCTCGAGCGGAGGCTGGCCCATCCTCGGTTACATCGTCTATAGGGCGCTGGAGGATGGTCCGTTCCATGAGATCGCCTCGGTGGACGCACCCCTTACCGTCTATGTCGACACTTCGATATTGGCTGGCCGGATCTACCATTATGAGATCACCGCCGTCAACGACATCGGCGAAGGTCCCAGCTGCATGTTCGTGGACGCCATGGCGGGCAACCTGCCCTCTGCGCCTGAGGATCTGCAAGCGGTCGCCGGGCATGGCGTAGTGCTACTGACCTGGGACCCCCCCGAAGATGATGGCAGCAGTGAGATCCTCTCCTACGTCATCTTCCGCAGCAAGACCTCCAACAGTCCCACCTATCTGACCTCGGTGCCCGGGGATACAACGGAGTTCGGAGATACCACCGTGGCGGACGGCTCGACCTACTACTACTACGTGGCAGCGCGCAACGCGGTCGGCATCGGCCCCTATTCCGAAGAGGTGGCCATCATGCCGGTCGGACCGTCTACGCCTCCCCAAGGCCTCACAGCTGTGGGGGACGAGAACGAGGTGGCCTTGAAATGGTCCGCGCCCGCCTATGATGGCGGTCGACCGCTTCTGTACTACAACATCTATCGGGCTTCTAGTCCGTTCGTGCTCATCGCCACCGTCCCCAGTACGGTGCTGACCTACGTGGATGAGGGCGTCGTCAACGGCCACCTCTACGAATACAAGGTGTCCGCGGTCAATGAATTCGGTGAAGGGGACGCTTGCGTCAGCGTCTTCGTGTTCCCGGGCGAAGTTCCCAGTGCGCCCACGGAACTGACGGCCCAGGTGGGCCAAAGCCAGATCACCCTTAACTGGACCGCTCCGTCGAATGATGACGGCTGCCCCATCAACGCCTACGTGATCTACCGCAACACGAAGAGCAATACTCCGGTCTTCCTGACCTCTGTGCCGGGAAACTCAACCAGCTACATCGATATGCCGTTGAGCAATGGTGTGACGTATTACTATACCGTGGCAGCCCAGAATGCGGTGGGCATCGGCCCGATGTCCAACGAGGTGGCAGGCACTGGATGCAATGTACCCACCGTGCCGTTGAATCCTATTGCGGTGGGAGACGACAATCAGGTCTCGCTTTACTGGACCGCTCCTGCGTCCGACGGCGGCCGTCCCCTGCTGTATTACGACATCTATCGGTCCACCACCTCGGCCCTGGAGAACTACAGCAGGATAGCCACCATCGGCTCTACCGTCTTGAGCTACATCGACCTTAGCGCCCGGAACGGCAACCTCTATTACTACAAGATTAGCGCAGAGAATGTTATCGGCGAGGGAGGATTCTCCGACTTCGTCTTCGCTGTGGCCGGGAACGTCCCCTCCAATCCGCTGAACCTCACTGGCAGCGGAGGCATCGGGCAGGTCACTCTGAAGTGGGAAATACCATTGAGCAATGGTGGGGCGAACATCACCGGTTACATCATCTACTCCGGTCTGACCACCAATCCGCAGATCTTCCTGGCAGCAGTCCCTGGCAATCAGACCAGCTACATCGATATTCCGTCGGAACCCGGGCTGAATCACTTCTATACGGTCCGCGCCCAGAACGCCGTTGGCATGGGGCCGGTCTCCAACGAGGTCAAGCAATCAGCGAACGGATATCTTACCCCACCGCTGAACGTGATCGGGAGCGGTGGCGACAACCAGGCGGCGATCCATTGGGATCCACCGGCGGTGAGTGGTGCTGGTCGCGTCCTTTACTACCATATCTACCGTCAGTTCCAAACGCCGGGCAGCGTCTATATGCGCATAGCCACAATCCCATACACCGATTTCACTTACGTTGACTACGGGGTGCAGAACGGTCAGATCGTCAAGTACAAGGTCTCCGGGCAGACCAGCAACAACGAGGGGGCCTTGAGCGGCAGCGCCACGGTCATGGTCGGTATCGTCCCCACCAACCCCAGAAGCCTGACGGTTCTGGAAGGCAATACTCAGATGACCCTGAACTGGCTGGCGCCGTCCTACGATGGAGGCTACCCGATCGATACCTACATCATCTATCGGTCCACCTCGTCCAATAATCTGGTATTCATCAACAGCGTCGGGCCGAATCAGACCAGCTTCGTCGACATACCGGTGCTCAACGGTGTCCAGTACTTCTACTACGTGCAAGCCCAGAGCCGTGTCGGCGTTGGTCCGATATCCAATGAGGCCACTGGCATCGCCGGAAGCACCCCGACGGTCCCATTGCGCGTGTCGATCGCATCTTCGATAGGATTGATCGCCCTCAACTGGACCACTCCCGAATGGAATGGTGGCAAGCCGCTTCTGGCCTTCAATATCTACCGCTCGGCCGAGGACGTGCTCGGGTCCTTCCATTTGATCGCGATCGTCTCACCGAACACGATCTCCTATGTGGATGTCAACGTCAGCAACGGCCACAGATACTACTACGCCTTGAGCGCGGTGAACCAGATAGGCGAAGGCGGATGGTCCGTCATCGTGACCATGATCGCTGGTGACGTGCCTTCGGTACCGCTCAATTTCAGGGTGAATTTCGGCGACACTATCGCCATCCTCGTCTGGGGGCATCCGGACAGCGATGGTGGCACCACCATCGTCAACTATGTCATCTCCCGCGGCAGCGAATCTGGCTGCAGGGAGTTCCTGGTGGCGGTTCCCGGCACCATCCATCTGTTCATCGATTCCGACGTCTGCCCGGGAGACACGTACTACTACTCGGTCCAGGCCACCAACATATGGGGCGTTGGACCCAACTCGACCGAGGAGGTATTGATCATAGCCACGCTGCCGTATTCGCCGCAGGTCTGGGACAGCGACAGCACGGATCTCGACGACTTCGCCAAGGGCACCATGAACCAGATATCGCTGAAGTGGTGCGCACCGGAGTTTAACGGCGGTGATGTGCTGCTACTCTACCTCATCTACAGAGGCAATGAGAGCTCGACCGAGTACTATGCTGCAGTGCAAGCGCCGGTGTCCACCTTCGTGGACAAGCAGGTGGTCAACGGCGTCCGCTATTTCTACCAGATAGCGGCGGTGAACAAGATTGGCGAAGGGCCCAAGTCCCCGGCCATCTCGGCCATACCGGGTTCGCTGCCATCTAAACCCATAGGCCTGGTCCTGACCGCAGGCGACTCCCAGGTTCTGGTGAATTGGAGCGCGCCGCTCTTCCTGGGCGGATGTCCTGTGCTGAACTACATCGTCTTCCGTGGCGATAGTCCAGATAGTGGCAGCGCCATCACGGTGGTGGCAGGGACGACGCAGAGCTTCATTGATGCCGGCGTCTCCAATGGACGGACCTACTTCTATTCGGTGGCCGCACAGAACGCGGTCGGCAACAGCGAGCGCTCGGCCGAGACCTACAGTATACCCGGCTCGTTCCCTGGTATGCCGACCCGCCTGGTCGCCTCGCGGGGGAGCAATCAGATCGCGCTGACCTGGTCTGCGCCGGACGCGCGGGCCAGCGCCCCGATCCTGACCTATCAGGTCTTCCGCGGCAACTCTCCCAACGACCTGAGCATTCTGGCCTCGATCCCCTTTGCGCCGCTGTCCTACGTCGACACCTCGGTCGAGAACGGACTGTCCTACTTCTACGCCGTGAGGGCGGTCAACGAGTTCGGCTCGGGACCGCTGTCGTTGGTCCGGCAGGCCGTGTCCGGCACCCTGCCCGGTAGCCCGCAGAACCTGGTGGCAGAGTCCGCTGCCAACAACGTCCGGCTGCGCTGGTCCGCGCCCTCCAGCAGCGGAGGCAATCCGATGGTCTCCTACAGCGTCTACCGCGGCACCGAGCTGGGCTACGAGAACCATCTGCTCGGCATAACCGCCGGCAGGGAGTACCTGGACGGTAACGTGAGTGTTGGAGTGAGCTACTTCTACCGGGTCAGCGCCACCACGACCATCGGCGAAGGGCCGTTGTCCAATGTGGCCTCGGGGCACACCTCGAGCGGACAAGGGGTCGCCAGCCTGGAGTTCGGCACCATCGCGCTGGTCCTGGCCGCGATCGGCGCGATCGTCGTGGCAGTGCTGCTGCTGCGCCGGAGGGGCAAGCCCTAAGGATGGAGTCCCGCTTTTCTTCTTTCCTTCTTTCCCCTTTTCTCCTATTCCTTGTTGGCGGAACGCTGGATGTTTGGAGATATCAATTGCACTGGCGATGGATCTCAAGGAATGGGGCACATCATGGCTCCTCCGTCCAAGTTCGACTAGCGGCGGCAGCGGCGCGCCCTGCAAAATGGCCGGCGAGGCCCCCACGGAAAATGATGGGCCATAATATCCGCCGTCGAGCACGGAGCCCCGCTGAGGCCTTGCCTCAAGAATGGGGTGGAATTGGGAGGTGGGCTCAGCCGGATTTGGGCCTTGCTTGCTTGCTGGCTCATCTCGAAATACCAAGATTTTGTGTACTGCTTTCCTTATTAGGCCTTTATCCTCGCCGACGGCGGTCGAGGGGACAACCCCGTAATGCGCAGATCCGTTCTCGTTCTTTCTAGGAGCGTCGAGACATCTGTGTGCATCTTTGTCATGTCGTCGATCGTTAGGCCACAATACCGTCTCGTCTGCGTCTCGGATTCGTGTCCCAATGCCTCCACAAGTACCGACATGTTCGAAGGGTCCGCCTCGATCACGAAGCGGGCTCCCGAGCGTCTGTTCGTGTGGTGACCAACCCGCCTTACTACTCCTGCTCTCTCGATAGCTCGATGCAGGACATCGTCCAGACCACTCTTCGAGTATGCGCTGAGCTTGGCACCCTGCCGGTATATCAGGAACTCGTCCGGGATCCGGACGTCTGGGTCCAAGTGTTTCGCTTGAGCGATCAGTTCGTCTCGCTCTATGCTCCATCCCATGAAGACCGAGCGCGTCTCTGGAGCGAAGGCCAAGCTGCGCCACTTGCCGCCATAGCGACCCTTGCCATTGACCTCGAGGACACCTTCTTGGACATCCTTCATCGTCAGCCTTCTTACCTCGCATCTGCGCATCATCAGTCTCAGCTCCAGATGCACAAGTGGCTTCTCTACCCCTTGCGCCGCGTCTATCTCTGAGACGGCCTCCTCTAGAGATAACCAGTCCACTCGAACTCGAGAGTCCTTGGGCCAGCCTATCCGCATCTCTCCGACTACATGGTTCTTGTTCGTTTTCAGATAGCCGTTGAAGATGCTCAAGTACCATTTCCTGGTCTTCGGCGTGCAGTGCCCAGCCCATTCCTCTAAGAGGAAGTCTATCTCCTCCTCCCCCACTCTCTTTGGCGTGGATTGCATGCCAGCGTTCATCAAGGCATCCGACATGCGACGAAGCTCTCTCCGATATGGTTCCTTCGCTTGCTCGCTCACAGCTTTCCTGGCTGTGATCAGTGTAAGATGTTTCTCGATCAGGGCATAGAGATACTCCTGCCTCCTTTGACGGGGCATCTCGGAATCCTCTACGGCCTCCAAAAGAATTTGATTCTTTCGGGCCATACATCAGACCGCCCTCAAGACGATTCCTTCGGCGCCTCTGGAGAGGGTCGCCCAATAGAATCTTAGGCAGACGCAATAGAACACTCCCACGCCCACCAGATTCGATGGGTTGGCATAGTCGTGGGACTCACATCGGAGACTGGATATGGGGGCGGATGCTACAGCTGCCTCCGATGGTCTGGCAGCGTCCCCATCTCGGTCCCTGGTTTGTTTGAGTAGTTCTCGCACAACCTCCTTCAGATTGGAGGTATTAATAAACCTGCGCCGACGTGATGCGTCCTTCATCCATTTGCGATAGTCGAGCTAGCGGGATTGTGCGAGAAACACACACACCGTGGTAATACAATATCAGTGCACATCGAACATTGCTGGTCAACTGTCATTGCCCGACATGGATTTCATCGCCAACCATTAAGGTTCATGGCGCGCCATGCGCTGACGGGGAGTCGGGGGATATCATGAAGCAAGTCGTCATTGAGAATCCTATTATCAATTCGCCGTATCTAGCGCCAAGTCGCTACTTTAGGTTCGACGACGACGGCATCACCAATGAGCTGGTCGATGGTCGTCGACCCAGTCAATACTTCATGCCGATTGCCCAACCGAAGCAGAAAGGGAAGCAGACCCACATCGGCGAGACCGAGTTCACTCAGGATCGAGCGCATGAGAACAAGTTTGTCAACCAGGTGAGGGCCAAGGTCGATGCATGGAGGGCGGGAGGTTACCAATCCATCACCAAGACCTCGAGAATGCTGCTGGCCTACTGGACCGATTCCTCTCGCGAGAACCGGCTCTTCTTCTGCCAGATTGAGGCGCTAGAGACTGTCATCTTCTTGACTGAAGTGGCTCCAGCTTCCGAACCCTGGATCCTCAACGAGCTCAAAGAAGCGAACGACTCCAGCAACCCGGGTTTGGGTCGACTAGCCATGAAGATGGCCACCGGCAGCGGCAAGACCGTTGTGATGTGCATGCTCATCGCCTACAACTTCTTCAACAAGAAGGCGAACAAGCAGGACGGTCGTTTCTCGGACGCATTCCTGGTGATAGCCCCAGGCATCACGATCCGCGATCGCTTGCGCGTCCTGTTCCCCAACGATGAGGACAACTACTACCGCAAGCGCGATCTAGTGCCTTCAGACCTCATGCCACAGCTAGCTGAGGCCCGGATAGTCATCACCAATTTCCATTCATTCCTGGCTCGCGACAAGATGGAGGCGAGCAAGCTAGCTAAGGACATCCTCGGCGGTGGTGCAGGTCTGGTGGAGTCACCCCAGCAGGTCGTGACTCGCGTCTGTCGTGAGCTGGGTGGCAAAGGCGATATCATTGTCATCAACGACGAGGCCCACCACTGTTATCGTCGCAGGAAGGAGACCGAAGAGGAGAAACAAGAGAAACTGGACCGGGAAGAGAAAGGCGAGGCCAAACGTCGTGATGAGGACGCTCGCGTTTGGATCTCGGGCATCGAGGCCGTCGCGAAGAAGAAGGGGGTGAGGGCGATCTATGACCTGTCCGCTACACCTTTCTTCCTCAAGGGGTCTGGCTGGAATGAGGGGACCTTGTTCCCCTGGGTCATCTCCGACTTCTCTCTCATCGATGCGATCGAGGCGGGTATCGTCAAGATTCCCCGTGTACCGATCGCAGACAACTCCGTTGACAGCGGAGGTCCCACCTACCGCAATATCTGGTACCACATCAAGGACCATCTGCCCAAGAAGGGCCGGGCTGATACAATCCTCGCTGGCGAGCCGAAGCTGCCAAAGGTGCTGGAAGGTGCTCTGCATAGCCTCTACTCCAACTATGAGAAGCATTTCAAGCGCTGGCAGGAGGATGCCGGGGCGAGCAAGGCTGGGAGGACACCTCCGGTCTTCATCGTAGTCTGCAATAACACGGCAGTCTCAAAGCTCGTCTTCGACTACATCTCAGGCTGGGAGAAGGAAGTGGGCGGCAAACAGGTCGTACAAGCTGGGCAGATGGACCTCTTCCGCAATGACGATACTCGCGGTGGATGGCTCGCGAGACCCAACACGATTCTCGTCGACAGCGAGCAGCTGGAGTCGGGCGAGGGAATGGGGTCCGATTTCAAGAAGTATGCTGCCCGGGAGATCGAGGAGTTCAAGCAGGAGTACCGCCAGCGTTTTCCCGGCCGCGACGTTGACAGTCTGACCGACGAGGATCTCTTGCGCGAAGTGATGAACACGGTCGGTAAGGAGGGGAAGCTGGGTGGAGAGGTTCGCTGCGTCGTGTCCGTTTCCATGCTCACCGAGGGATGGGATGCTCAGACCGTTACGCATGTGCTCGGGGTCCGCGCCTTTGGTACGCAGCTCCTCTGTGAGCAGGTCGTCGGGCGAGCGCTCAGACGCACATCGTACGCGGTCGATGAGAACGGCATGTTCACCCCGGAGTATGCAGAGGTCTATGGTGTGCCCTTCTCCTTCATCCCGACCAGCGGCACAACGGCAGCCACAAACCCCCCAGTCAAGGTCACGCGCATCAAGGCGGTGGAAGGAAGGGAGACCTTGGAGATTACCTTCCCCCGTATCGCCGGCTATCGCCATGAGGTTCCAGGGGAGAAACTCAGGTACGCCTTCGGCAAGGAATCCAACATGACCTTATCGACCAAGGACCTCCCGACCAGCGTAGAGAATGCGCCGATCGTGGGCGAGGCCTCTGTGCATACCCTGGATGACCTGAGGATGAAACGCCTCAATGAGATTGCGTTCTTCCTCGCGCACAAAACGCTGAAACGGTTCAGGGATGACGATGGCAACGAGAAACCGTGGCTCTTCCCTCAGGTGCTGGAGATTACTAGGCGCTGGATCGAGGAGTGTGTGAGCTATAAGGACGACACCTATCCTCAACTACTGTATCTCGTGGAATGGTCCAACGTGGCTTCGGAGAAGATATTCCTCTCCATCGCTCAAGAGACCAATGGGCTAGCCGGGATGCATATCCTCCCGCTCATTGAGCCGTACGATCCAATGGGCAGCAGCAAGGTGATCAACTTCGATACCCGCCGGCCTTGCTACGAGACCAGAGCGGACAAGTGTCAGATCAACTACGTAGCGGCAGATACCAACTCCTATGAGCAGAAGACGGCGATGGTACTGGAGGAATTGGACTTCGTCCTGCGCTACGTGAAGAACGACCACATGGGTTTCTTCGTTCCTTACACCTACCAGGGCGCAGAGCACAACTACATCCCGGACTTCGTAGCAGTGGTCGATGACGGCCATGGAGTCGACGATCCTCTGAACCTTATCATCGAAGTGACAGGTCAGAGAGACACCGACAAGGAGGCCAAGGTCTCGACCGCGCGGGAGTTGTGGGTCCCGGCAGTGAACAACTGCAAACGCTTTGGCAGATGGGCGTTCTTTGAGATCACCGATCCATGGAACGCCAAGTTCAGGATCACCGAGTTCGTCAAGAAACAGGGGGCACAGTGATGGCAAGGAAGGCGAAGGCGGCCGAGGTCGCCGTGGATTCTATCAAGCACCAGCAGACGCGCAAGAACATCCCGACCGAGGAGCTACGTGGCTTCGTAGCCGAGGAAGAAGGTGCGCCGAAGATGGTGAAGTATCCTCGCGACCCATCGCTCGACCCGCAGTTGGTATGGAAGGGCAAGGATGAGCAGGACAGCAAGGACCTGGAAGTGCCCTCAGTTCCCATTTACATCCAAGAGAAGATTCACCCCCAGGCGCTGATCGAGGATCTAATTAAGCAACAGTTGAAGTTGAAGAACCAACCGGACACGAAACAGGCCAGCCTCGACTTGTTCAGCGATTTCAACGGATTGCCGCCTGGATTTGATAACAAAGTTGACTTCTATCACCACGAAGGCCACTGGAGCAATAGAATGATTTTAGGTGATTCTCTCCTGGTCATGAATTCCTTGGCTGAGAAAGAAGGTCTCAAGGGTAAGGTTCAGATGATCTATATCGATCCACCCTATGGAATTCGCTTTGGATCCAACTGGCAGGTCAGCACGAGGAAGAATCAAGTTCAAGATGGGCGTGCCGAGGACGCGTCACGTCAGCCAGAACAGGTTAGAGCATTCAGAGACACATGGGAGCTTGGAATCCACTCTTATTTGACCTATCTAAGGGAAAGGCTCACGATCTCACGGGATCTCCTTTGCGAATCTGGCAGCATTTTTGTTCAAATTGGAGATGAGAATGTACATTATGTGCGTACCCTAATCGAAGAGGTATTTGGAAGGGAGAATTTCGTCGCCCAGATATTCTTCAAGACAACGACTGGCCGGCAAGAATCTCAAATCGATAGAGTGGGCAATTATTGCATATGGTTCGCCAAGAACCTTGAACGCGTGAAGTCCAAGAAACTATTCTACAACAAGGAGACAATGGAAGAGGATGGGATATCGGCTGGTGATTTGCAGTCACAAGGGGTTCGCAGCACAGGCTCATACCGAGTGACTTACCGAGGAGTCGTCTATCAACCATTGTCTGGCAATCACTGGAAAGTCACAGAAGATGGCATGAATCGTCTTATTCTAGCCGGCCGGGCATTGCCAATGAGGACCGTTCTGAGATTCTTAAGGTATGCATCGGATTTCCCAGTTGTAGCCGTTACTGACATCTGGAATGATACTTCGGGTGGAGCGGGCCAAGACAAAATATATGCTGTACAAACCTCGACGAAGATCATTGAACGGTGCATTCTACTCTCCACCGATCCAGGTGATCTCATTCTAGATCCTACTTGTGGATCAGGGACTAGTGCTGCTGTTGCTGAACAATGGGGACGCCGTTGGATCACCATCGACACCAGTAGAGTTGCACTAGCATTAGCGCGTACTCGATTGATGTCCACCAAATACTCATTCTACACACTCGCCGACAGTATGGAAGGCATTGAGGTGGAGGCAAAGATTTCCGGTAAGAGGCAGTCCAGTTATCGCCCCTTGGAGGATGTGCGCAAAGGTTTCGTCTACGAGAGAGTTCCCCACATAACGCTCAAGTCTATAGCAAATAGCGAAGAGATTGACGTCATTCACGGCAAATGGCAGAATGATATGGAACCACTTCGAGAGACAATCAATAAGGTTTCTGGAAGAAACTACGAAGAATGGGAGATGCCTAAGGAGATTGGCGGTGATGAGAACCTATCATCTCTTTTGAAGAATTGGTGGGAACTTCGTCGTCGACGGCAGAAGGAGATTGACGAGAGCATAGCTAAGCGTGCGGAGATGGAGATTCTATACGACCGGCCCTATGAGGACCGGAGTAGGATCCGTGTCAGCGGCCCATTCACTGTTGAAAGCCTTTCACCCCATCGCGTCCTTCCTGCGGATGACAATCTGGATGGCAAAGTAGGCGAGAATGAAAGCAAACCGTTCCAAGATTTCACCTCAATGATCTTGGAGAATCTCAAGAAAGCGGGCATCCAGAACACCAAGCGGAAGGAAAAGATCAATTTCGACTCTCTCGAACCGTATGCTGGGCGTTGGATCCAGGCCATTGGAACGTATACCGACATGGAACACAAGCAACGCAAGGTCGGCATCTCCATCGGCCCAGAATTCGGCACAGTATCACCCCACCAGGTCAAGGAAGCCGCCAAAGAGGCCGTGCAGGGCCTCGGTTTCGACCTGCTGGCCATTTGTGGCTTTGCCTTCGATCCGTATGTGTCGGAGGAAGCCAAGACCTTCGGTCGCCTTGATGTCGTCCCGGTGAAGATGAACCCGGATCTTGCAATGGGAAACGAGCTGCTCAAGAAGACCGGGTCCGGCAACCTATTCATGATCTACGGAGAGCCGGATCTGAAGATTGAGAAGGCTGATGGCAAGATGACGATCGAGGTCCTGGGTCTAGACATCTACGACCCGACAACTGGGCAGACCAGGGCGAGTAGCATCGATGAGATAGCATGCTGGTTCATCGACACCGAGTATGATGGAGAGTCTTTCTTCGTCCGTCATGCCTATTTCACTGGCGGGAACGATCCCTACGAGAAGTTGAGGAAGACGCTCAGGGCTGAGATCGACGAAGCTGCATGGTCCAGCCTCTATAGTGCCAAGAGCAGACCATTCCCGATCTCACTGACCGGCAAGGTTGCGGTGAAGGTCATCAACCACTACGGCGACGAGGTTGTGAAGGTCATTTCTCTGTCGATTGTGGGTGAGTAGATGGGAGAACAGGGGGAGTGGCATGAGGCGGAGATGGTTAAGACAGCGAAGATGTTGGGAGATCTTGGCATCAGGCATAATTGTGACCACGTCCCTCCAAATGGAAGGCGCATAAGGTTGGGAAGAGCAAACCAGGGTGCCTTCTCCGATTTCGCTTATCCGGATTTCCTATGTCTAAGTTCTGATGGCAAACCCCGATTTATCATAGAGATAATGGATGGAAATGGAAGGCCGAAGGACCTTGTTGGCATTGTGGCCTGTATTGCCTTATGTGATAGTTGGATCGACGACGGTGGATCTCCAGTCCCGCTCGGCAAGATTACCCTTGTCATTTCTTTGAATTCGCGGCGATTGGAAGGGAAGAGTGACAGTGGAAGAGTTTCAGGAAAATCGGTTCAATTGACCGCTCTCAAAGGGGGCATCCAGAGTGTGTTCGGGGATGGAATTGGTGCTATCGATAGCGTTGTCTTCTGCGAAGTCTCTCAGCTTCAAAATCTCTTGAAGACTATAGTTTAAGCAATGGCACCGGTGGCACTCTTATCTCGATTCATATGCATGTTGGGGAGAGAAGGATGAATACAAAGGAATTGGTTGCATATTTTGCATCCCATGTAGGAAGATCGGAAAGCCTTATTGAGAGCAACGAGAGTCTAGAAATGGAAGACACGATTCGATTCCTGGAACTCTCAACATCTGGGATGGTCCCAATCTACATAATGACAAGGAATTCATTCTCTGCAATATATTTATATTCCGTGTTCGTGCCAAAGGCGAGCCTTGAAGATGGATTCCTGTCTGATTTGATGAGATGGAATTTCAGCCCATCTGGAGGGTGGGGTCATGGGACTATCTATGAACACAGATCCGAAAGGCATACCATATTCCCTCCATTGAGCACCGGTAGCAGCATTCTCGATGAAGGAGAACCCATCGTGTTCTTGAGGCGCTTTTGGAAGAGCCCTCGTCATCACTACTTAGATGTAAGCGAGAAGTTGCAGCAAGTTCTTGATGTTCACTGGGTAGATGAACTTTCATCGTTTTGCCGCTACGACCAAAGAGGAGATCTGAAGCCCGTCATTCAAGTTATTGAGTCTGATGAATACACCTTATGCACAATAGAAAGAGAAGCCCTAGACTATTATCAATTCCTGAGTGAGTCAACATTAGTGCGGCTATTTGATATCGGCCGATTTCCCGAAGGATTTGATGCATCTGGAACTGAAATTGCCTCTGCCGATCCAAAGCTATTCGAGGCAGGAATTTATGCCAAAATCGATTACTTCATGGGGACTGGTGGGAAGAAGAGAGCCTCGGACATTAGAGGCATACAATTGCTGAGCGTTTCCAAGACGGATGCTGAGATGCAGAAGATTGTAGATGTCTTTCCAGGCAGAAATGAGAGGTTTGAAACGTTCATCTCAATCGATTTCAAGCACGGTAAAGTCTGCGATTGCTCATGCGATCCTAAGCTCCTCGATAGCTACTTCACCGACACGGGGAAGCCTTTCCAGACCTCGCCAGCTTTCTTCAGTCCTGAAGTATTAGTCAAATACAGGTCATTCTCGGACAAATATATCCTTACTCCATTTTCTATTCAATGTCGGGATTCTTGGTTCTTGGAGAGTTACTACATCTCGGAAGAGGGCCAAATACACGCCTATCTCTGTGATTTGGCATCCCTGCCATATGAGGAACAAATCTACTGGAAATCATTCAACCAACCCCCGAAGGGGGGAATATCCAAGCGGGCTTTCATCCAGGATTTCGAGGGGGAGTGGAGCGATGAAACCGATCCAATTGTGTCTCTATCGAGGACTTTGGATGATTTTCCGAGCGCTTGTCAATATGGTGTGGAAGTCAAAGTGTGGAGATATCATGGCGCCATTTCGTTCAGAAGAACTAAGAGATTGTCTTATGTGCTCGTTGATTCCAAGGAAGAATGGGAAACCCAAATGCTAGAGTTGGCGAATATCCTTGTAGAAGGAATTGATAAGAGACAAATATCAAAGGTTCTAGCATATGTGGGTTGTCCGATGGACTCTCAGCTTGGCAGTCTGAAGCACCTTCGGAAGTATCTGGAACTCGTGATGGATAAGAATAGCGTTGATGAAATAATGATTCCGTTGGAGACAATCCAATATGAACGGTCCAATTCTGCAGCACACGCGAACGTGGAAGTCTCTGCATCGGGTCTGAGGGATAGATACTTGAAATTGCTCCAGTCCAGCGACAAGTCAATGAGTAAGTTCTCCGAATTGGTTGGCTCACACATATTCGATCTGCCTTGAATGTGTCTCCATATTTGGCAGAGACCATAGTGGTTAGTTCAAATTACCGGGTGTTACACAATTGTCCATTTTGTAACATTCCTCGTGTACTCTCCTCAATTGTTTAAATATATGTCATCATTGATTGTAACGTAATGTTACAAAATTATAACTAGATGTAACAATATGCTCCAACTATGTCATGTAAAGATGACGCTCTCACCGACCAGGAGCTGGATATTCTCATCAGCGCCTGCAATATCAACGATCCGCGGGAGAAGGTCATCATCCTATTAGCAGGAGATTTGGGATTGAGGGAGGGCGAGATAGCTGCTCTACAATCGACTTGGATCAACTTCCAGCGAGGGCACATCATCATCCCCTCTAAATCGGAACAGGGCTGGACGCCCAAGAGGGCGGACTCCGCTCGGACCATTCCCGCGCTCAAGATATCGTCTCGTGCATGGGAGGCGGCTAGGGACTTCTTCACCGCCCATCCTTCGCTCGATATGACCCGTATGACCGTCTATAGGATCGTTGTGAGGGTGGCTGAACGGAGTGGTCTGAAGAAGAAGGTATATCCACACTGTCTTCGGGCAACAGCAGCAACTAAGCTAGCATATCGAGTCCACAATCCAATCGTTCTGTGTGACATATTTGGATGGAAGCAACTCAAGATGGCTGAGGTCTATATCCGAAGGGCTGGAGGTAGGACTGAGGCGGAGCTAGAGAGACCACTCTAGCAGCCCTCACCGAGTCTGTCGACTACGTCATCTTAGTCGATTGCCGCACGACTCGCAGAATGGAGATCCTCTGGTCTCGCCACCGCAATTGGAACAACCATTGCCATCTTCTCCTGTGATCGGGGATTGCGTATCCGGAGCATTCAGCGAGCTAGGTTTCTGTTGGGTAGAACGCTGGCTAGTCATGTATTTCATTGGTTCGCCGCAGCTTCCGCAAAAGGCAGACCCATTTGTCTGCGCATTGCAGCTATGGCAAGGCGCATGATCTACAAATGCAGGTAGATTGCCTGCGTGCACCTGTTCCGGCTTTTCTTGATCGGCCGTAGGTTGACTTGAAGTCAAAGGCATGCGAGTACCATTGGATTGTACTTTGACCGTCAGGATTGTGGCGGCAATCAAGAGAATGGATGCAGCTATTTGCAGAAACCATCCGATTCCTCCCCCACAGCTCATGCTGAAACCCAGTACCGACATGCTCCCAAAGAAATCAATGTGATAGCCGGAACTTGTGCTACTTGGCGAATTCGGCAGAGCTAGCATGAAGATCAGCGGGGAGGCTAAAGCAACAACAGATGCCAACATCATGAGTGCAACCGAAGCTCTCTTCTGATGGTCACGAGAGGAATCCCTCAAAGAAGAACTGCCTATCGCAGCCAACATGATTGCCGCGCTACTCGTTATGAGAAGAATGATCAGGGTTTGCTGAGCACCAGCCTCTAGATTCTGCGTGTATGTGAATGATGAGGAAGTCCCCGTTGTTAGACTCGTTCCAAATACATACATATCTGCGTGCATGCTGGCCGTTTCGAGATTGAGAGCATTGGATTGCAGACTCCACTGGGGTAGGAATAAGGAGGCGACAAGCAGCAGCACCCCAAGGAGAGAAAGGCCAAAGGCCAATCTCCTATGGATCATGCCAGATTCCCATTGGCCAATTCCGACCCCCCGGGTGTCCGAATAAACAGACTTCTCGCTACCTCTCCAATTCTTGGGTCTACGCAGGATAGGTCGAATGGCCGTCAAGACAAGGATGAGGATAATGACTCCTGCAACAATTATCAAGGGATTGTTGTTGGAACTAGGTGGCTGTTGCACGCTAGCAGAAATTGAAGAGCTTTGTTCGCCTTCTCCATTGGCATTCAGTGCGCTAATTTTATAAAAGTAAATCTGGCCGATTGCAGGGGCGGTATCCGTAAATGTCGTTTCTGGTGTCAAGCCAAGTGGTGAATAGCTACTAACAAATGCTGTGCTCCGGTAAACCATATAGCCGATAATCGGACTGCCGCCGTTGTTATCCGGAGCCCGCCAAGAAATCGTAGTGTGATCACTGTTGATTGAGGCAATGATATTCGTTGGAACGCCCGGGATATCCAGAAGGCTGCCCATTGTCAACCCATGCCAGACACTATTTGGCTGAGGGAAGCTTGAGATGGTTTTGGCGTGCCCTCTGATATCTGCACTAGTTCCTAGGAGCCACTCCGCACCAATAGTGGTAGGCGCGAAGACTCCTTGGAATGATATTGATTGTAGTGAGGTACATGAATCAAATGCCCTCGTTCCTATGGTTTTCAGGCCACTGGGAAGAACTACCGATTCAAGACGGCACTGGGCAAACGCCGAAGTTCGGATAGACACAACGCTGTCGGGGACTATGAATACCGGATCGAATCCCGATCTCTTGGCACAAGGATACTGGACGATTTGAGTTATCGCCTTGTTGTATAGTACTCCATCCACACTAGAGAAGTAGAGGTTGCCCGTGTCTACGTCTATTGAATTTAGGATGACACAGCCCGCGAATGATCCTGATCCAATTGTGCGCACGCTATCCGGTATTGTAACAGACCCGAGAGAAGTGCAATTCCTGAATGCATAGCCATTGATTGCAGTTGTGGCATGGTCTCCCAGCGATGAGGGGATCTCCAACTGGTAGCTACTTCCGGAGTAACCCACTATCGTGGCTTCGCCTTGGCTGCTCACAGTGTAGGTGTATTCACCGAATTCGTCGGCGGAGGCGACGGGTGACATAACGGTGAGAAACACTCCAATGAGCAATACTATGGTCGAAATTACGGTTATTCTTAATTTTACATTCATTGAACACACCAATTTCGACATCTAGAAGAAATCAACCAAGTATGACTGGAATTCCTAATAATGAGAAGATACAAAAGGGTTTGCTGGAAATTATTATTCGAAGAACATTCCAAATATTCTAGCATTTAATCCAATCGTGCACCAACGCCTCCATTTCTATTGCATACGATAATCTTCTGGGCGGTCTTGAGCGATGAGCTTCAACGCTTCCCATGCCTCAAAAATTCCCGGTCGGATACCCGATATTTCTTGTCATCCTTCTCGGTCTCGAGGAAGCCTTGGTCAATCATATTCTGAATATGGTTGTTGACCTTCTGAGGGGTGGTAACATTCATACGTTCCATCATGAGGAGGGCTAGTTGCTTGCGTTCGATGTTGCTGGTATTCCCGCTCTCCATCAGCTTGTCGCAGATCCATTCGTAGCATTTCCACAGGTTGTACGGCATCCAATCACCTCTCTATGTGTGTGATTGACCCTATCGACCAGCTTGGATAAGTAATTTATCATGTCATAAATATATATGTGTGTGTTGTGAGACTCAAAGGGATCTAATCCGAGGTTCGCGTTTCTGTGCAGATGCTGTGGCCGCGTAGCTAGCACAATCTACCATATCATCGTGAGACCCATCGGGGAAGGCCAGCAATTCATCCTCGAAGACATCTAGTTGATTCGTCCCAGCCTTGTGGAAGATCATGCCCGTCTCATACCTGGCGGCAGCGACCCTCGACCGCGCGACCTTGTCCTTGTCGGCCTTCAATGGTCTTACTGGTATCCCCTCCTTCTTCAAGCACTGGATCAGGGACAGGCCAAAGGTACGGTCCTCGACTCCGACGAACGATGGCTCCCACTTGTCGAAGGCCTGGCGCACAATGTCCAGGTGCTTGGTGGTCTCCGCCCGCTCACGCACGATGTTGAGGAGTAACAGCTCTTTGTCCGGCGTCTCGGCCCATGTCAGCAGGGCGAAATAGTCGCTTCTCTGGGACTCAGTTGCCGCCGGATCCACCGTTTGGAACCTCCAGCACTTGTTTTGGTCGACTCTCTTAATGCCGTTCGCTCCCTGGAGCAAGAAGTACTTCTCGGAACCGGAGCCCTCCTCGCGGAAGTATCTGAACCAGCTGCGTTGGAATATCATGCCTCCTTCGGGCTGTGGTCGCTGCTGGTACATCGCGCTCCAGAAGCGGGACCCAATGGTGCTCTTGATGCGGTCTAGATCTTCCTTGCTGAACCTCTCAGGCCAAAGTGGCTCGCCTGGTCTCCGGCCTAGTGCGTCGTTTTCCTCCGCCAGGGCCGGCAGGGTGAGACAGTCCCATTGGTCTGATCCGCTGTTCTCCTTTGAACTCTTGATCAATCTGCCAGCTAGGTCGTCGTCGGCCCAGCGCGTGAGGACTAGGCATATCGCCCCGGAGGGCTCCAGGCGGGTCAGGGCGACGGACAAGTACCAATCCCATATCTTGTCCCTCACAACCTTTGAGGACGCCTCCTCAGCGTTCTTTAGTGGGTCATCTATCAGAAGGAGGTCTGAACCCTTCCCTGTAAGAGGTCCGCCGACACCAGCAGTGTTCATTCCGCCCCGGTGGTCCTTGATCTCCCATCGATTAGCGGCGCTCGACCGCTGTCTGATCTCGACTCCGAAGACCTCCTTCCCACTCTCCTCGAGAACATCTCTGACCTTCCGCCCCCACGAAGCGGCGAAATCTGCTTCGTAGGACGCCAAGATGATCCTGCGGTCAGGGAAGAGGCCGAGATACCAGGCAGGGAAGTACTGACTTGTCAGCTGGGACTTCCCAAACCTGGGTGGCATACAGATCAATAGCCTTCTGGTCTCGCCGGCGGCGACCGCCAGGAGCTTCCTATTGAGCAGGGCAAGGTGAGGAGCGAGCTTCCAGCTCCCTCTTGTCATGAACATCGCCAGCCCTGCCGGGGACATTCTTGCCTGTGTGAGTGCGTTCCACCAGGTCGCAGAGGAGCCCGCGGGCGACGGGGTCTGCGAGGATTTCTTGTGCATATTTCACCTCCGGAAGCGTGGCGAGATAGTCAGTTCTTGACATGCCTGGAGGAATCTCCTCGACAGGGGCTGAGGAAATGGCCTCCATCTCCAGCGCGATCTGAGCCAGCTTGAGGCACTCATTTACGGTGAGCTTCCCAACATCTATCATGCCTAGCTTCTGGCAGAGCATTTCGTAGCACTTCAAGGAGAACTCAACGCGGAGCCTGCGGATTTCTCCACAGAATGTGGCCCTCGTCTCCTGCTCTTCTTGGTCGACGTGTTCATCGTACAGCCGCGCCCGCTCGACCCAATCGTGGTCCATCGACCAAGTGGACCATCTGCCATATCTGGCCCCCTTTCCACCCCCGACCGACCCCCCATTGTGGATGGCGCAGGCCTTATCTATCGACCTCTCTTGGCCGAGATCACGATAGATTTTGAATGCCAAGTATGCCTTGGCGCTCTCGTTCACCAACCGATTCCATGGCTTCGAATCTCTCTCTACCAATTCCTTCATTGAAATTCGGCGTTAGTGCTGTTATTTCAATGCGTCGCCTTTGCACTCACCATTCTGTGCCAAAGTGACACCTTGGAACGCACATATTGCGCCGTTAGGAATGAGAATTTTTAAAATATTTCTCCGCCCACCCTGACAAGGTACCCTAGCTACATCCCACAGCGGAGTTGCCCTATGAACCTATGTCGTGGTTATCTGGACCTACTTCTTCCTCCTCATCACAACGACCGCGACGGCGATTACTGCAATGATGGCGATCGCGATGCCACCGTAAAGCAAGGGTGGGGTGGAAAGAGCGGAATGCGTTTGTATCTTCGAGTCCGCGGCTATCTTATTCCGGAAGGTGGTCTTTTCATCACTTCACCTGTCTGCCGCATTTTTGGCAGAACGCCCCTCCTGCCAAGGGGGCTCCACAGTTGTTGCAGTAGACTATTGGTTGCACTTGAGCTGGGGATGGAGGCATCTGCCGGTTCGGATATGATGTAGGCGGATACTGATAACTTGGGGGCTTCTGACCCGGGAAATTGCCCTTCTTCTTCGAGGAACGCATTATCAGTACGACTAGCACGATAGCAATGACTATGCCTACCGCCAATGCGAGCAACCAGGTCATGGAACTGACCGTACTGGTCGCTGAGGTCGCATAGCACCTATCGCCTTCCCCCTTTGCATTCACCGCGCTCACTTTGTACCAGTATGCCTGACCATCGGTCAGACCGGTATCAGTATAGGTAGTGCCGGAGAGTGATACGATCAACGTATAGGTGCCGCTCTCGGTGGTGGAGCGATAGACGCGGTAGCCAGTGATCAGGCTGCCGCCGTCACTGGCAGGTGCAGTCCAGTTCAGCGCTATCTGCTCGTTGCCCGGTGCGGCAGTCAATCCAGTGGGAGCGTTGGGAACGGTGAATGGCGTTGATGATACGAGAGCGGTCTTCGCGCCTTCTCCGGCGGCGTTCACTGCGCTGACATTGTACCAGTATGTCTGGCCGTTGGAACGACCGGTGTCGGTGTATGTAGTGGCGGAGGGCGAGGCGATGGCGATCAGAGTGTAGATGCCAGTCTCGGTGGTGGAACGGTACACCTTGTATCCAGTAAGGCCACGGCCACCGTTGAACACCGGTGCGGTCCAGGAGAGAATCACTTGAGCGTTGCTTGGGGTTGCAGTCAATCCAGTGGGAGCGTTGGGAACGGTGAAGGGGATCGACGACGCTGCGCCGGATTGAGCACCAATGTCGGCCTGATTATGCGCCGCTACTGCGAAGGAATAGCTCTGACCATTGGTCAGGCCGGTGATGGTGGCGCTGGCAATGGTCGGATTAACCGCTAGAGCCACACCGTCCTGATAGATCACATAATAATCAATGGCGTTCCCGCCGTTGAACACCGGTGCGGTCCAGGACAATACCATTTGAGCATTGCTTGGGGTTGCAGTCAATGCGGTCGGCGCATTGGGAACGGTGTAAGGTGTGGCCGAGGCTGCGCCGGATTGAGTGCCCAGACCAGCAAGATTGTGCGCCACCACGGTGAACGAGTACGCCTGCCCATTCGTCAAGCCAGTGATGATGGTCGACAAACCGGCCGGATGGGCGGCGAAAGCCACACCGTCCTGATAGACGACATAGTAGTCAACGGCGCTGCCGCCGTTCGTGGGTGCGGTCCAGTTCAGAGCGACCTGAGTGTTGCCTGGAATGGCGGAAAGACCGGTGGGGGCGTCGGGGACCAGGAAAGGTATCACCGTACCCATGACCAGCCCATGCCAGGCCAATCCAGGTGCAGGGAAGCTCGAGGCGGCATAGGCGTGGCCTCTCAAGTTCGTGTCTGTACCCGAGAGCCATCCGAAGCCGACCGTGGTCGGTGCAACGAGTCCTGAGAAAGTCATGGAGGTCAGGGAAGCGCAGTTGTAGAACGCAGATGCGCCAATGGAGGTGACGCCGCTGCCGATGGTCACCGAGGTCAGGGAGGTGCATTGATAGAACGCCGCGGCCCCGATGGAGGCGACACTGGTGCCTATGGTCACAGAGGTCATCTTGACACAATAGCTGATCGCATAGTCGCCGATGGTGGTGACGCTGTTCGGTATGGTGATGGAGGTCAAATTGGCGCATTCTGCGAATGCCGCGTATCCTATCGAGGTAACACCGTTGCCCAAGGTCGCGGAAATCAGGGATGTGCAGTTGCGGAACGCATGGTCTCCGATGATGGTGACGCTGTTCGGTATGGTGATGGAGGGCAGGGATGTGCAGGATTGGAATGCACCGAATCCGATGGTCTTGACATTGTTGCCCATGGTCACGGAGGTCAGGCTATTACAGAATGCGAACGCTCCATAACCGATGCTGGTGACGCTGTTCGGTATGGTGATGGAGGTCATTGAGGTACTGTGGTAGAATGGCATATTAGCACCCTCAGGGTCTCCTATGGACACCACAACATACCCACCTAATGTTGAGGGGATGGCGATCGCCCCGCCAGTCCCGGTATACCCTATTATAGTGGCGACTAACGGGCTACCGCTCGTTGAATAGATATAGTCGCCATCCTGGGCTGCGGCCGCCGTATTGGAGGCCATGACGAAGAAAGTCGCACTCATCAACAAGATCAGCACAAGGATCGTGCTCTTCACATACGTTCCGGTCTTCATTTCCACGAAAGCACCTCAATCAAATTGCATGGGAGCCTGCCTAACAAAGCAATAGAATTAGGTCGGTGTTCCATCAAAACAGAGCAATAGTGCAAATTCTAGTCAGAATTGTTCCATTCTTTGCCGCAGCGAGCCCCAACCAGGCGCTATCTTGTCACTACCCCTCCTATTTCCGATGGAAATAGCGGATCGCCGCGGCGCTTACGCTCATTCTTGATGATGTTCATCCGCATGAAGTTCT
>CAZCNG010000015.1:0-23264 GCA_964500045.1 uncultured Methanomassiliicoccaceae archaeon
CCGGCCTCATGAACAAGATCATCAAGATCGACGCCGAGAACCTCTGCGTCACCGCTCAGGCGGGATGCACCTGGAAGCAGGTGTATGATGCCTGTTTGGAGAAGGGCCTGCTTTTGGGTTCCTACCCCTCCTCCTTCCCGTCCGCCACGCTCGCCGGCTGGGTCGCCACCGGCGGCGTCGGCATGGGCAGCTACAAGTATGGCAGTGCCGGCTTCAACATCCGCGACATCGAGGTCGTGATGCCGGACGGCACCATTGTCAATACGGGCTACCAGAACGTCGCTGACAACATGACCGGCTACAATCTGAGCTGGCTGATCATCGGCTCCGAGGGAACCTTGGGCGTTATCACCCAGGTGACGCTGAAGCTCACCCCGTTCATCACGCTGCGCCCGCTCTCCTACGCCTTCCCTGATCTCATGGCCTTGGGAGCGCCGTTGAAGGAGCTGACGCACACCCGCGTCGACCCGCTGCACATCGCGTTCAGCGATGGTGCCCACTTCGCCCTGCTGAAGAAGGCGGGCAAGCACGCACCGGAGGTCGGTACATTGCTCAACATCGTCCTCGAAGGGGCGAAGGAAACGGTCGCCTATGAGGAGAAGGTCATCGATGAGATGATGACGAAGCACGGCGGCAAGAAGATGGACGACGCCACCGCCCAGCACGAGTGGGACGAGAGGTGCTACGAGTTCCGGGCGCGCGAGATAGGCCTGGGCCACATTCCCGGTGAGGGAGTCATCCCGGTCAGCGCCTTCTCTGAGGTGGCGAAGCGGACCTACCTGCTCATGAACGAGTACAAGATGACCGGTGCCATCATTGGCACCATGGTCGACAAGAACACGGTCATGTACATGCCCTACTACTTCGCCGACTTCGACGACATGGTCCAGCTGACGTCCTTCGCTTTCAACAAGAAGTTCTCCGACCTGTGCTTCGAGTTCGGCGGACGCCCCTTGGGCTTCGGCGCCTTCTTCGCAGGCAACCTGGACCGCATCCGCGGCACCGGAGCGAAGTACATCCGGGACATCAAGAAGACCATCGACCCGCAGGACATCATGAATCCAGGGAAGCTCACTGGTACCACGTTGCGCTTCGGTCTCAAGATCTCCCCGGGCATCTTCAACTTGGCCATGGACGGCATGGGCGTCGTCAAGAAGATGCTGCCCCGCGACCACCTGGTCGACGAGAAGGCCGCGATCCTCGCCGAGGACCGCGCCAAGAAGGAGCGCGCTGAGGCAGTGCATCAGCACCCGAAGACCGGCGGCAAGCACTGAGACCATCGGGGCCCCGGCCCCAATTCCTTTCCTTTTTCGGCCGCCGCGCGGTCATCTATTTTCTCTCTGATCTACGATGAAATGGTGGCAGCGATCCGATGGTGATGTCAGTGCTCTCGCACACGCACCCGGTGCAATTTGAGACATTACCGTCCGCGGCGATCGAGACGCTGGTTGCCCCGCAGCAGCGACTGGTGCGTGCGCTCCATGTCGCCGTCACGGGCTAGGATCCTCCCCCCCCGGAACGCAGGTCGGCATCGTCGCCCATGAATGCGATATTGATGCGCGGGAGCATGCTCTCGCGGAGGTCCTGGGGTGGTTAGGCTATGCCATTTGAAGAGCTGGAAATGGATCTGGTCCAAAGTTCGCTCAGGCCTTGACGTACTTGGTCGGGTCGGCGTCGAACTTCTTCTTGCATCCAGGGGCGCAGAAATAGTAGGTCTTGTCCTTGAACTGCGACTTCCACTTGGCCGTCTTTTCGTCGACCTGCATGTGACAGATGAGATCTTCTTGCATCTTTGTTCCTCCTAGGCGCTCTGTGTATCGATTTGCAGAACCTGAACTAGTATCTTTCCCTACGGCCTCCGTCTGGAATTCGCATCATTCTCATACCTGGCCTGCCCCATGCACTGGTTTCCCCATCTTCGCGTAGGGCTGGAGATGATCGCATGGGCGCAATAAGGGGCGGGTCAGAATCATCTTTATGATTGTTGGTGATTACTGGTATCATGACCTATTTCACGACCAAGGGCAAGATCAGAGGATCGTGTGGCCATCGCCACGAGACCGTCAAGGCGGCGCACGAATGCCTGATGAAAGATCAGAATCTGTACAAGCAGTCCGGTGGACACTCTGACCGCATCGTCATCGCCGTGGATGAGCATGAACGCCCGTTGGACAAGATGGAAGAAGTGGAGTATAAGGACATTCTAGATAAGCACTAGGAAGGACACCGGGGGGTTGGTGCAGCCGCGATCCAGTAGGCAGGTTCGCTGCTCCCGACCTATATCCTCGGTGCCAGGATCCTGGTCCATATAATTATTATTACTACAGTATATAATTTCTATCCTATGGCACAGGCCGAACCAATTCACACCTGATCGTGCTCAAGGAAATCGATGTGACGACGGCAATTCTCCATGGCCGTCTCACTTCTTCTCTTCCCGCTTGACCTCCGGGATATAGCGCTTCAGCAAGGCGGCGTTGCTGACGACGGACACGGAGGACATGGCCATGGCCGCGGCCGCGATGATGGGGCTGAGCAGCACTCCGATGAATGGGTAGAGGATGCCGGCGGCGATCGGTATGCCGGCGGTGTTGTAGCCAAAGGCCCAGAACAGGTTCTGCCTGATCTTTCGTATCGTCCTCCGGCTCAGTTGCACGGCGGCCACCACGTCGGTGAGATCGTCCCGGATGAGGACGATGCTGCCCGCCTCCGCTGCCACGTCGGTCCCGGAGCCGATGGCCATGCCCACGTCCGCCTGGGCCAGTGCCGGCGCGTCGTTGACGCCGTCCCCGACCATGCCGACCTTCTTGCCCTCCGCCTGGAGCCTCTTGACCTCATTGGCCTTGTCGGCCGGTAGCACTTCGGCGCGGATATTCGTGATACCGACCTCGGCGGCGATGGCCTTGGCCGTCCGCTGGTTATCGCCGGTGAGCATCACGACCTCGATGCCCATGCGCTGCAGCTCGGCGACCGCCCTGCGTGCCGAGGGTTTGATGACGTCGGCGATGCCGATCACGCCTTCCGCCCTGCCGTCGATGGCCACCAGAACGGCCGTCCGACCCAGCGCTTCGAGGCGCTGCATATCATTCTCCAGCGCGGAAGCGTCGATGCCCTTGTCCACCATCATCTTGCGCGAACCCACCATCACCTGGCGGCCGTCCACCAAGGCGGTTATGCCCTTGCCCGGTTCGTTCTGAAAGGATGACATGGACCGGCCGCCAGCGCCCCGCCTGGCCACGGCCTGCGCCAGCGGATGTTCGGAACCTCCTTCCGCGGCCGCCGCCAGCCCGACCAGCTCCTCCTGGTCCATCTTCAAAGTGACTATGTCGGTCACTTCCGGCTCGCCCTTGGTCAGCGTTCCGGTCTTGTCAAAGACCATGACCTCGATGGCGCCGGCCAGTTCCAGTGCCTCGGCGCTCTTGATGAGGATGCCCATCTCCGCGCCCTTGCCGGTGCCGACCATGATGGCGGTCGGCGTCGCCAGTCCCAGGGCGCAGGGGCAGGCGATGACCAACACCGAGATGAAGACCGTGAGGGAGAAGATGAAGTGGTCCTGCGGCACCGCCAATGCCCCCGTTCCGAGGAAGAACCAGACCAGGAAGGAAAGCACCGCTATGCTGATGACCGCCGGGACGAACACCGCTGCTACGCGGTCCGCCAGGCGTTGAATGGGGGCCTTGCTGCCCTGGGCATCCTCCACTAGGCGGACGATCTGCGCCAGCACCGTGCCGCTTCCGACCTTGGTGGCCCTAGCTTTCAGCAGTCCGTTCTTGTTGATCGTGCCACCGATGAGCTCGGAGCCCTCTTCCTTGCCCACTGGCATACTTTCACCGGTGAGGATGCTCTCGTCCACCGACGACATCCCTTCCACCACCACGGAGTCTGTCGGCACCTTCTCGCCCGGCTTGATGACCATCAGGTCGCCGATGTCCAAATCGTCGATGGAAATCTCCACCTCCTGCCCATCGCGGAGCAGGCGGGCCGTGCGCGCCTGCAGGCCGGCGAGCTTCTTGATGGCCTCGGAGGCGCTGCCCTTGGCCCTCGCCTCCAGGTACTTGCCGAAGAGGATCAGGGCGATGATCATCGTCGCCGTGTCGTAGTAGGTGTCGGTGCTAAGGAAGGCCGAAGGGACGAAGGTCACGGCCACGCTGTAGAAGTACGCGGCCGAGGTGCCCACGGCGATCAGCGTGTCCATATTGGCGCTGCGATTGCGCAAGGCCTTGTACGCGCCGATGTAGAACTGGTAGCCGGCCCCGAACTGCACCGGCGTGGCAAGCAAGAAGAGGATGAGGTTGCCCCACTCCATGACCCAGGCCTCATGCCCGAACGGAGTGAAGGTCATCAGCAGCATGAATGCCATGGTCGGCGCGGCCAGGCAGACGGAGAATATCAGCAGTCGTTTCTGTCGGAGCATCTCCGCTTGGCGCGCCAATCGTTCCGTGTCCACCGAGGTCGTGTCCAAGACCTCGTAGCCGGCGTCGATGACCGCTTTCTTGATCTGCGGCACGCGCACCCGCTGCGGGTCGTAGCGCACCGTGACCTTTTCGGTGGCGAGGTTGGCGGAGGCGTAGAATACTCCCTCCAGTTCTGATATCGCTCCCTCCACGGTGGAGGTGCACGAGGCACAGGTCATGCCGCCCACGGCCAGGGTGACCTCGTTGATGATGACCCCGTAGCCGGCGTCGATGACCGCCGCCCGCAACTTGTCCAGGTTCACCGTATCCGGGTCATAGGTAACTGTGGCCTTCTCGGCCGCATAGTTGACATTGGCGCCCTGTACGCCCGCGACTGCACCCAAGGAAGATTCGATGGTCTGTGCGCAATTGACGCAGGTCATGCCCGTCACTCCGAAGGAGGCGGTGCGCCGGTTCCCTCCCTTGTCCTCGTCGCTCATCTCAATGCCGATGCATGCTGGTTGGTTAAGTATATACCGTTTTACGATTGGCAATCATCGAAGCTCCATCTTCTCCGACCTGATTGCTGGTGCGGTGAGTTGGATGGATGAATGCCCTGGGCGCATCCAGTTTCGTGATATCAATCGTAGAACAACAATAGGTTTTTGTAGCCTTTCCCCGGTCGGGCCGGATATGAACCTCGATTCTACTGACATCAAGATCCTTCACGCTCTTCAGGAAAATGGTCGCCTTTCCTTCCGTCAGATCGCCGAGAAGGTCAAGGTCAGCGTGCCGACCGTCAGCAGCAAGGTATCCAACCTCGAGAACATGGGTATCATCAAGGGATACTCCGCTGATTTGGACGCGGAGAAGCTGGGCGGCGGCAGCCACATCATCGAGGTCTTCTGCAAGCCCGCAGACATCATCAAACTCGGCGACCGAATGAAGACCTTGGACAGTGTACGGCGCGCCTATCAGCTGAGCAACGGCCGTCTGCTCCTGGTCTGCACTTTTCCCAGCTTGATGGCGTTCAACGCCTTCATCCGCTTCATCTCCGAGATCCCGGAACTGAACTCCTATGAGACCTCGACCTTGGTCACCGTCATCAAGGACGAGACCCGCGCCCTCATCGAGTCCGATGGCAAGATAGTTCTGGAATGTGCCCACTGCCGCAAGGTCATGCATGACACTGGTCGCAAGGTGCGCCTAGGGGACAAGGAGTACTTCATCTGCTGTCCCATCTGCGAGAAGGGGTTGGAAGAGAAGCACGTCAGCATGATGGCCAAGGTCCACGCCTAGAGCGCGGCTAGGGCATCGACCTCGACCAACCCGCCTCGGGGCAGCGCCGCTATCTGTACGCAGGTGCGCGCCGGCTTCCATTCTCCAAAGAATTCGGCGTAGATGGCGTTGACCGAGGCGAAATCATTCATGTCCACCAGGTAGAGGGTGCACCGCAGAACTCTTCCCTTGCTCGTGCCTGCCTCTTGGAGCACCGCCTCTAGATTCGCCAGGCAGCGTCGTGCCTGCGCCTCCACTCCCATGGCCAATTTCCCGGACGCGGGATCGAGGCCTAGTTGCCCCGAGCAATGAAGCAGTCCTTGGTAAGCGATGGCCTGCACATAGGGTCCGACCGGAGCCGGGGCGTCCTTGCTGTTCACTACCTTGGGCATGGGGCGTGCATGGAATGCCACTTTCTTAATCCTGGCGGCCTGGGCACAGCAGGTGGGGCAGTTCGCCGACGTCCGCTACGATCAGCCGCACTCCCTCCCGTCTCCATAATGCTTCGTCGCCGCTACCAGTGAGCACGCCTGCGAAGGCCGAGCCGGCGGCCCGGGCGCACTCCAGGTCCATGAGGTGATCGCCCACCATGATGCACTCCTCCGCCTTCAGGCCGAGGCCCGCCGCTGCTCGATGCAACGCAAGCGAGGAGGGTTTGGCCTCTTCCTCTGGAAAGTCGTCCCGGCATACCATCCATTCGATCAGATGCCATAGATCGGCGGAGCGCAAGGCCTGCGTGGAATATGCGCGTGACCCTCTGGTGAGCACTCCTACGCGCAGGTGCATGCCCCGGAGAGCGGCCACCGCAGCGGCAGCGCTGTTGATGGGGCGGGTGGCGAGCACTCCGTGCATCTCCACATCGGACATCAATGCTGACGTGCGGTCAAGGGCGCCCTCCGCATCCCCCCCGTGCCCGGCAAGATAGGCGACGCCGCGCAGCTGATTCTCCGTCGTGGTCCTAAGTGGGTCAAGTGCTCCCCTCGGCACCCCTGCTTCGACCAAGATCCGGAGAACGCCGCTCTTCATCGCGGCGAAGTCGATGGTGGTGTGAATAAGTGTTCCGTCCAGGTCGAAAATCACCCCCCTGGCCAAGTGAGTCTTATTAACCACTGTTAACCACTTCCTGTGTTTTCTATATTTAAAACTATGCGTAGCATGCTCCAAGGAGGTTCATATACGGTCATGACGAACACCTAACCATAGGAAAATGGTGTTGGCCATGGATAACAAGCACAGATTGAACCTCCGCAAAATCACGATGATTTCCGTGCTGGGTCTGCTGGGCCTGGCCCTGGTGGGCAGTTTCGTCTCCCCTGCCGCCGGGGCCGCCAGCAACCCTCTTATGATCCCGCATATCGACCCTCATTCTTTCAGCGATATGATCCCGCATATCGATCCTCATTCGTTCACCAACATGATCCCGCATATCGACCCCCATTTCGTGGAGGAGAGCAATGGCAACGGCTGGGCCAATGGCTGGGGTAACGGCAATGGCCAAGGCTGGGGTAACCTCGCCAAGAGCCTGGGTGACCTCATCCCGCATATCGATCCCCACTGATCCTTGATCCCTGTGCTTCATCGGATCGGATGGCCAAACCATTTCTCTTCAATCCCATCTCTTCCTATTCTCTCTCGATCATTTCTCATTGATGATGATCCTAGGCCTGGGCCGCCCCATCCATGGTGCGCATGGTCTCATCCATCAGTCCCTTGTGGCCAATGGCCGATGCGACCTGATACGCTTCCATCAGCAAAGTCCGACCCTGCGCCATCTCCCCCTCTTCCAGGTACATCTTCGCTATCTCAAAGAGGAACTGGCTCAACTTCATCGGCACCTCGATGGTGCGCATGATCTCCAGGCAGCGCGTGAACTCGTCCTTGGCCCAGTCCCAGTTCCCCTTGCGGCGGTAGATGTAGCCGCGGTACAGGTGCAGGCTGGCCCCTATGAAGGGATCGTTGATCTTCTTGTTGATCTGTTGGCACGTCTGCAGCATCTCCAAGGCCTTATCCAACTCGTGCAGTTCGATGAGCGCCGCGGCCTGGTTGCTCAGGGCAAAGACGAGCGCCCCCACATCGCCCAGGGAAGAGGAGAGTTCGACCGCTCTGGAGAAATGCTCCAGGGCCTCAGGTAACCGCTGCAGGTCGCAGAGATCGTTGCCCAGGGATATCTGCAGCTTGGCCTCCACCCGGGTACCGCCGGTGTGCGCCAGAGCCTCCAACGCCTTCAGTTTGATGCGCACCGCTTCAGTGGGTTCAAGGCGCGAGGCGAGGACCCGACCCAGCCCATAGAGCGCATTGGCCACGGCGGTGCGGTCGCCGATCTCCTCGGCCAGTTGCTGCGAGGTGCGGAAATAGCCCTCCGCCGCCACGTATTTGCCTCTGCGCTCTGCTATGCCGCCCAGGTCGTAGTTGATCGCCGCTAGGGTGTGCTTGTCGCCCACTTCCGTGGAGACCAAGAGACCCTTCTGCAGATGTGTCATGGCCTCTTCGAAGGAGGTGCGGCGCACGTTGATGGCGCCGAGGCGCCTCTCGATCTCGCCGATGAGGCGACGGTCCTTCTCCGGTGATAACTGAGCTAGCAGTTCGGAGAAGCGGGCCGTGGCCCGGTCCCACTCGCCCTGTATGTCGAGTATCTCGCTCTGCAGGAAGAGCAATTCGATCTGCTCGCTGCGTTCCGGCGGCGCAAGCTTTGACAATTGCTCCAAGAGGGGAGCGAACTGGACCGCATAGCCTCTCTCGATGATCTCGCGTCCGTTCCCGGCGGCGATGGCCACGGCCGTGCGCTGGTCCTTGGCCATGAGGGAATGGTACAATGCTTCTACAGCCGAGGCCGGGGAACGGTCCTGGGTGTAGAAATGGCTCGCCGCGCGGTGGTAGGCCATCCGCTGGCGCGGTGTGAGACGAGAGTAGGAGAACTCGCGCAGGATATCGTGCATGCCGATCATGCGGCCGACCGATTCGTGGAAGATGGACTTGGACAGCAGGGCGGAGATGGCGTCGTAGTTCATGGAAGGGTCGTCCGCCGCTTCCATGCCCAGTTCCTTCTGGACCTCCTCGTCCACGAGGAAAAAGGCATCCATCATGACCGGGTAGCGGAAGATGCAAGCGATGCCGACCAGGCGCCGTTCCGTAGCCCCCAGGCGGCTGAACACCTCCTGTTCGATGAAGACCCGGATGGTCTTGCCCATGACACTTTCCGGAGCTTCCACCAGCTCCAGGAAGAGGGGATGCCCGCCGGTCACGCGGAAGATCTCCCGCAGCGACGACTCCGGGATGGCCTTGCCGCGCAGGAGGCGCAGTCCGCTCTCCTCGTCCAGGCCTTCCAGCGTCATCTCCTTGATGAGACCGGACACAACGTGGCCGCGCGGGTAGCACGTCGGCATCTCCCGGCACATCCAGATCATCCTGATGTCCGGAAGCAGGTCCAGTACCGTAGCCATGCCTTCCAACATCTTGGAGACGTCCGGCGCGGCCTTCTGTAGGTCATCGATGATCAATACGGCGGAGAGGTCCTTCATGTCCGTCTCTATGATCTGGCAGACCTCGCCCACCGTCGGTAGTTCGGTCTGGGCGAGATACCATTCCAAATTCTTCTTCCCCAATTGTGACAGGAACTCGGCCAGGGGCCGCAGCAGGGCTTTGCAGTTGACCCATTCGTGCAGCTTGAACCAGAAGACATGCACTCGATCCCGCACGTCCTGGGCGAACTTGGCCACCAGTGTGGTCTTGCCGATGCCGGGGATGCCCTGGATGACCAGTAACCGGGTCGCACCCTCCCCGACGAAGTCGTTGAGGATGCGCATCTCCGCCTCGCGGCCGAAGAAGGTGCGCACCGCCGGCTTCTTGTCGGTGAAATCGACGTAGCGGCGTTCTTCCTTGATCTTGCCTTCGTGGAAGGAGCGGCAATCGATCCGCCCCTTCTCGATGCCCATGCACACTTCGAGGAGGTTGTAGTTCTTAGGAAGCAACGGACCCAGCTTCGCGAGCGGCATCTGCTGCTCGGCGCCATGCAGGTCCACGGCCATGATATTGGTCGCCTCCAGCTCGTCGCGCAGCGACATGGAGCGGGAGAAGCCGATGGGGGTGAGGAAGTAGACCTTGCGCATCGAAGGCATACCTTTGACGTGCTTGCTCTTGACCTCGGTGAGGTTCTCTGCGGCCATCTCACCCAGGATCTTGGCCAGGTTGTTCCGGCCGACCTCGACCACGGCAGCTATCCCATCTTGGCTGACCGCCTTGGGTGCGTCATCGTCCATATTATAGCGCTGGTAGGCCATCAGGTGAAGCATCACCTTTTCCTTCGTTGTCAGGAAGGCCGCCCGGCTGGACCGGTTCACGATTCCGTATAATGAATGAAGGAAATAATAGATTGCGAAAAGAGAGCCTCCGAAAAGGAGACTCCATGGGAAAAGGAGCATGCTCCAAAGCCTTTTAAATATCCTGAAAGCCGAAATAGGTTTTGCAAAGGTGATTCGGCGATGACTGGAATCAACAACGCAAAGATCGCACTGCTCGTCGAGGGATATCCTCGGCTCGGCTTCGAGACCTACCGCAAGATGCTGGCGGACGGCACCCCGGGTCTGTGTATCACCAGACTGCACCCCCGCTACCTGAACGAGAAGTACGGCATCTCCGGCGGATCGTTCCTCTGGCTGACCGGAAACGCCGCTGAGGGTGCGGTGTCTCCGAAGAACCCGAAGAAGCTGCTCAGGACGATCAAGGAGCTCGCTGCCAAGGAAAGTGGACTGACCGTATTCCTCGATGGACTGGAATATCTCTTGCTCTTCAACGACATGCGCAAGATGATCTCACTGCTGGAGGAGATGGGGGACGCGCTCGCCAAGAAAGGCGGACGAATGGTGATCAGCATCGACCCTCTCACCTTCGAGCAGAACGACCTGGTGCGCCTGTGGGAGGCCTTCCCGATGGAGCAGAAGGTCATCCGTAGCGAGATCACCATGGTGGCGCCGCAGAATGCCCCGTTCAAGTCCTCGAGCGCCGGTCGGATGCCGGTCGGAATGATGGGCAATGAGGTCGTCACGGCCACCCCGTAGGAGATGTCTCGTCCATCTGTGAACGAGATTGCGTGAAGCGTTGTAGATAGAAAGGCATCATATGCCGTCGAGGATGGCGACGGCACTCACTTATCCTTCTGAATTTCAAGGATGATCTTGCTTCGCATTCATTTTCCAAGGAATCCTCTGAGAATCCACTAGATCGAGTTGATGGACCGATGGTCCTCAAGAAGCGATGAACGGATGGATCATCCTACGACTTCGGCGAAACGCCTCAACCTTGCCAAGGAGCACCGGTCGAAGACCCTCGGGTCCACCGGGATCAGGAGTATGGCCTGCGATCCCATGACGAGGTCGTTCAGCTCCTCGAAGAAGATGTTGAGCTTGCGGAAATCGTTGTGGATCGACAGGTATTCGATGCCATCAAGGATAACCACCGCGTTCTCTTTGCCTTCAAGGAATTCACCCATGCGGTCGCGCAACAACGATAGCTTGCCGGGCGCGATGCTGCGCGGCCCGTGTCTCTCGCTGAGCCAGAATGCACAGTCCTTGTCTATCTGATACTTTTCCTGCATCATCTCCGGGTGCATGCGCGAAAGGCACAGCACCTCCCGGCCGGAAGAAGCAAGCCTCTGGAACAAGGCTTGAGAAAAGCGCATTCTCTCCTCAGTGATAAGGTATATCCTGCCTGGGTCGAACCCTTCCAACGGATCGACCGAGACCGCCCCGAGGGGCTGAACTTGCGAGGAGAGCGACATGATGTGTGTTTCCCTCGAATTTATCGGGAATAAAGATATTCGTGGGAATGTTTATAAATCTTGGCAATTTTTAATCCTTACCTATGCTGGCTATAAGAACTCCGTGGCGGTCTATGGATGCTCTGGCCATGTAGGGAGTGTTAAAGGCGTGGCACAGTTCTCCCTTGAAATCTATGGCGATCACGCCCCCTAATCCGTTCACCCGGTGCTGCAACCGTTCCAAGGCAGCCCCGGCCGCCTTACGGAGCGGCAATCCACTCTCAATGCCTTCGCAGACCCGGCGGGCCATGGTCACTTTCATGAGCGATTCGCCGAAGCCGGTCGCCGATACGCCGGCGGAAGCGTCATCCGCGTAGGTGCCGCATCCGATCATCGGAGTATCGCCCACCCGTCCCGGGAGCTTGCCAGGAGTACCACCGGTCGAGGTGGCTGCAGCTATGTGCCCCTCCTCGTCTATGGCCACGGCCCCCACGGTTCCGTGGGGACCCTCTTCGAAAGCGCTGCGCTGCTCATAATCCTTGATCCCGCGGATGCGCCGGAGGCGGTCCATCTCCCTCAGCGAGGGCGGCGCTCCTCTCATCTCTGCTCCAGCGGCCCTGGCGAAGCGTAATGCTCCTTCGCCGCACAGCAGGCAATGCTTGCTCCCCTCCATCACCAGCCGTGCCACGCTGACGGGGTGAGCGACCTCCTTGATGGCCGCCACCGCCCCGAAGCCGAGGGTGGCGCCGTCCATGATGGCCGCATCCATCTCGATCTCGCCGTCGGCGTTGAGCACAGATCCAGCCCCGGCATCGAAGACGGAGCTCGATTCCAGGAGGCGGACCGCTTCCTCCACTGCACTGAGCGCGCTGTAACCGCGGCGCAGCAGGTCATGGCCGGCCGAGGCGGCCGCGGACACGCCCTGCAGATGGGGCGCATGCTCCGCCACTGGAATGTCCCAGGCTCCGCCGTGGATGATGATGGCCACCATGAAGATCGCCGCAGTATGTCCTTCCAGGATTATATGAGGATGGAAAAGTGGGAAGGGGTTTGTGGGGGGAGGAGATGGAAAGAGTTTCCTGGGTCTTTCAACCCTTGGGCATCTTGCCGCTCAGGAACTGCGCATAGCCGTTCATGTCCAGGAGCCCGTGCCCGCTCAGGTTGAAGACGATGACCTTTTCCTCGTTCTTCCTCTTGGCCTCCCGAGCCAGGTCCATGGCCGCGCGGATGGCGTGGCATGATTCCGGCGCGGGGATGATGCCCTCGGCGCGGGCGAAATCGACGCCGGCGGCGAAGGTGTCGGTCTGCTCGAAGGCCATCGGTTTGATGTAGCCCAGATCGGTCATCAGGCTGACCGTCGGCGCCATGCCGTGGTAGCGCAGGCCGCCCGCGTGGATGGCGGAGGGCATGAACTCGTGGCCCATGGTGTACATCTTGAAGAGCGGCGTCATTCCGGCCGTATCGCCGAAGTCGTAGCGATACTCGCCCTTGGTGAGGGACGGGACCGAGACCGGTTCTGCGGCGATGAACTCGGTGTGCGTCTTCTTCTTGATCTTCTCCCCCAGCATGGGGAAGGCGAAGCCGGCGAAGTTGCTGCCGCCGCCAACGCAGCCGATCATGTAGTCCGGCACCTCGTCAATGATCTTGAGCTGCTCGATGAGCTCCTGGCCGATCACGGTCTGGTGCAGCATGACGTGGTTGGCGACGCTGCCCAGCGAGTACTTGGCGTTCTTGGTCTTGACGCAGGTCTCAATGGCCTCGGAGATGGCGATGCCGAGCGAGCCGGTGTTGTTGGGGTCCTTGGCCAGCATGGACTTGCCGTACTCCGTCTCCATGCTGGGGGAGGCGAACACCTTGGCGCCGTAGGTCTCCATGACATAGCGGCGGTATGGTTTGGAATCAAAGCTCGTCCGCACCATGAAGACGGTGCAGTTCAGCTTGAAGAAGTTGCAGGCCAGGGCCAAGCTGGATCCCCACTGTCCGGCACCAGTTTCGGTGGTGAGGTTCTCCGTTCCGGCCTTCAGGTTGAAGTAGGCCTGGGCCACGGCGCTGTTGGGCTTGTGGCTTCCGGTCGGGGACAGGTCCTCCCGCTTGTAGTAGATGCGGGCCGGGGTCTTCAGCAACCTCTCCAGTCCGACCGCCCTCTGCAGGGGGCTGGGCCGATTCAGGAAGATGAGCGCCTCCCGTACTTCCTCCGGGATGTCGATGTAGCGATCGGTCGATATCTCCTGTTCGATGATGTTCTTCGGGAAGATGGCCTCCAAATCCTTCGCTGCGATCGGCTGGTTCGTGCCTGGATTGTGCGGCGGAGGGATCGGCACGGGGCTGTCGGCCGCGATGTTGTACCATTTCTTGGGAATGCTGTCGATGTCGAGTTCGACGCGATAGGTGAGCTTCCTTACGGACATAGGGAGGAGGAACGCTGCGACAATATATAGCATTTATGGTATATGATGTACTATATTGTACATTTAGTCCTTTTGTGCTATCCACGCGTCTCAATTCGGTCCTGCAGTCCGCACTTTGCAGCGCTTTTTACTAAGATATGTTCAAATAGCGTCTCCAGGATGCTCGGCCAGGTCAAGCTCATGGCGATCATCAAATGCTCGGATGTCAAGAAGACCTACGTCACCGGCGAGGTCGTGGTCGAGGCTCTCAAGGGCGTTTCCCTTGAGGTCCGCCAGGGAGAGATGGTTGCTATCATGGGCCCCTCTGGCTGCGGCAAGACCACGCTGCTCAACTGCCTATCCGGGATCGACGACGTCACGGCGGGAAAGATCGAGATCGAGGAGACGGACCTCACCACGCTCAACGACGATCAGAAATCCCGCTTCCGCGCCCAGCGCATGGGTTTCATCTTCCAATTCTACAACTTGCTTCCTGTGCTCACGGCGATCGAGAACGTCGAACTGCCCTTGCTCATCTGCGGCGAAGATCCCTCCAAGGCGAGGGAGAAGGCCATGGCGCTTCTTACCCTGGTCGGTCTGAAGGACCGGGCCATGCTGCGCCCCAACGCCCTTTCCGGCGGCGAGCGCCAGAGGGTCACCATCGCCCGCGCCCTCGTCAACAAACCTGCCCTGGTCTGGGCTGACGAGCCCACCGGAGACCTGGACAAGAAGACCGCGGACGATGTGGTCGCCCTGATGCGCCGCCTCAACAAGGAAGGCGGGGAGACATTCGTCATCGTTACCCACGATCCGGAGGTCGGTGAGAAGTGCGACCGCATCATCCACATGCGCGACGGTCTCATCATCTCCCACAACGGAACCGTGGCTAGCATCGCCAAAGAGATCCGGGAGATGGGGTGAGTAGATTGCGCCCCGCCATCAAAGGCGGTCTGCTGGTATTGGCGGCCATCGTCGTCATACTGCTGCCCTTCTTCATCCTGCCCATGGCCATCGCCGTCCTGGCCTCGGTGCTGCTCATCATAGCCGTATTCCTGCTGGACGCAAGGCGCAACCGCATGCTGATGAAGATGGCGACGCGCAACGTGGTGCGGCGCAAGGGAACCACGGTCCTCGTCGTGTGCGGCCTCATGGTAGGCACGGCCATCATCTCCGCCTCCCTGGTCGTCGGAGACACCTTCGGCAATATGATCGACGGCGAGATCACCAAGGGCGCGGGTCAGGTCGACTTCGCCCTCGGGTCGGTGGACAATACCGGTCTGCTCTATCTGTCCTATGACAACTGGACCCAGGCACAGCAGCAGATGGCCGGTCTCCAATACGTTACTGCGGTGTCACCTATGTCGATCCGCTCCATGAGCGTCATCGATCAAGAAACGGGACTCTTCTCCACCAGTGCCGACGTGCTCGGCTGCAACGGAACTCTGTACGCGCCTTTCGGTGGCTTCATGGCCGCGAACGGCACCACGATCAATAACGGGCCTTCTGCCCTGGGGGCCTACCTGTATCAACAGCTGGCGGCTGACATCGACGCCCGCGTAGGCAGCGTCATCATCGTCAACCTGGGCAATCATTCCCTGCCGCTTACCGTGGAGGCCGTGCTCAAGAACCACGAGCCCGCCGCGGGCGGCCTGAGCCCCTCGGTCTTCATGGACCTCACGACCCTTTCCATCTTCACGGGCAAGGAGACGCAGAGAAATGTCTTCTACATGACCATCCAGGGCGAGACGGGCGAGCCCTACGCGCACTCCACCCAGGTCCGCTCCGAACTGAGCAGCCTCTTCTCCGGCCCCCTGAAAGGCGACCAGATGAAGATCATGTACGATACCGGCCACGCCCTGGAGCAGGGTCGCAAGAACGTGCAGATGTTCATCTCCATCTTCCTGGTGTTCGGTTCCTTCTCGATCATCGCCGGCATAGCGCTGGTCGTCAACATCTTCACCATGCTGGGCGAGGAGCGCAAGTCCGAGATGGGCATGGCGCGCGCCATCGGCATGAACCGTCTCAGCCTGCAGAAGCTATTCACCTACGAGGGCGTCATCTACGCGGCCGTGGCAGCTGCGGTGGGTGCCTTGGTAGGCCTATTGCTCGCCTACATCATCGTGCTGGGCATTTCGCAGGTGTTCGCCTTCGGCGACACGCCCATGACGGCGTACTTCACCTTCACCTCCTTTTCGCTCACCGCTTCGTACATGGCCGGGTTCATGCTGACCATCGTCACGGTGTACCTAGCTACGCTGCGCATCTCCAAGATGAACATCGTGCGCGCCGTGCGCAATATCCCCGACCCGCCCATATCGCGGGACGACCGTCGCGTGCGCCGCACTGGACTGATCCTCCTGGCGGTCGGCATCGTGGTCTTGTTGTTCGGCATGCAGGAGAAGAGTCTTGGGGTCTCTCTCAGCGGGCTCTCCGTCATCGCCTTCTCCTTCGGCTTCCTGCTCCGCAAGGCGCTCGGTGACCGCCTCGCCTGGAACCTGGCCGCCATCATTACCCTGGTGGCGTGGGTCCCTAAGCCCAACAACGTCCAGATCTTCCCCTATGCGGGCAACATCGAGATGTTCGTGCTGGCTGGCCTGTTCATGGTGACCGCGGCCCTGTTGCTCATCATGTTCAACAGCAACGCCATCGTCAAAGGGCTCACGGCCGTGCTGCGGTTCCGCTCCGGATACCGGGCCGTGCTCATGACCAGCGTTTCCTATCCTCTCCGGGCGAAGGTACGCACCGGTCTGAGCATCTTCATCTTCGGCCTGGTCCTCTTCACCGTCACCGCCCTGAGCGTCATGTCCGGGGTGCTCAACTACAACATTCCTCTGCAGGTGGAGCAGGCTAGCGGCGGTTTCGACACCATCGGCATTTCCCCGATAGCGTTGACCACTGATCCGTGGCAATTCGTCAATGAGAGCGGCGGTTACCTCCAGCCGCAGAACGTGTCCATGATGATCTCGCTGCCCGCGGCGCCCATACTCATCAATGCGACCACCATCAATCCGATCACCCACAACGTCACCTATCAACAGAAAGGGTACAATGTGGTGGGCTTCCAGAATAGCTTCTACACCTTCGGCAAATTCCCGCTAGGCTCTTGGAACAGCACCCTCTTCCCAACACAGAACGATGTCTGGAGGGCGGTGCAGGCAGATCCCTCGCTCGTGATCGTGGACGGTAGCATGGTCTCGAACCCGGCGGGAGGATTCATGGGCGGCAGCTCCTTCAGCGTCAAGCTGGGACAGGAGATCCGACTGCAATCCCAGGACGGCCAGTGGCACAACGTGACCGTGGTGGGCATCATGAAGCAGGCCTTCTTCAGCGGCGTATTCGTCAGCAACACCACTTCCCAAGTGGTCTACGGGGCCGCGGGATACAGCATCCTCCTGGTCAACTTCAAACCTGGGCTGGACGTGGACAAGCAAGCGACCCTGATGGAGCGGGAGTTCCTCAACAACCGCATGACCACCATCTCGGTCAAGTCGCTGGCGCAGGAGGTGGTCCGCATGGTGGACGGCATCTTCAACCTGCTCAAGGGCTTCCTGGCGCTCGGTCTGGTGATCGGCATCATCGGCCTCGGCATCATGACCATACGCTCCATCCACGAGCGTCGCCTGGAGATCGGTATGATGCGCGCGCTCGGCTATACCCGGAGGATGGTGGTGGCGAATTTCGCCATCGAGGCCGCCTTCGTTTCGGCGCTGGGCATCGTCGTCGGAGCAGTGCTGGGCATCGTCGTTGGCTACCAGATATACATGAACGCGTTCCAGGCCATGGACTACGTCTTCGTCCTGGACTGGGTACCGATCCTGTTCGTCTGCGTGCTGGCCTTCGTGGCCACCATCCTGTGCGTCTTCCCGGCCGCCCGGGGTGCGAGCAAAGTGTCTCCCGCCGAGGTGCTCCGGTTCGAGTGAATCGGGCGAGAATCAGCGGCGGAGCAATCCGGCCATGACCGACGGGGAGAGGCACCCCTCGTCGGTGATGAATCCGCTGAACAATTCCAACGGTGTGATCTCGAAGACCTGGTGCCTTCTCACATAGGGCGCTGCCTCCTCGCTCGCCATGAGGTCGTGCAGCGTGATCGGCGCCACCTTGAGGGTGCTGGTCACCACGTGGCATGGTCTGTGCCAATGCCTTGCCGCCAGCGCCAGGTGCGCCGTGCCGATCTTATTGACGACGCCGTCCGGCGTCACGGCGTCGGCGCCCACAATACAATGGTCCGCTTCGGCCATCGCAGTGAAGGCCATGGAATCGTCCACCATCTCTACTTCGATGCCCTCCTGCGCCAGCTTGGCACAGGTCATGGCCCCCTCGCCCATAGGCAAAGACTGCAGCACGATGACGCGGATTCTCCTGTCCTTGGCCAGCTCCCGCAGGCAACCCAGAACAGTTCCGGAGTAGGAAAGCGTGATGAAGGTGCTGCCCTTGAGCTGCAAAGCACGTACGGCGATAGCTCCCGTCGCCTCCCTCTCCTTCTTCGCCAGGGAGGCCAAGGCTGCGTGGATGCCTACTGTGCCGGCGGCAGCGTTCTGCTCGATCAAAGCGGCCAGGTTGTAGAAGGGCGCCAGGGACGGCCTAACGGTGTAGAGCTGGGCGGCGAATTCGCGCCAGTCCGCCTCATGGGCGGAGGCGACACCCAAAATTCCACCCAGGCAGGTCTGTACCATCTCCGAGGAACTGGAAAGAGAATCGCTCCTCAGCCGGTCAATGACGTCCTCAAGTTCGGGGCGCATCATCCCCGAATGGTCTCGCCGATTATAATAGGAAAGGTGTTTAGGCCGGGGCCAGCACCACCTCGTCGGAGATCATGCGCAGAGCCTTCAGCTCGCCGTCGTAGTAGTCCTTGGGGTCCAGGCTGATGACGAAGTTACCTTCCTGTGCGCCAGCCCTCTTCCTGGTTCTCTTCATGATCTCCAGCACCGGGCGGAACCCGTTCCACATTTCCAGCACGTCCACGCCGTTGAGCACCACTATGCCGTCGTGGTTATGCTCGAAGAAGGACTGCACGTCCGCCTCGAAGCGCATGAGATTCATGGGCGGTATGCAGTTGCCATCCGGCCTGGGGCTCAGCCAGCGGGTCTGCATATTCTCTTTCACAGTGTCGAACTGGCTTTCCAATAGCGACGGCGAATGCTTGGAAATGTAAAGGGCCTTCCTGCCCGAAGCCAACTCCCTGCGCAACAACTGATGCGTCCTCAGGGGAACCCTCTCCTCGATGAGTACCATCTTACCAGAATCTAGTTTCATTTTTTTGCACCTGCAAGATAGGTGTGCGGTTGTGCGCATATTATGCTTTTCCGCCAAAAGGTCGGCCTAGATGCAAAAAACCGCGACCTAGGCGTCGCTGTAGAAAATGACTATCTCCCTCAGATATGAGGGGCCAGGTGAGGGTAGTAACCCCCCTTCTGTTTCAGGCAGCATTCAACTTAGCACCCTACCCGCCGGTCCTGAGATCGTCATTCCAGCCGTTTGGGCTTGCTCCGATGGGGTGTCGCCGTTTCACCACGTCCTCGGGAATGTCACCGTCAAACGGATCATCCTTTTACCGAAGCTGTGTCGTTTCTGGGCCCTTGCCCGGGCTCTCGCCCGACCGCAGAGCGGTCCATCTTTCTCGTGGAGGGGGGAGTTTCCTCAGCAGGAACAAGTCCCACCGTCAGCCGCCCTCCCTCTCCTGGCAATGTCATCAAAGGGCGTCCGGTATAAAATCCTGGTGGCAAAACTGGTGCAATATCATTGGTGAGATGTCCCGGCATTGGCGATCATGAGATAATGCAAATACGCATCAGACTCTTCTAGCATTAACGGGGATGGATATGATCGTCTCATTGAAGGTTTGGAATGACGAGAATGCATGCAGTGGCCGCATCGAGCTCTACAAGCGTAAGTCGTTCACCTGCACCAACCTAATCGGGATTTTCAAATTTCGGGACAAGCAAGAGAAGGACACTCTCTTGGAGATGTTGTTGAGATACCATCCCGAGGTCGATGTGATACCAAATGAACAGACCACCGGCGACTTTGCCGACAATTATTTCAAGTGTTAGGTGGGGACATGGTCGAGATCACTCTAAGCATAACCCTCTTTGGTGATGGCCAGACAGGGATCATCACGCTCAATCGTGTGGATGGCGCAACACCAGTGGAGATGGGCAAGGTCCGCTTCGAGGATGGTGACGAACGGCGTTGGCTCATCATGGTCCTGATGGAGCTTCACCCCTATGTCTCGCTGGCGGAGGAGAGCAGGTCCTATGACCCCGCGCTTGAAGGTATCTTCAAAGGCTGCTGCGATCACTGAACCTTTCCGATGCCCCTGGTCCATCTCATTGTTCAGGTACCGTCATCGCCCGCACGACCATGTCACAGGGTCTGATTCCCCATCCGACATAGGCTGCGAAGGCCAGGCGCTAATGCTATCTCCTGTCCCAGGTACATCCAGCAATGGCCGATTGGGAAAGGTATTTAATGGAGGTTCCCATTCGCTCGACACAAGCAGGGGTAGCCAAGCCTGGTCAAAGGCGCTAGATTGAGGGTCTAGTCCTTAGTGGTTCAAGGGTTCAAATCCCTTCCCCTGCACCAGACTTCTAATCAACTGGCACGACGAGGGTTGCGCCTTCCACTTCGAGCCGATAGCTCCGTTCCGAGCGGCAAAAGCACAATTCCCGCTAGCCAAACTTTGGCGGATGGAGGCGAGCCAGATGCTGAAGGAAATGGAAATAGCCCAATGTTTGGGACAAGGCGGGGAGAAGACTGCTTACGATGCCAGCAAGGAATTATCGTTCAATGGCTGGCTAATTATGCACAAGTCCAATGCCCGAAACTTCAGCAAACCCTGTACCAACAATCGGAAACAGGTGGACTTCGCCAGGCTCTGGCCCAATCGCTATCGCGCGTTTCTTGCTAGACGCGATCATTCTGAAACGGTGTTCAGCATGGTCGGCAGTTTGTTCAGACACGCCTAAGATGCCGGAATACTGAGAACCGGAGAAACTAGATCCGATCAAGTTCGTCATCTTCAACATATTTCAGCCGACTCGAAGGGAGTATTGGTGGTCATGAGAGTTCTGTAAGAGGGCGGATCAGTACTCGTACAGATCATCTATTCTGCTTTCGATCTTCTTGGCTATTCTTCTCATGTCCTCTAAATCCTTCTCGTCCAGGTCCTCGAGCAATTGCTCCAAGGCCTTGTCTAGAGCCTTCGTCGAAAGGTCGTACGCTTCCCTTCCCGTTTCCGTCAGAGAGAGTTTATAGGTCCTGCTCGACTCATTGCGGTTCACTACCAGATCCTTCTCGATAAGGTTTCGTATGACCCTGGTCGTAAGCCCCTTGTCGGCGCCGAGAGCTGCGCAGACCTCCTTCATGGATATGCCCTCGTTATCTCCAATCGTTAAGATGAAAGCCACCTGGGATGACGAAAAATTCTCACCCTTCAGCATCCTATTCATTTGAGAACCCCAGTAAGATTTCATCTTCTGGGGGGAGACGAACAGATCCTTGTTTCTCATTCCATCGATCTGGAATACCTGGTATGAGGTATAATATCATTATGACTTGACTTGTCAACAATCTATTAATATTCATATGTGTTGCCATGACAACACATAAGATAGCAGAGTCCGAGCATTCAATTGGCAATATTATTAAATTATTAAAAAAAATATCGTTGGTGGAAAATGATCCTGAAATATCTGAAGGGCAAAGAATGGGCACTGATCGCCATATGCGGGGCCCTCATCGTGGTCGGGGTGTGGTTCGATCTGGAGATCCCAGACCATATGTTCGCCATCACCAATCTGATCCAGACCGGCGGTACGGTCGAGCAGGTCATGAACGAAGGATGGGTGATGCTCGCCCTCGCGTTGGGAAGTCTTCTCATAATGTTGGTGGTTGGTTTCATAGCCTCCTATGTAGCCGCATCCCTTTCCAAACGCCTTCGTTCCTTGGAGTTCAGCAAGGTGCAGTCGTTCTCTGTCAGCGAGATCAATAAATTCTCCACCGCGAGTCTGATCACACGCGCGACCAACGATGTCACGCAAGTGCAGTTGGCCTTCGCGATGGGTCTACAGCTTGTGATCAAATCACCGATCCTCGCCGGATGGGCGATCGTCAAGATCTCTGGAAAAAGCTGGCAATGGACGGCCGCCACCGGCATCGCCATTGCAGTAATGATAGCGGTCCTCGTTCTATTGATGGTCTACGTCGTTCCCCGTTTCAAGAAGATCCAGTGGCTCACCGATGACGTCAATCGCAACGTGAGGGAGAACCTCAAGGGCATTCGCGTCATCCGTGCCTACAACGCGGAGGACTTTCAGGAAGAGAAGTTCGAGAAGGCCAATAATGACCTCACTGCCAACAATCTGTTCACCAGTCGCGCCATGGCGATAATGATGCCCTTCATGTCAGGGGTGATGAGCATACTGTCCCTCTCCATATATTGGATCGGGGCTTTCATCATCGCGGCCACCGTCGGAATAGGGTCGCAGATGATCTTGTTCTCGCAGATGGTCACCTTCCTGGCCTATGCCATGCAAGTTGTCATGGGATTCATGATGCTCGTGATGGTGTTCTTCATATTGCCGCGCGCCATGGTGGCCGCCAGGCGCATCGAGGAGATCCTCGATACGGAACCATCGATCAAGGACGGCAGCGTCACCGAATCTCCGGGGACGACGAAGGGCGAGATCGTCTTCAACAACGTCGGGTTCAAGTATCCTGGTGCTTCCGATTATGTTCTGAAGGACATCAGTTTCAAGGCGGAACTGGGCGAGACCGTGGCCTTCATCGGTCCCACCGGATGTGGCAAGAGCACGGTCGTCAACCTCATCATGCGTTTGTATGATGTCACCGAAGGTAAGATCACCGTGGACGGCGTGGACGTCCGTGACTACACCCAGCAGGCGCTCCATAAGAAGATAGGATATGTGCCGCAGAAGGCGAATCTGTTCTCTGGCACGATCTCCTCCAATGTTGCCTATGGGGACAGTTCCGCGGAACCAGTGGAAGAGGATGTGAAGAAGGCCATCGCCATCGCGCAGAGCACGGATTTCGTCGAAAAGATGGAGGGCGGTTACAACGCCGCCATAGCTCAGGGAGGAACCAACCTTTCCGGGGGCCAAAAGCAGCGTCTCTCGATCGCCCGCGCGATCTACCGGAAGCCGGAGATCCTAATCTTCGACGATTCGTTCTCCGCTTTGGACTACAAGACGGACCGGGAGCTCCGGAAGGCCCTCAAGAAGGAGACGGCTGACATGACCAGCCTGATCGTCGCCCAGAGGGTCGGCACCATAATGGACGCCGACAAGATAGTCGTCCTGGACAACGGAATGGTCGTCGGGATAGGGAGACACCGTGAGCTCCTGGACACCTGTCCAGTTTACAAGGACATAGTCTATTCACAATTCTCAGAGGAGGATCTCAGCAAATGAGCGCTGACGAGTCTCCTAGAGGGCC
>CAZCNG010000016.1:0-23169 GCA_964500045.1 uncultured Methanomassiliicoccaceae archaeon
GTGCATCGGCAGCGCCTCGTTCTGGATTCCGACGGTCAGGTCGAGCACGCGGTCGCCGGAGCGCATCATGCCCGCCCGCAGGTCGCCAAGTTTGCCCTTGAGGAAGGCGAGGTCCTCGAGGCTGACGCGGCGCACCTGGGCCAGATGCCGAGGTATCGTCTTGGCCTTGGTCAGACCGCCGTCCTCCATGATGCCCAAGGGCACGCATACGCCGACCTTGAAGAGGCGCTTCTGCATGCTTGCCTCGTCGCTCTGAGGGGGCCTTCCCGCCTGTCTCGCCACCCATTCGTCGCGCGCCTCCTCGGCGCCGTATTCGATATCGGTGAGGCGGACTAGAAAGGAGCGGCTCTCGTCGTCGATGACGAGCATTTCGCCCACGCGGATGTCCACATCATGCGAGGCACGGAACCTGATCTCTGAGATATCACCACCGAAGACGCGGCCGACGATCTCAGTAGTCATTTCCATGCGTATCCACATCATTCAGCTGCGGTAGAAAAGCCTTCGCATGACATTGATGCTAGACAACCTGCTAGCGACGAAAAGTGCATTATCGCCCTCGTCTATGCCCCCTCGATGGGAATGGGGCAGGCCTCTTGTCCGGTACCGCCGGGCATGCCTTTCTGTATAGGCGTTGGCGGGGCGGGGTGCAACGCATTATCGAGAAGTCGTCTGGAGCACGCCTTCGTTTTTGAGGCGGATGCCTCGAGGACCAATGTGGGCAAGCATGCAAGCCTTACCAAGAGCGAAGTTTCCATCTGTTCCTCTCCCTCGGTCGAGATCGTAGCAAGGTCTGCGCCACGATCAGTAGCGGATCTCGCCGCCGAGATGAAAGGGCGTCCCGCGGTCTTCATCCTGGCCGGCCTGGGTGGGATGACCGGGAGTTATGTCTCTCCCATCGTCTCGCATCTGGTGCGCAAGTCGAGCCGCTTCGTGGTGGCGATCGTCTGTTCTCCCTTCTCAGTGGAGGGACAGGGCAGACGCCAGCATTGCATGGAAGGTCTGAAGCGCCTCCGGCAGCAGGCGGACCTGACCATCGTCTTCGACAATGACGTTCTAGCTCGTGAGGTGCCGAACCTGCCGCTGCGCCGTGCCTTCTCGCTCATGGACGAGTTCATGAACGCGCTGCCCAACGATGCGGGCATGGTGGCAGCGGACAAGTGGGTCGAGGAGGCGAAGAAGATCTCCTCCTCGAGCACCACCTGCGCCGCCGCCTTGGGTCTGGGCGCCGGCAGTGAAGCGTCGGAACGGGCCGTGCGGGACGCGCTGCGCTCTCCCTGGTTGCAGGGCGGGGCCAATTCCTACCGGAGAGGGCTGATGGTCATCTCCGGGCCGTCGGAAGCGAAGCAGATCGCGCTGGACACCGCGGCCACGGAAGCGCCGGACCTCAAACTGACTGCATTGCTGCGGCCAGGAGACTACGGCGAGTGCAGGGCCAGCATCCTTCTTGGCAAGTGATTACTGCAGAATCTCACGCGGCGCCCCGGCGAAGTGGACGAGGGCCTCGGCCTCGAGGAAATGCAGTGCTCCCGGCAGTACCAATGTATGCAGGGGCGGCCCCATGTCCACCCTGGCCATCTCCGGGGCCCAGGCAGCTCTTGCCTTCTCGCTGCGGGAGCCGAGCCGGGCGGCCGCGCAGAGAAGGGTCTTCTCGGTGATCATGCCCTTGCCGACGCGCTTCTCCGCCTCCAGCAGCCACTCTGCTCCCTGCGCGGCGGTCATGTAGCGACCCTCGGCCTCCTTGATGTCCAAGAGGATGAGCGTATGCAGCCCGCGCTCCCTGTTCTCGAGGATCTTGTCGTAGGGGCTGGTGGGAAAGTAGTCCCCCTCCGGCAGAGGCAACGTTACGGTTCGGCCGAACTTGTAGGGCTGCAGCCCGAGGACCGAGGCGCAGGCCGTGAACACGGAAACACCGTGGATGATGCTGGTGCGCACGCCCGCCTCCTCGGCCCGCATGCGCAGTTCCACATGCGTGGTCGCGGACATGGTGTCGCCGGCGGCGATGAAGGCCACCTTCTTCGTCCGGGCGGCCTCGACAATGGCCTCGCTCTCCTCGACGCCCTTGCGGTCCAGCAGGATGACCTTCTTGCCAATGGCGGCCTCGATGTCCTCCAATCCGGAATCTATCAGGCGCGAGGTGTAGAATTCCGCATAGACCTGGTCAGCGGCGCGGAGCTCTTCCAGCGCGCGTACGCTCATATCCCTATGGCTGCCCAGCCCTAAACCGACAAATAGCAATTCGCCCATCGCAACACCGTGTCGACCCTTGCTGTCAGGGTGGTCAAGGAAGAAGGAGAATCCACTAGGAAAAGGCTTCTGTCGACTGGGCAGCTGGATATTTCCCGCAAGGTCGGCCGCGAAGGCCGTCATCTTCTCATCCCAGTGCTGAACGCCGACGGTCTGGACGACCTGGAGGTGTTGGACTGCGAGCTCGAGGAACAGGAGACCGTGGAGACCGACTACCGCAGCGCCTGCCACATCCCGGAGGAGTTGAAAGCGGCCCTCCCCACCTCCTTCGATATCATCGGTGACATCGCCATCCTGAAGCTCGAGGACGCGCTGCTACCCTTCGCCGCCGCGATCGGCCAGGGAATGATGTGCGTGCGGCCTGGACTGCGCTGCGTGGCGCTGGACCGCGGCGTCAAGGGCGAGTTCCGCGTGCGCGACCTGGAGCTGGTGGCCGGGGAGGGCCCGCTGGAGACGATCCATCAGGAGTTCGGCCTGCGCTTCAAGATCGACCCGTCGAAGACGTACTTCAATCCCCGCCTGGCCAACGAACGGCACCGCATCGCCTCCCTGGTCCGTCCCGGCGAGGTCGTGGTGGACATGTTCGCCGGTGTGGCGCCATTCTCGATCATGATCGCCAAGTTCGCCCGTCCGGAAAGGGTCTATGCCATCGACATCAACCCGGAGGCGGAGTCGCTGATGAACGAGAACATAGTCATGAACAAGGCAGAGCGGGTGATCCCTTTGCTGGGAGATGCGCGCGACCTTATCTTCGATCTGCCCTGCGCCGACCGTCTGGTCATGAACCTGCCGCACACCGCTATTGAATTCTTCGCCGATGCGTTGACGCGGTTGAACCTCGGCGGCATGATGCATCTCTACCACATCACCGACCGTGAGAGCATCGCCACGGAAGCGGAGGCCCTGGTCACGATGGCCCTGGGAATGGGTGTGTGCCTGGAGATCGTGCGACTGCACGAATTGAAGACCTACTCACCCTCGGCCTCGGTCTACTGCATGGACCTAAAGCTTGCGGGCTGGGCCTAGGGTGATGCCGCTCTGCCCCTGATAATTGCCGCTCCTCTTCTCATAGGTCCTCTCCACGGGCGAATGCATCGTCTCAAAGACGATCTGCACCATGCGCGAGCCGATCGGTATCTCCACCGCCTGGGCGGAGGCGTTGAACCCCATGAAGGTCAGCGATCCGTGGAAGCCTGCGTCCACCTTGCCCAGGCCGATGAGGAGGCCCTTGCGGATCCAACTGGTCCTGGTCCACAGCTGGGCCGCGAGGTCGTCCGGCAGTTCCACTCGTTCCATGGTGGCCACATGGAACATCTCCTTGGCCGGGATGGTGGCGACGCCGTGTTTGACGGACTCGCCGCCTTCGATCCGCACCTCTGAGACCCGCAGGTCGTAGCCGTTGGGCGTGAGCGATTCCGTTGAATAGGGGATGATCTTCAGACGGCCGACCTGCAGCTGCGCCTCTATCTCGTGGTCCGGCAGGAGACACATGCCCCTGTAATCGAACCCGCGTTCTTTATCTTAATCACTAACATGAGGCGGGTCGTTGCGGCGAGAGCTGCAGGGAGATCAGCGCATAATGGAAGGTGTTTGATTCCAGATGGACCGGCTGGATCGTCCCAATTATGGCCGTTCCAGTGGGAGCACCTTTCCGACCGCTCGGAGACCTCTGCGCAACATGTGGCCTCTCCCAGTCGATGGACATTGGCTATCTTGGCTGCGGGCGTCATCAACCGCGAATAATTCCTAATGAGTTCAAGCACAAGTGCCGATTCGTGGAACTTGCGGCAGCGAGCATCATCCAAGCAATCTTCTTCTCATCCATCTTCCTCGTGGTCATCCCTGTTCCAAAGATGATCATCAAATCTGGTTGGCTGGCCATCGGCTACCGGATGTGTTCTCGCAGGAATCTCCGGGGCATCAAGACCATGGAGAAGTACCCCGGGGACATGATTCTTCAGAATCAGGGAAGCAACCTGGAAAGAACTTGATCGGGCTCGTTGACCGGGCGCTGAAGTCCTCAGAAGCCCCGTCATGGAAGCAAGCGGCGCATTGTTCATCATTCTATTGTGCGTCAATGTGATCGAATTGGCCCAGGATGCGGCTGGATCGATATGGTTCATACTTCTCCTGCTGCTGTTTTCCATACTGTTGAGCATAGCGAAGATCACTTGACTGGTCTTGAAGGCAGAGCCGACGCTCCGGGTCGCTTTCGATAATGCAAAGGAATGAGGCCGCGGGATATCCGCCGGTGACCGCGGCGGAATGGGGGGCCACCAGGGCATTCCGTCCAGGTTCTTTGAGGAATCGCGGATGCTGTCTGCTAGAAATGTGCCTTTGCGCCGAGCCAGATAAAGCAGTCGGTAATTTTATTTATCAACGCAACCTTTGATTGAATGGGAGATGCCGACCGAAAGCGGGTCGGGGTAGTGCGAACCACATCGCTGGATGTATGACGATGCGCGGTCTGCTGGAGATGGAGAAGTCATTGGGGCGCATTGGACCCGGTGACCATGTCATGGTCCTGCATGACTCAGTGGAGGAGCGCGCACAGCTCATTGCCGTTCTCATCAAGGGAGGTATCGAACATGAGGAACGCTGCATCCACGAGAGCGAGGTCGATATCAAGGAAAGGATCTTCCATCACCTTGGCCGCTTGGGCATCGACGGTCCGGTCGCCGAGGCCGAGGGCACGCTGCTTTTCATCAAGGGCTTCGAGAGTCGCATGCACTCCGAGAAGGAGGTCATCACCGTGGTCGAGGAGGTGGAGGCGATGGCGCGCTCCGCCCGCAGCGACGGTTACAAGGGGCTCCGCTTGATCGGGGGCCTCAAGAGCGACCTGGCCATCCGCGGCCACACCCGCGAATACCTGGAGTACGAGTCGCGCCTTTCCTCCGCGCTGGACCATATCCAGGCCACTTTTATCTGCCTGTACGCTCTGAGGGACTTCTATCCCGGACTGTTGACCTGGGTCATGAAGGAGCACAGCCTGGTGGTCGTGAACGGCCGGGCCTGCGACAATCTGTTCCACACGGCGGCCGAGGCGGCGATCAAGCCCACCTCCTCCAAGAAAGAATTGGACCGCATGCTTGGACTGCTGCTCTCCGCGGAGATGCAGAAGCAGGACCTCATTAGTCAGAGCGAGGAGCTCAGGCAACTGAATGAACAGCTCACCATCGAGATCGAGAGGCGGCGCAGCTTCGAACTAGCACTGTTGGAATCGCAGGGCAACCTGCGCAGCCTCATCGACAGCATGGCCGATGCCATCCACGTGGTCGACCAGGAGCGGCGCATCGTCCTCATCAACCAGGCCTTCGAGGATATGGCCCAGACCCTCGATCTGGAAGGCCCGTTCATAGGTCGTTTGCTCTACGATGCTATCCCCTACGCGCCCCTATACCGGGACAAAGTGGACCAGGCCTTCTCCTCTGGCAGCATGACGATGCATGAGGCGGTCAACCGGCACGCGGGGAAGTCCATGCACACGGAAACAAGACTGATACCAGTGCAGCGTGGGGCCCGCATCGGTCAGGTGCTCATCATCACTCGAAATGTCACCGACCGCCGCCTCAAAGAGCTCCTGGACCAGGAGAAGGGACGTCAGCTTCAGGACACCGTTGATGAACGGACGCGCGAGCTCAACCAGGAGCGCGAGGGTCGCCTGCGGGAGTCGGGGCGGCGCCAGGACCTGGAAGAGAAGACGGGTGCCATCAATGAGGTGCTGGACACTATGGACAGCATCGTAGTGGTGCATGACGCGCAGGGGATGATCAGTTTCATGAATCTCAAGGCCCTGGAATTCTTCGGCTACGAGAAGGAGGAGATCATCGGTAAGGACGTCCGCCAGCTCGTGCCGCCCTCCGACGCCGCGCAGCTCGTGGCGTACTTGGGTGAGATGAACGACAAGAAAGAGGTCCGTTTCAGGATCGAGGCCGTCACCAAGACCGGCGATAGGGTGCCCGTCCAGGCGAAGCTGAACTCCATCGGCATGAATGGACACCGCATCCTCATCGGCAGCATTCAGACGATTCGCTGAACCGCCGCGCGAACGATAATAGATAAATAGGGGGCTTTCGTTTAGGTTGAATTGGATGTATCATCCAACTCGGGGATGCATCCAACCAACGGGATCAAAGAGGATTCAAAATGGCAAGCAAGAGGATGATGATCATAGCAGTCCTGGTGGCTGCCGTGGTGATCGTTGCCGCAGCGGCGGTGGCGCTCAGCACCGGTAGCAAGGCGACCGGAGGAATGACGGATGCATTGGGGCGGACCGTCAACGTCGATGCCAACGCAACCCGCATCGTTTCCTGCGCTCCGGCAATCACAGAGATGATCTACGCCCTGGGCGGCGGCAACCGGGTCGTTGCCGTGACCGATTACTGCGACTACCCCGTAACGGTGGTGCAGGCCAAGGAGAATGAAACGCTCAAGAGCATAGGGAATTACAAGAATCCCAATTTCGACAAGATCGTATCGATGCGGTCCGATCTCGTCATTCTCATCAAAGACGCGGAAGGCCAGCCCGCCATGGCGTCCAAGTTGGACGAGGCCGGGATCCGGAATATCGTGGTCTACGAGTGCACTAATCTCACCAAGATATATGAGAACATAGAGATGCTCGGCAAGGCCCTCCATCTCCAGAGCACGGCCGACGCCAAGGTTCTGGAAATGAAGGCGAAGATGCAGTACATCGAAACGCACCTGGCCAACACGACCTCCAGGCCCACCGTGGCCTTCGCGGTGTGGTTGTCGCCCACCTATCTCGCGGCCAATGGCACCTTCATCAATGATGTTCTGACCATAGTCGGCGGGATGAACTCGTTCGCCCAATCCAATGGATATCCCACCGTGGCCAGCGAGGCCATCCTGCAGGCCAATCCAGATGTCATCATATTGACCGCGACCATGATGGCGACCACGGAACTGACTCCCGAGCAGATCCGCGCCGGCATCATGAGCGACCCTATCTTGAAGGAAACGAACGCCGTCAAGAATGGTAGCGTGTTCATCCTGATGCACGCCGCAGAGGATATATTCCTCCGCCCCAGCCCGAGGACGCCCGACGGGGCCGGCCTGCTCGCGAGGATGCTGTTCCCGGCGAACTTCGGCGGAGCCATACCCTACATAATTGAAGACGACTACCAGAGCTACCTACCTTCATATAACTCGGGGTAGTTCTGGAGACCTTCAGCGTATGGATGTGAGGTAGGTCCTTGAACGACTCTCTCGTGGGCAGGGCGAAGTTGAGATTGCGTACGATACTTATCGTAGGCCTTCTCTCCCTCGTCCTGCTCTTTTTCCTTTCCATCGCTCTCGGCACCTACGAGATGAGCATCGGCGAGGCCTTGGTGGCTTTCTGGAATGTCATCACCACCGGTCAAGCTCATACTCCTCAGGAGACGGTCGTTCTCTATTCCCGGATCCCGCGCACCCTGGCCGTAATGGGTGTCGGTGCCGGCCTCTGTATTGCAGGGGTTGCCATGCAGGCCGTGGTCCGCAATCCCTTGGTCGATCCCTACATATCAGGGGTCTCTTCCGGTGCCAGCGTCGGGGCAACCATGGTGATCATGGGCGGCCTGACCTTTGGCGCAGGCATAGGCCTCTGGGCCATGCCGATAGCGGCGTTCATCGGGGCGATAATCGCGATGGCCATGGCGGTGCTTCTGGCAGAGGCGGCCGGAGGGCGTCCCATCAGCTTTGTGCTTGCCGGAGTGATGATAGGCATCACCCTTTCCTCGATAACCACGATCCTGCTCGTGTTGAATCCGGACAAAGTGCACGGGGTGCTATACTGGCTCTACGGCTCATTCGCGCAGACGAACATGAACGAGGCCATCATCATACTCTCGGGCGTGGTGATCATCGGCGCCATCATCATGGTCTATGCACGCGAGCTGAACGTCATCCTTCTGGGCGACGAACAGGCCAATCAGCTTGGGCTTGGGGTGAAGGGCTTCAAGAGACTGATGATGGTGCTCACCTCCCTCCTGACGGCGCTCTGCGTGGCCTTCACGGGCGTCATCGGCTTCCTCGGTCTGATCGTGCCTCACACCGCCCGCCTACTGGTCGGAGGGGATCACCGTCTTCTCATACCGGCTTCCATCGTCATCGGCATGGACGTGCTCTTGGCGGCCGACATCGTGGCCCGCATGGTGATGTCCCCCACCGAGTTGCCGATAGGCGCCATCATCGCCCTCATCGGCGGCCCGTTCTTCGCCTATCTGCTCATCAAGAAGGGGAGGGAATATGTCAGCTGAGGTCACCCTGCGCATCGATGACGTGGTCTTTGGCTACGAAGCGGGGGAGACGCTCAAAGGCATCACCATCGAAGCGAAGAAGGGGCAGTTCATCGGCCTCATCGGACCGAACGGAGCTGGCAAGAGCACTCTCCTGAAATGCATCAACGGGGCGCTGAAGCCGAAGAAGGGTACGATCTTCATGGACGGGAAGAACGTGGCGTCCATGAAGCAAAAGGAGATCGCCCGCATCTGTGCCAACGTTCCAGCGGACTGCGCCGACGACCTTAGCCTCAATGTTCACGAATACATTTTCCTGGGTCGCTATCCCTTCGTGGAAGGCATGTGGTGGGAGAGCCGCAAGGACGAGGAGATCGTCCAGAGGGCGATCGCGACCTTCAAGCTAGAGAAATTCGCCCACCGCAAACTGACCGAGCTCTCTTCGGGAGAGCGGACGAGGGTCCTCCTCGCCAAAGCGCTGGTGCAAGAGCCGAAGGTCATGCTCGTCGACGAGCCGTCAGCGCACCTCGACCTCCGCTACCAGCTGGAGATCATGGAGAATCTAAGGGACCTCGCTGTGAGCGGGGTGACCGTCATCGCCGCCTCCCACGACCTCAACCTCACCTCGCGCTACTGCGACCTCGTGATCGTCCTGGGCGGTGGCAAGATCGTCGCCGCCGGCAAGGCGGCCGACATCATCACACCAGAACTGGTGCGGGACGTTTACCACGTGGAGGCCGTCATCCACCGCGATGGCGACGAGATATACGCGATACCAAAGAGGGCGATACGATGACCTGGGACCTCAAGAAGATGGTCCGGCGCGAACTGCTGGGCATGCGTCGGCCGGTGCACGGGGGCCTCGGCTGGAAGTATCCGGGGATCGAGGACTTCTCCTCCAACCTGAATCCGCTGGGAGCGCCGGAAGGCATTCCGGAGATCATGACGGCGGCGTGCAGTCGTCTCAATCATTATCCAGACGATGCCAACGAAGATCTGCGCAGTGCCATCTCCGAACGTTGGGATGTTGATCCCAAGCTCGTAATTGCCGGCGCTGGTTCCGCCGAGCTGATCCGTCTCTTCGCCGAGGTATTCGTTCGTGAGGGCGATCGTTTGATCATGCCACTCCCGACCTTCTCGGAGTACGGCTTCGGCGCACGAATGTTCGGCGCCAAGATCGTCGACCATCCCCTCCTGGAGGCGGACGGCTTCGACCTGGACATCGGAAGGATGATGCCGCTCCTGAACACGGCCAAGGCCGTTTACGTATGCAATCCCAACAATCCGACCGGGCGGCTGACGCCGCGCAAGGTCCTTCTGGAGCTGCTGCAGGAGTGCGAGAGGAAGGAGGTCATGCTCTTCCTCGACGAAACGCTACAGGAGCTGGTGCCGGACGCCAAGGACTACACCTGCGTCGCGGAGGCGGAATCTAGGCCGAATCTGTTCATCATCAAATCCTTCACCAAGTGCTTCGCCATTCCCGGGCTGCGCCTGGGCTACGGCATCGGCAGCGAAGGTGTGATCAACTACATGGACCGCGCCCGGCTCTCCTGGAACATGGGCACGGTGGAATCGTCCGTCGGGGCCTTCCTCCTGCGCGAGCGGTATCAACATGTCATCGATGGCGCCCGGATCATGGCCGATGAAAAAGAGAGGATAGTGCCGGAACTGCGCCGCACCCACTTCTTCCACCTCCGCACGCCGGACGCGTTCTTCTTCTTCACTCGCATCATGCCCTCCGACATAAACTCCAGGGACCTGGTCGACTACTTGATGGAGCGGAAGATGCTGATCCGCGAGTGTTCTTCCTTTGGCAAGCCGTTCGAGCGGCATGTGCGTTTCGCCATCAAGACACGCGAGCGCAACGACCTGCTGTTGGCGGCGCTGAGGGATGCCTCTAAGGAGCTCCGCCTCTGGGAGGAGCGCTAGGATGGAGTGGTATCTCTACGCCCTCTTCATCGCCGTCCTCGCGTTCGCGCTCGACCTCGCTTTCGGGGATCCGCCCAACCGCGTGCACCCGGTCGCCTGGATGGGGCGGTTCATCGGCTTCGTGGACAAGCACTTGAAGAGAACGTCACAGCGGGCGGACCGCCTGCGCGGGATCTTCCTGGCCCTGGCCCCCATCCTCTTCTTCACCATCATCTTCACCTTCCTGCTGGCGCTGCTGCGCGAATTCGTCAACGCCTTCGTTTGGGCGCTTGCCTGTGCAGTGCTGCTTAAACTGGTCTTCACCGTCCGCACGATGGAAAGGCACACGCGGCCGATCATCGCCGCCATCGAGCGCAACGACCTGGACGCGGCGCGCGCCGCCTCGGCCATGATCGTCGGCCGCGACGTGACGCAACTGGATCGGGAGCACATCATCTCCTGCGCGGCCGAATCGACGGCGGAAAGCACCGCCGACGGCGCTTTCTCGCCGCTCTTCTTCCTCGCTTTCTTTGGCATCCCCGGCGCCATCTTCTACCGCGTGTGCAACACACTGGACTCGATGGTCGGCTACAAGAAGCCGAAATGGATCGACGTGGGCCGTTTCTCCGCCAAATTGGATGACGCGGTCAACTGGATCCCAGCGCGGTTGTCCCTGCCATTCGTGCTCGCGGGCCTCGCGGTCACCGGCAACGATTGGCGGGAGGGCTGGAAAATGTCCAAGAAGTACCGTCATTCTGCGGCCTCGCCGAACAAGGGCTGGACCATGGCCGCGTACGCTGGCGGTCTCGGCATCCGCTACGAGAAGGTCGGTTACTATCAGATGGGAGACGGCCCGCTGCCCACCGATCCGAAGGTGATCAAGAAGACGGCGGACGTGCTGCTCGCCTCCACGTTGATCTTTTTCCTGGTGTTCGTGCTGCCGCTCTTCATGTTCATCGGCATACAAGTGCAGTTAATACTCGAGAATGTTCTGACGGGATGGTTCTGAGGTGGAAATCATGACGACGGAGGTCAAGCTTACCAAGGCCGGGGGATTGCCAGTGCTCACGGTCCGCCTGCCGCAGGAGATGAAGGTGCTCGCCACAACGGTGCGCAACGGAGGCTACACGCGCACCGACCGCATCGTCATGGTGCAGGTGCCCATCACCTACAACCGGGACGACCCGGAAGCACACCTGGATGAGATCGTGGAGGAGCTCAAATTCCCTGCCAGCACGGTCGGGTTCATGACCGCCGCCGATATGAAGAGGGTGCTCTCCACCACCCGGGAGGAGTACAATGGCGTCCGGGTCACGTGCATCGCCACCGCCGGCGTCAAGAATGCGGTGGTGGCCGGAGAATTGATCCCCGACTCCGTCAAGAGCCTCCTTAACGACCTCACTCCATCGAATGCAGCGCCCAAACCGGGCACCATCAACATCATCGTCATCCTGGACGATCCGCTGCATGACATCGGCATGGCCAACGCGCTGCTCACCATCACGGAAGCGAAGACGGCCGCCATGATGGACACCTTCTGCAAGGGGACGGGGACGACGAGCGACGCGGTCGCCATCTGCTGCCCCATCGGCGAGGGCAGCAAGTATGCGGGCACCGCCTCCGACGTCGGCATCGCCATGGCGCGCGCCGTGCGCAAGGCGGTGGCCGAGGCGATCCTGAAATGGGCCGGCAACGGCCGCGGACCGGATTTCGTCGAGCTGCTGGCAGCCAAGGGCGTCAGCAAGGAGGCAATGTGGGAGGCGGCCGAGGCGCTCATCTACCACAATCCGGCCTGGCCGGAGGAGATGCTCAAAGGGCGTTTCATGGCGCGGCTGGACGTCCTGCGCAAGGATATCAATGTAAACGCGATGCTGCACGCGGCCATCCTGATCGAGGAAGCCGGGTACCGGGGTCACATGTACGGCCTCACCGCCAAGGAGTTCGAGGACGACCCCGTGCACCTCGTGGCCGATGAGATGATGGGCATCGCCCTGGTCAACTACATCGAAGGGACCAAAGGCCTCTTTGATTACATCCGCTACGACAAGAAGAAGCCCGGCATCCTCAACACGCTGGGCCCGTTCCTGGACGATCTGGTCGGTGCTCTCATCGGCGGTATTATGTCCCGCGTCTACTCTGACCTACTGGAGGGAGAGCAATGACGCAAGGCAAGGCGCTCAAGGCAGCATTCTCGATGTTCACCATCATACCGCTGGAGGTAGACGGCGAAGATGTGGTCGCATTATCGCACAAACTGTGGATGATCACCATCGTAGGCGCCTTCTATGGATTGATCGCGGGAGCGATCTTCACCTTCGTGGGCATGATGACCAGCTACCTGGTGGGTGGTGTGCTCGCATTCCTCGTGGTCCAATGGCTCAATCGTTTCCTGCACTTCGACGGATTGAGCGACCTGGGCGATGGGCTGGTATGCACGGGCACGATGGAGAAGAAGCAGATGGCCATGAAGGACTCGCACATCGGCGCGGGCGGCATGGGCTACGCGCTGATGTTCTCTCTCCTGACGATCGCAGCGTACTCCTCCATATGGGAGCCCGGGGCGCTCTTCTTCATGGTCTTCGCGGCCGAGGTGCTGTCCCGGCTGGCCATGGTCGCCTGTGCTTCCGGTGGTTCGACCACCAAGGAAGGACTGGGCGGCATCTTCGTTCGCAACGTAACTGGCGGGGCGGTGGTCATCGCCTTCCTCCTCTCCATGGTCCTCATCGCGGTGGCCATAGTTATCCCGTACCCGACCGAGCTTATGCCGTTCGACTACGTCAATCTGCTCTACTTTGCCAAGGATAGCTGGGTCATCGGCCTCCCGGTCATCATGATCCTCTTCGGTCTGGTCGCCGTCCTCATCGGTCGCCTTACCGCCAGGGTGGCCATGAAGAACTTCGGGGCGGTCAACGGCGACATCCTGGGGGCCACCAATGAGATGGCGCGCGCCCTGCTGCTGGTCCTCATGCTGGTGGTGACCTATTGCCTGGTCACGCTGCTCTGATCACCGCCGGTGGCAAAGGCTCCCGTCTTTCCTCCCTACCGGGGGAGAAGCCGCTGCTGAAGGTGCTGGACAGCCCGATGGTCGATTGGGTAGCGGCGGCCGCCCGCGGGGCCGGGGTCGAAGAATTGGCCATCTCTGTTTCCGAGACCACGCCACTGACCGCGCGACGCGCCGCCTGCCTGGAGCTGGAAGTGATCCACACGCCAGGTGAAGGCTACGTCCGTGACCTCAATTTCGCGGCGCAGCGATTGCATTCTGAAGCGGTGTTAATACTACCGTGCGACATGCCGCTGCTGAAGCCCGAGCTGCTGCACCAGCTGCTCGAGGCCTATGACAAATGCTCCTCCGATTCGATGACGGTCATGGTGCCGGAGGCGGTGCTTCTGCGCGCCGGAGTCGTCGACCCCTATCTGGAGGAGAAAGAGGGGCGCAGGGTCGGTTTCTGCGGCGTCAGCGTGCTCAAACGCAAGACAATACTGGAGACCGATCCGTCCGTCTACATTAGCGCCGATTACTTCCTATGCGACGACATCAGCTTCGCCGTCAACGTCAACACGCCGGCCGATCTCGCTCTGGCCGAACGCCTTCTGCTCGAAGCTCAGGAAGGCATCTAGCGCTTGGGCGGCACCAGACGGGCGTAGTCGATCTCGATCTGTGCCATCAATTCTGTCGTGCCTATCTTCCCCTTGCTGTAAGCGATGGCGGCGATCGCGCTGCCACCAGCCCCGACGCCTTCCTTGACCAATCCGGTCTCATAGATCGCCAGGCCGGGGAACTTGCTCTTGCCGAAGTCCAGGTTGGCCGCCATGATGGGCACTTTGCCGCTCTGCGCGACCAGGGAGCGAATGTCGCTGCTCTTGTCATTGGCGATCCACTTCGTGGTGCCGAGGGCCAGATTCGGCAATGCCTTCGGTTCCATGTTCTTGACGATGGCGAGCACGGCGGCCATCTGCGTGCCGCCGGCCATGATGACGGGGACGTGACGCGCGGCACCGGCGATCATGCCGGCCGCGGCGGGCATCATCGGGTCGCCGACGGCGGCCACGGCCTTCATGGAGTCCGCCTTCATCTCGGCCGCTGAGAATCCGCTCTTGGCGATGCCCTCCCTGGAGATGGCTATCTTCTGTGCGTGCGGGTTGTCCGGCATGCTGCTGCTGATCTTGTTCTCCGCGTCGTAGCCCATCGCCATGAGCACGGCCAGCGCCGTGGTCGTTCCGCCGGCGATGCTTTCGCCGACGACCAAGTATTCGGAGGTCTTGCCGAGGTTCTCGCCTGCCAGGAGGGCGAGCTCAAAGACCTTCTTCGGGTCCTGCACGGCCTTGCCCGTGCGGATGTCTTCTCCGGGAAGGCCGCCCACGTCAATATAGGGGGTCTTCGGCTTGACCCGCACGCCACCGTTGAGGCAGAAGAAGGGCATTTTGCTGAGGGCGATGGCGCTCATGGTGATCAAGCCGGGGGTGGGGATCCCATTGGGGGTCACTGGCACGCCATCGATGCAGTAGCATCGGCCATGGTGGAGGAGCTCAATGTCGGCGGCGGGGGTGAGGTCGGTGATCGCGGGCACGGCACCGGCCGCGGAGAGGCCTGGGATCTTGCCCGTCTCAGTGTTGCCGATGGTGCAGACGAAGGTGGGCCTCTTCCCCCAAATATTGGCCAAGAATTCTTTCACTAGGTGTTCATCATTGCAGGCCAGAATGCTGTGGGGGATCTCGAAGCTCATCTCAATTCACCTTTGGGAATGGTTGGATGATACATCCAATGAAACGCTCACATTCTATATAACAATTCTCGCCTGGGGGCTCACTGTCTCGCTTCCACAAAGGCCTTGGACACGTATTTGTGGATGATAGGAATGACCCGCAGGGAGCTGGGGAATGAGATCGCCATGCCCGCCACGACGGCTCCCCACCAGATGGCGGCGAAGTCCGGCTGCCATCTCAATTTGAACAAGGGCAGGTACAAGGCCATGACCGCCGACATCAGGAGCGACACTAAGGTGGCAAAGCGCTGTCTCGCTTGAGCTCCGGTCGCATCTGAACCCCGATGCGAATGGTCAGGTCGGAGTATTTCTAGGCCTGCCACGTCGTCAAATGGTTGAGCAATCCCGACAGCGGCACGGCCGGTCCGCCATCTTCGCAGTAGCAGCGGCCGAAGGACGGAGGTCCCGGCAGCGCGACGGCGTAGGGTACCTGCATGATCATGTGGTTGCCCGTGAGGGATGATGCGCCGTGATCGATGACGATGGAGATGCGGCACTTATCGAGGTCGGCAGCTGATTTGGCCAGTTCCCGGTCGATCATCTCGATGAGCTCCACCTTCTCCCGCGGCGCCTTCTTATGGGAGATGTCGTCCGTCTCCTCGAAATGGAGCAGGACATCACCCTTCTTGAGCGCCACCTTGGCGGCCTTCACGGCCTCGCGGTAATCGCCGACGCGCTGTCCCTTCATTCCCAAGAAAGCGGCCACGCCGAGGCCGGACGGGGATTTGGAGATGACCTGCAATCCCTTGGCCTTCGGACTAAGGTCGGAGAACTGCTCCACGAGTTCGCCCTTGCCCCCGCCCCAGGGCAGCACGGTCATTCCGTGCATCTCATCTGCCACCGCTTCCGCGAACACGCCGAATTGACCCAGGTCCTCGGGATGGATCTTGGCCGGGCAGGGTGGTTTGGGCAGGTCCATCACCTTGTCCGCCTTAACTGTCATGACCCCCTTCCCCCCTTGATAGAAGATGATGGCGGGGTCCATTCCCTCCAGCTTCTTCTTGGATTTCAACACCGCCCTTTGCAGCATCATCTCATCGTGGCAGGAGAGCTTGTAGAACCATTCCACCTTGCCTTCGGTGATGATGGCCGGGGTGAGGCGGTAGGCTATGCGCCCAGGGCCGATGGGGAGGCCAAGTCCGCACGCTTCGATGATGCCGCGGGGAATGTCCACGCCCTTGCCGCTGAGGAATTCCAGCAGGTACAGGTGCGTGTAGGCGCGGCTGTCGGTATGTCCCATCTCGCCCCGCGAGGCGATGCTGTCCAGGAACGGTTTGTGCGCCGCCCTCAGCGGAGTGAGACCATTGAGATCTGGTATCGGGTCATCAGTGGCGCCATCCAGCAGGATGATGAGGTCGCGCATGGGAACGCCAGGCAATCTACCTCACCATATATCAAAGATGCAGCGGGTTTCTACCTTTCGAGATTGGCCAGCGCCACCGCGCACTGGCCGGTGGAAACGCAGCCGTCGCCGTTGGGCGTTCTAGTGGGCAGGACGAGCCGCAGGCCTCTTTCCTTGACCTGCTTTTCCACCATGGCGCAGATGGGACGGTCATAGGACACGCCTCCGGTCAGGCCGATCACATCCAGTCCTCGTTTCTTTGCCTTGACCGAGGCGATGTCCACCAATCCCTCGAGCAGTGCGTAGGTGACGCTCGCCGCTTTGTCATCCGCATTGCCCGGAATGCGGTCCAATGAAGCGAATAGGGGCGCCGTGAGCACGGTCCGGTCTTCGATCTCCGCTCTGAGGCGATGCACCCTGCCCGTCTCCAGGTGTCGTTCCAGCTTCATGGCCGGTTCGCCGTCATAGGTGCGGTAGGAGCAAATGTTCAAGCGATAGGCGAGGGCGTCCAGCACTCGGCCGAAGGAGGAGGTGAGCGGGGCGGAGCGCATCATCTTGCGGAATAACTGTGCTTCCTCACTGTTGACGCCGTTCGGCTCTGCTCCACCGATCTCGTCCAGAGCGAAGGCCAGGCGCCGGATGTCATGGACAGCCTTCTCCCCCCCGAGGAGCGGGAAGGGCTGCAGATGTCCGATCCGCTCGAAGGATGCGAATGTGGAATGGAGCACTTCCCCACCCCAGGCGGTCCCGTCGGAGCCGTAGCCGGTGCCATCGAGGGTGAGCACGGTCAATTCGTCCACTCCGGCGTCCACCAGCAAGGCCGCGGCGTGCGCATGGTGATGCTGCACCTCCACCAGCTGGCTGCCTTCCGTCTCAGCCATTGCCTTGGCGAGGCGGCGGGTCGAGTAGCCAGGATGGAGGTCCATGCCGATGACGTCGATCTTGCCTGGTTCCAGCAACTGGCGCATGTACTGTAGCGAAGCCTCGAGGAACTCGAGCACCCCCGCCGACGAGGTGTCGCCGATGTATTGGGTGGCGTGCAGCTCCTTCTTGAAGGCCAGGGCGCCGGCCACACTCTCTTGGGCGCCCACGCCGAGCGCGGTGCCGGACAGTGGAAAGGGGATCGGTGATGGAATGCTGCCGCGGCTCTTGCGGATGTAGAAATGGCCGCCCCCGTAGAGGCGCATGACCGAGTCGTCGCAGCGATTGATGATGCGGCGGTTATGCAGCAGGTAGGCTTCCGCGCCAAGCGCCAGCGCATCCTCGTCCCGCAGCACCATCGGTTCGCCCGGCACGTTGGCCGACGTCATGATGAGCGCATCCACTTCCAGTTGATGGAAAAGGAGCGCCTGCATTTCCGTGTAGGGTAGGAAGATGCCGATGTTGCCCAGGCCGGGGGCGATCATCTCCGTCAGCTCGCTGTCGACCTTGTTAACGAGAACGATCGGGCGGTTGGCTGAGGAGAGCAGCCTCTCCTCGTTCGCATCCGGGCTGCAGTACCTGCGCGCCGACGCCAGATCGCGCACCATGATGGCGAAGGGCTTCTCCTTGCGTCGGTACCATTGCCTCAGGCGCGGCAGCGTGTCCAGCGTGCAGCAGAGATGCATGCCCCCCCACGACTTGATGATGCAGATCCCCCCTCCCTGGAGCAGGCGGGCGAACTCCCGCACGGGGTCGCCCGGGATCCCCTTGCCGTCGTGGTCCAAGAGGCGGTATCTCGGGCCGCAGGCGGGGCAGGATATGGTCTGGTGGTGGAACCTTCTGTCCTCTGGGTCTTCATATTCCTTCCGACAGTCGGGGCAGAGGGGGAACTCGCGCAGTGAGGTCTTATCCCGGTCGTAGGGGAGGTCCTCGATCACGGTGAACCTGGCGCCGCAATCGGTGCAGTTCGTGAATGGATAGAAATGCCGCCGCAGTCCCGGCGTGAGCATCTCCGTGCGGCAACGGTCGCACATCGCCGAGTCCGTCGGGATCCCGACCCCGCGGTCCCCGCCCTGGCTGTGCTGGATGACGAAGCCCATGGCCCGCAGCTCGTCATCTTCTTTCCCCGGGCCGATCTCCACGGAATCGATGCGCGCCAGCGGAGGCAGCGCCGCCCGCAGCGCGCTCATGAACGCTTCGGGCCCCTGGTCGACCTCGATCACCACATTGCTGCCATTGTTCTGCACATAGCCATGCGCGCCTGCGGCCTTGGCCACCCGGTGCACCGCCGGTCGGAAGCCGACGCCCTGGACGATGCCGCGGATGACGATGCGCATGCGCTTCCAACTGAGCTGGTGCTAATAATGCTTACTGCCTTGCGCCTCGGCCAGCCCGGACGACCTCCTCAAAATCATTATCAAGCATCCACTCGGTTGCGGAATCGATGAGCGAAGTCCGCGACGGCCTCCTGTATACTAAGGATCATGAATGGTCGAAGGTCGAAGGCGACCGCGTGCGCATCGGCATCACCGACCACGCGCAGCATGAGCTGACCGACCTCGCTTTCATCCAACTGCCGAAGCTGGGGCAGAAGGTCAAGCAGGGAGAGGCCTTGGCCATCGTCGAGAGCGTCAAGAACACGGCGGACGTATTCTCTTCAGTAACCGGAGAGGTCGTTGAGGTCAACTCCCCCCTGGAGGAGGACCCGGCCGCCGTCAACACGGATCCCTACGGCCGCGGATGGTTGGCAGTGGTGAAGGCATCCAACGCCTCGGAACTTAGGGCGATGATGGACGCCGACGCCTACCGCGAATTGCTAAAGAGGGGTGGCAAGGACTGAGCGTCACTTGCTGCTGCCGAATTCCAGCTTCACGGCTTCGATGAAACCTGCTTCATCATCCTTGATGCGCTTCTTCACTTCCGTCCACACGTGCGGGCAGTCCTTGTAGCGCACATCCACCACCTTGTGGATCGCCTCATCGAGGCGCGACCGGTTCTCCGGGTTCACATCGATGCCGTGCTTGGCCAGCAGCTCCTTGAGGCGGTGGATGTAGCAGGACATCTACGCCCCAGCTTCCTTGAGCACGTCGGCGCAGACGCACTTCTTCCTGACCTCGGGGATCTTCGGCAGGGCGGCGGACATCAATTTCTGCAGCTTGTCGACATTCTCCGCCATGGTGCGCAGGACCGTGGCCGTATCGACCGACTCCTCCGCCCAAACGTCGTAGTCGGTGACCATGGCCAGGCTGCAATAGCACATTTCCATCTCCCTCGCCAGCTGGCATTCGGGCACCAGCGTCATGCCGATGACGTCGGCAAAGGCGCGGAACATCTTGCTCTCCGCTCTGGTGGAGAAGCGTGGGCCTTCGATGCAGACATAGGTCGCTTCCTTGTGCACCGGTATCTTGAGGCGCTTCGCTTCCTTCAGGAAGACCGATGACATCTCGGGGCAGAAGGGGTCCGCGGTGCTGATGTGCACCGTCTTGGAGCCGTCGAAGAAGGTGTAGTCCCGCTTCTTGGTGAAGTCGATGAACTGGTCCACGATGGCGATCTCGCCGGGCTTGTACTCCTCCTGCAGGGAGCCGACCGCGCAGGGGGATATTATGCGGTCCACGCCCGCCTGTTTGAGCGCCCAGATGTTGGCGCGGTAGTTGACCATGTGCGGCGGGTAGATGTGCCCCTTGCCGTGGCGCTGCAGGAAAGCGACCTCGACGTCGCCGAGCGTGCCGATCTGAATATCGTCGGAGGGAGGTCCATACGGAGTGAACGGTCTGAATATTTCCTTGAGCTTGAAAGTGGAAGGGTCGTATACCCCAGTGCCGCCGATTATGCCTATCCTGGCCTTGACGTCCATGTTTTTTGAAATCCATTTCTTCCTATATAATGGGAATCTCGCGGTTCCGTCCTATCATCCTTCGTAAATCCATGGAGCGGATTCGAAAGGCTTATGTGAAGTTCTGCCGCATCCCGAGGCATCATGAGGGAGAAGCAGGAAGTGAACCCCATTTGGGCGTGCCGTGGTTTCCCGGCGTTTCCAGTGGTGCTAGCGGCGGTCGGCGACCCTGAGGACAAGGCCCAGAGGAGCGTCATAACGGTCGTTCTAGTGCACTTGTTCTCCTTCAACCCGCCGGTGCTGGGCATCGGCATCTCTCCCTCGCGCTTCAGCCATTCTCTGCTGGAGAAGTATCCCGATTTTTCGATCAACATCCCCGGCAAGGACCTGGTAGAGGAGTCTCTCTTCTGTGGACAGCACTCCGGTAAGGACACGGACAAGTTCGAGGAGTGCGGCTTCAGCGTGCAGAAGGGGAAGAGGATCGGTTCGCCCATCATTCCCGAGTGCCCAGTGAATCTGGAATGCCGCAAGACCCAGAAGATCGAGGCGGGCGACCACACCTGGTTCCTCGGCGAAGTGGTATGCGCCGAGATCGAGAACAACCACAACCGCGAGAAGGCGCTTCTCTATTGGTCGGGGGAGTTCCGCGTGCTCGGCGACGTCATCCGACGCCGGGACTGAAATAGGCGTTTCATCCAGCTGGTCACTATGCAGATGGGGCGCCAATATGACCCTGCTGTAGAGCTCGGTCCTCCATTTCGAATCACAGATCAACTCCGTCAGCGGCAACCTCACCCATTGCTCATCCGGACACCGTCTCCGCCGCGGTCAACACCATCCCGCCCAACACGGACGACATCAAGGGCAAGAGCGACAACTCCTTCCTCTTCGGAAAGCTGGGCTCGATCGTCACCGTAGCCCTGGGCCTGCTGATCGTCCTCCTGCTGATGCGGAAGAAGGACGAGTGGAGAAAGGCCTGAGGCGAAAACATATAGCCAAGGCAGTCACCTGTGAGACCTGGTACGATGAACATGGTCAAGGAACGCGTAGACATGGGCATGATGGAAGCAGTGCAGATGCTGCCTCCCGCGCCAGTGGTGCTCGTCGCCGTAGGGGACAAGGCCGGCAAGGAAAGGAACGTGCTGACGGTCGGCATGTTCAACCTTTTCTCCGCGAAGCCGCCGATCATCGGCATCGCGGTCCTGACGTCGAGGCATTCCTACAAGCTGCTGGAAGAATGTCCCGACTTCACCATCAACATCCCCGGCGAGGACATGCTGGAGCAGGTGATCAAATGTGCGTCATCGTCGGGCAAGAGCGTCGACAAGTTCAAGGAATACGGTCTGACGCCGGTGCCAGGCAAGAGGGTAGGATCTCCGAAGATCGCTGAGGCGCTCATCAGTTTGGAGATCAAGAAGACCGAGACCTTCGAGAAGGGCGATCACACCTGGTTCCTGGGCGAGATCAAGCATACGGACATCGTTCCGGAATACGATATCGAGGAAGCGCTGCTCTTCTGGGATGGAAAGTTCCGCCTGCCTGGCAAGGTGATCAGGGAGATCTAGGCAGGGCGCGCGGGAACGAACCGAAGACACGCACCGAGGACGCTTTGCTCATCAGGTCGATGAGCGCCTCCTTCACCTTATCTTCTTTTACGTGGCCGTCGATGTCGACGAAGAAGACGTACTCCCACGGCCTCTCCTTTCTCGGACGGGACTCCAGCTTGGTGATGTTGACGCCGTGGTCGGCGAAGGCGCCGATGCAGCGGTGCAAAGCGCCCGGTACGTTCTTGGTCGTGAAGGCCAGCGCCGTCTTGTCGCCCTGCTTGTGCGCTGCTTCCTTGCTGAGCACGTAGAAGCGGGTCATGTTCCTGCTGCTGCTCTGTATATCCTCGGCCAGCAGGCGCATTCCATAGTAGGACGCAGCGCGGCGCGAGGCGATGGCCGCCTCCTCCTGCTTGCTGGTCTCCTTGATCATGCGCACGCTGCCGGCCGTGTCGAAGGAAGGGATCTTCTCCCATTCCGGGTGTGCGGCCAAATAGGTACGGCATTGGCCCAGCGCCTGCGGATGGCTGAAGACGCGGTGGATGTCCGCTAGCTGCGCCGTCGGCTGTCCGATCAGGCAGTGGCGTATCGGCAACAGTATCTCCCCGACGACGGTGAGGTCGCTCTCCAGCAGAAGATCGTTGGCCACGGTGACGCTGCCCTCGATGGTGTTCTCCACCGGCAGCACGCCATGCGACGCGACGTTGTCGTCGACCGCCGCGAAGAGGTCCACGAACTCGGCGCAGGGCATGGTTTCCGTGCCCTCACCAAAATGCTCGCGCACCGCGTCCTCGCTGTAGGCGCCGTGCACTCCTTGGAACGCCACCTTCAGCATCCGAAGAACTCCTGGTGCACTGCGCGCGTGACCTTTTCCAGGTCCGCCTTGGAGACGGTGAAATGGTAGGCCACGAGCGACGCGCCCGCGGAGATCATGCCCACGCTGGCACCGACGCTGTTGACGGCGCTGAAGACGCGGTAGGCGATGCCCCGCTGATAGCCGAGCCCCTCGCCGACGATGCAGATGAGGGCGACGTCCTCGGACGCCTCGGTCTTGGAGATGAAGCCGCCATCCATCTCGGTCAGCAGGTGCCTTGCTTTGTTCAGGTCCTTGGACGAGAGCAGCAGGGCGATGCACGTCTGCGACGTGACCGCGGACAGGATATTGACGTCGTTGTCGCTGAGCACGCGTGATATCTCGGCCATGACCCCGATGCGGTAGCCAGTGCCTTCGCCGAACACCTTGAGGAGGGCGATGTTGTTCATGCACGAGATGCTCTTGATGCTGTCTTCGCGGCCCTTCGACTGCGCTTGAATGACGGTGCCCTCGGCCTTGGGGTCGAAGACGTTCTTGATCAGGATGGCGATGTTCTTG
>CAZCNG010000017.1:0-19963 GCA_964500045.1 uncultured Methanomassiliicoccaceae archaeon
CGTTTTCTGGATAATAACTATAATAAGTTAGGCACTAAAATGCGGAGTTAAGGTAACAACTCTCGGCCGAGGACGGCATCGCAGGACCGCGATCGACCACCAATTACCTACTCGTCGAACCCATCGCTGCCAATGAACGAACTCGGAGCTTTGTCGACCCAGCTCGCCGATCATCCAGTCAAAATCAGTATTGGTAATGGTAATCAAATCTCCCGCATTATATACCGAAAAAGATGATTTTACCATAACTTCCAGAGGAGAGTATGAACGCTCTATCTGGATAAGAAGCCGCACCGACCATCGCCATGATGGGTGGGAGCGAGAAGGTAAGAGACAATGAAGATGAAAAGGACCCATCGAGATCTTCCTGACCGCGGGACGACCGCACCTAGTGCAGTTCTCCGTCCAGCAGATCTTCGTTGCCTTGAACGCGATGACCCAAGCCTGGGTGCATGGAGGTGAAGAACACATGAGGAACAAGCCAATTGGTCCGCTTCCGGCCATCCTGTTGCTTTCGTCCGGATTCATCTTTTCCCGGAAGAACAAGAAGGCTGCCGAGGATTTGAGCGGAATGATGGACGGAGATGACCTGGACCTGGGCACCATCCCAGGCCTGGATGCCGGACTATCGTCCCCGGGATTGTCTGGAGTGGGCGCCCCGATGCCCTCCTCCGCTCGGAAGGTGGATGAGCTGGAGATCACCCTGAACGATCTCAAGGGTGCCGTAGAGACCGTAACGAACAACAACAAGACCATCAAGAGCGACGTCGAGAACATGAAGGGCGAGGTGGAGCAGATCAATGACTCCATCAAGAGCCTGCTCGGCATCTACGAAGCGGTCAGCAAGGAATACAATCCCTTCGTGGACCAAGGAGGAAAGCCGAAGATCCCCAAGCGCAACGGTAAGTTGGACGAACCCCAGGAGGTCAACATAGCTCTCCTGGCGAGGAGCGCTCCGACGCTGACGTACAAGGATGCGACCATCCCTGATGTCGTCATCAGGGCCAAACCCGATTCGCTGGACAATGAGATGATGGAAGAGCCAGTCATGCCCCGGGAACCCATTCTGCAGCGGCCTAAGGCCCGCGTGGTCGAGGAGCAGCCCTTCTTCCAAGAGGAGATGAACATGGAAGCCGAAGAACTGAGCGATGACCCCCAGAAGGACTTCGTCCTGATGCAGGTGCACAAGATACTGGAATTCCAGACGCTGAAGATCCTGAACATGAAGCGTCACAGCATCAAGGTGCCGGACAGCGAGTATGAGACCCTGGACCGCTGGATCGCGGAGTTCAAAAGGATGGGCGGCGAGTAGAGATGGGCCTCAGCCTGGCAGCCTCCGCAGCAATACTGTTCTCCGCCTCCGTGATCGCTTTCAGCGCCCTGTTCGGTGCCGTAAGCGAATTCCAGTCGGAGATAGGTATGGCGGAGGCGGGGCTGGCCAATCAACACCTCGACAACAGCATGATCTCGCTCGCCCTGGAGGGCGTGGACGTGGGCAACCATACCATACTGGTGCGGAACTCCGGCACCAGCACCATCGACCTGAGAGGGTTGGACGTATTGGTGAACGGGACCTTGGCCAACGGCAACGCTCTGTGGAAGGATGTGGACGGAGATAACACCACTCAACTGGCCTTCCCTCAGGAGCTCATCACCATACACATGGATATTGAGCTGGAAGGAGCAGCAGTGAAAGTGGTGACCCGCAACGGCTACTCCGTGGCGGGGAGGGCGTGAGGTGATCGTATGGGAGCGGAGAACTCGATCAACCAGATGATCTTCTTCATCGCTTCCGTACTGGTGTCCGTGGCCATGGCCGCGGTCCTGATCAACACCACCACCGGCCTAGCGACCCAGGTGAGGGGCGTAGGGGATACGCTCGCCCAAGAGGCGGAATCATCGATCCGCATCATCAACGACCCCTCGGCCATGCCCTATGTGGACGGCCATCTGGTCATCTATGTGAAGAACACCGGCAGCGTGGCGCTGTCGGTCAACGGGACGACGATAGTGCTCGATGGACTCCTCGTGCTCAATGTGGAAAACGCCATCATCGAGGCCAATGCCTCCACCTGGAATCCCGGGAAGCTGGTACAGTTAAGCTGTCCAGTATCCCTGTCGCCAGGCGACCACCTGATCAAGGTGGCGCTGTCGGCGCACACCAAGGATTCCATGGCATTCAGAATATGAAGCAAGATGGGATGACCAAAATGGCGATCACACAAAAAGAAACCAAGCCAAGGTATACCGGCCTCTTCAATATCAAACTCAAAGTGGATGAGCTGTCGGAGAAGCTAGGGAAGGGAATACCCAAGTGCTCCATAGCGCTCATCGAAGGCCCGGAGGGCTCTGGACGCAGCGTACTCTCTCAACGGATCTGCTACGGGATGCTCTTCAACGGACAGACAGTAACTTACATCTCCACCGAAATGACGATGCGGGATTTCATCGATCAGATGTATTCGCTCGGCTACCGCATCGATCGCTACCTCATCACCGGAAAACTGCGCTTCATTCCCGTGTACCCGATCATGGGCAATCTGCGCTCGCGCGAAGACTTTCTAAAGAGACTGATGGATTCCGAGGAATTGTTCCAGTCGGACGCGACCATCATCGACACGCTCTCGGCCATCTGCTACAACCGGCTCACCGCGGACAGCGCGGTACGCCTCATGTCCTTCCTCAAGAAGGTCGTCTCCAATGAGAAGTTGGTGGTCATGTCCATCGAGCAGGACCTGGAGGGGGCAGAGCCACTTAGATTGGCGTCGGACCTCTATTTCGGTCTCGCCACGCGCCTAGCGCCCGAAGGCATTAGACGCACTATAAGCGTCAAGCGCTTCACCAAGGCGCAGAACAACGTGGATGACGTGATCCGATACCGCATAGAACCGAAGTCGGGATTGGTGATCGAGCTCACGGAGGTCTCTGGATGAGCGCGCCGGACCCAGCTATGCTCCTCAGGGAGAAGGAAAAGAACGTTCACCTGAGGAGATATCTGGATGATCTGGCCAAGAAGACGAAGAAGATGCCCATGTTCTACGACCACCTGTCGGTGGTAGACCTAGCCGAGATGAGACGTCTCGCGGTATACGAACCAGAGAACTGTAACATCATCTACCGGGCCGGTGAAGGCTACGCCCACATCGTCGGCAAGACGAACATGTACTACAGCATCGAACGGTCGCTGAACGAGGATGAGAAGATCAAATTGAATCAGATCAAGGACCTCATCCTGGAGAAGGCCGCCGACGTGCAGTCGGTCGAGACCAAGGAGGACCTGGAGAGGATCCTCAACATGCTCTACGAGCAGAGCGTCCAGGTCTCGGACAGTGGCGGCAACAACAAGATGACGCACTACGTCTCCATGATCAAGGGCGAGAAGGAGAGGGTGCGCGTCACCCAGGACGAATACGAGCTTTTAAAATACTATATCTCGCGCGACGTGGTCGGTTTCGGACCGATAGAACCGCTCATTCTGGACGAGTATATCGAAGATATCTCCCTGGTCGGAACGCAGAAGGTGCGCATCATGCACAAAGCGTTCCAATACGGTCTAGAGACCAATATCCGCTTCTCCGATGAGGTCACCTTGAACGAGTACTTCATCTCGCTGAGCGAGAGGATGGGGCGGCCGGTAACGAACGCTCGCCCCATCGTCGATGGTACGTTGCCCGACGGCAGCCGTATCAACATGATCTATTCCACCGAGATATCGCAAAAGGGTTCGTCGTTCACCATCAGAAAGTTCTCTGCCGAACCTATCTCGCCGATCCAACTGATCAAGTTCGGAACCTTGAGCGTGGAGATGGCCGCTTACATCTGGCTTTGCCTGGAGAATAAGATCAACATCATGATCGCCGGGGAAACGGCGTCCGGAAAAACATCCACGCTGAACGCCATCCTGTGCTTCATCGACCATCGCGGCAAGATCTACTCGGTGGAGGATACTCCGGAAGTGAAGCCGCCGCAGAAGTCATGGCAGCGCTGCGTCACCAGGGAGTCGGGACCGGAAGAATCCCGCGTAACGATGTTCGACCTGTTGCGCGCCGCGCTAAGGTCCAGGCCTGACTACATCGTCATCGGAGAGATCCGTGGCGAGGAGGCCCGTGTCGCTTTTCAGTGCATGCAGACCGGCATTCCCGTGATCGCCACCTTCCACGCCTCCACCGCCGCCAAGTTCATCCAGAGGATGACCGGTGCCCCGGTCAATATTCCACTTTCATTCATCGACAATGTCAATGTCATCATCTTCCAATCGGCCGTGAACGTCAACCGCCGTTTTCTTAGACGGGTGACGAATATCGAGGAGTTCATCTGCTACTCCAGGGAAGAGGGCGGAGTGCTTACTAAGAATGCCTTCAAATGGGACTCCGCCAGGGACGTGCAGACGTTCCGCGGCTACAACCAGTCGTATATTCTGGAGCAGAAGATCGCGCTGGAACACGGCTACAGCAACAAGAAGGACATCTACAAGGACATGGCCATCCGCAGCAAGATACTGCAAAAGATGGTGGACCTCAACATCTCCTCCTATCGTGACGTGAACAAGGTGCTGTGCGACTACTACGAGAAGGGCATCGAGTCGCTGCCCTTCGTCATCTAGAGGTGCCCATGGATGCCAAGAATTTCTTCAAGTACTCGAAAATGGAGCCCCAACTCTATTTTCTCGTACTGATAGTGAGCACCATCATGCTGGGCGTGATCATGCCCACGGTCCTGTTCATTTCCATGCCCAAGCTGTTCAGCGGCATCATAGGCATCATGCTCTATCCGCTCTGCTTTGGCTTCGTCTTCATCATCGCCCTGATACCGCTCATCGAGAAGGCACAGCTCAAGGGCAAGATCGATCGCATGTTGCCTCTGTACGTGACGGAGATGGCGGCGCTCTCCACGGCGGACCTGCCCTTCGACAAGGTCTTCTTCATCCTGTCCGAAAAGGAGGATTACGGACCGATGTCCGACGATTCTAGGAAGATATTCCGTCTGATGAAGCATTACCACCTTTCTGGTTCGGACGCCCTGCGCTTCGTCGCCGCCCGTACCCCGAGCGTGATGGAGTCGGACTTCCTTAACCGTCTAGCACATTCTCAGGATATCGGCGAACGGCTGGAGAGGTTCATGAAGAACGAGCACGAGGTCTTCATGGACGAGCACGTGCTCAAGGCGGAAAGCGGGCTCAAGGACCTGGACTTCATCAAAGAACTGTTCACCGGCATTGTGACCTCTTTGATCTTCGTCTCGGTGATGATCTGCATCACCCCCTTGCTGGGCATGAAGAGCATGGACATGATGCTCTTCGGCGTCACCCTAGCATTCGCAGGAATGGAGGTGATGTTCGTCTACTTCATCAAGACGAAGATGCCCAAGGAGGATATCTGGATCAAATGGAGAGATAAAGCGATGCGCGGCATGCTCAAGCAGGGCGACAAGATCCTCATCGCCGCCACCGTCCTCTCCATCACCGGGACGCTGGGACTGGCCATCGCCCTGCTGCCGATGGAGCTGCCCTTCGCCCTCTACGTGCCGGCGGTGGCCACGCCCATGGTCATTCCCGGATACCTGGTCATGAAAGAGGAGGGGCGCATCCAGAAGCGTGACGCTATCTTCGGCGCCTTCATCCGGGCGCTAGGCAGGTCGTGCAGCGTCAGTGGCCAGACCATGGTGGAATCTGTGAAGAAATTGAGCATCCACCGCTTCGGACCGTTGACGGATATGGTGAGGAATCTATCCCATCGTCTGCAAATGCACATAGATCCCGTCGACTCGTGGCGGCATTTTGCGGCGGAGACCAACAGCAATGTCATCAACCGCTTCTCCGACCTCTATGTGAAGTGCACCAATAACGGGGCCAACGCTTCGGAGACGGCCACCTTCATCAGCAACCAGGAATTTCGTATGCTCTCCATTCGAAAGAAGCGTGCCGTTCTCTGTTCCAGCTTCTTCGGCATCCTCTACGGCGTGATGGTATCGCTGGCCTTTACGATGTGGCTCACCGTCGGCATCGTGGAGTACATGCTCAAGACCATCACTGCGGTGACCACCGACGCCACCTCCTCGGGCTTCATCAACAGCATGTTCTCCTCGGATGTGAACATCGGCCTGATCTCGACCTCCATCATGGTCATCATCATCATTCATTCCGTGGCCTCTGCGCTCGTGATACCAATATTGCGAGGAGGGAACATGGCCACCGCCTCCACTCATTTTGTCATTCTGCTGTGGATCGGCTGCGGCACGCAAGCGTTGGTGCAGGGAGTTTTGGCTGGACTCTTGGTATGAGCCAGATTATCAGCCATGATATTCCCCTAGGGCGAATTATATACAGTCCAGACGCCTCAAGATAGCATCAGCTTAAGCTATTTCGAGGCGCGCTAGATGATGAGAAAGATGAGGAAGGACAGGAAAGCCGACGTGGGTATCGGCACCATGATCATCTTCATCGCCGCCATATTGGTCTCCGCCATGGCTGCCAGCGTCCTCATCCAGACCGCCAATCAGGTGCGCGAACAAGCGCAATCCACCGGCGACCAGGCCATCCGCAGCATCGCCACCGGGATGCAGGTCATCGAAGCGGTGGGAGAATCGAATCAAGCAGGGACTTGCATTGGGGCGTTGAAACTCTATGTCCGCCTCAATGCGGGCAGCGAGCCCATTGACATCTCGCATCTTGCCATCAGTATTACGGGTGGCGCCACTTCGACGGTACTATCCTATTCTGAGGAAGGACCGGACGCTTTGAGCTTCGGTGCCTCCGTGGTCAAGGACGTCTCTGGGATGTTCACCCCCAGCCATGCCATGGGATACGGGGATCTGGTGCAGATCGACATCGGCGAGATAGGCGGAGCAGAGATCACCCTGCTTCCCTCCCATACGATACAGGTGAAGCTGATACCGTCCATGGGAATGCCCACCTCCTTGCGCCTCACGGCACCGGATGGTATCTACTCCACCTTCACTTCGATGGGATAGGATGGCAATAACGTAATTTGGGAATGTCATGTTAGAATTGGAATATAGCCGACACGGAAGATTGATTATCGAGAACCTGCGTATGAAGTGCGTTATTGAGCAATATTGTTGAAAAGAGGTTGATATTCTGGCTGTGAGTTCGAAGGAAATGAGCGAGGTCGAGAATCTTCATATCGTCTTCATCGACGATGAGCCGGACCTGCTCAAGATCGCCAAGGTCCTCCTGGAGAGGCATCCCGGCATAAAAGTGGCAACCTTTGAATCGGCCACGCAGGCCCTGGACCATCTGCGCCAGCACGGTGCCGACGCCATCGTATGCGATTACATGATGCCGGACATGGACGGCCTTGAATTCCTATCTCAGGTGCGCCGCGAGTTCGGCGACGTGCCCTTCATCCTTTTCACAGGCAGGGGGCAAGAAGAGACGGTCATCCAGGCAATGGAGAGGGCCGCCGACTTCTACGTCCGCAAGGACCGTGAGGCCGGGCGCCAGTTCGATGAGATGTACGCCAAGATCGTCAAGGCCGTGAAGGCGCGCCGCAAGAGGGCGGCCGACCGGGAGAGCGAATCCATACTCGCCGAAACGCAGAAGGTGCTGGGGGCGGGCAGTTTCAGCGTTGACCTGGTGACGGGCCAGGTGCGCTTCTCCAAGCCGCTCATCGACCTCATCGGGGCCTCGACGCACGACCTCAAAGGCGCGCGCAAGGTGATCGCTGAAAGGGTCTATCTCCCCGATCAGGAAAGGCTGAACGCCAGCCTGCGCAGCATCATGGCGGGCGAGGCCGACCAGATGGAATTCGAGACCCGGGTCCTGGCCGCTTCGGGCGAGATGCGCACCTTGGTGCTGCGCATCAGCGCCGGCCGGCAGACCACGGGCCAGGTCGTCAGCGTCATCGGCATTCTCCAGGATGTTACGGACCGCCGGCGCCAGGAAGAGCGGTTGCAGACGGCCTTGGACATGGTCTCCGACGCCATCATACTCGTGGACCGAGATGGTCTGGTCCGCTTCGTCAATCCGCGCGCCATGGACCTGTTCCGGCTCGATGAGGACAGCAAGGGGCGGACGCTGGAGAAGCTCCTTCCCAAGATGTGGGAGGCGGCACAGCAACACACGCAGGAGGGCGGCCGCTACGATATCTTCGAGCTCGCCTTGGAAGATGATGAGGATACAGTGTTGCAGGTCGCCGTGGAGCTGGTCCGGGCCGGTCAGCTGTGGATCTCCCGCGACGTTTCCAAGGAAAAGCACCAGGAACGCATCCTGGAGGAATCAGAGCTGCAATACTCGCGCATAATGCGCAACGTGCATGAGGGCATCTGCGTCATCAACAACGACGGCACCGTCACCTACTGCAACGAGAGCTTCATGAAGATGCTCGGCCTGGGCGAGGAAGATGTCATCAGCCACAGCATCATCAGTTTCATGTCGAACGGTGACCTCGGACTCCTCCTGGAGAGCGAAGATGAGCCGATAGCCGCCACCTTCCGCAATTCCCAGGGCAGGAGCTTCAAGGCCCAAGTAAGGTCTCTAGCGATCACTGACGAGGAAGAGAACCCCACCGGGGCCATCCTCTTCATCATCTGAAGCCAATTCCTTCATCTTTTCTGGAACGGAGCCCCGCTCGGCCGGCGCCACAATCCCTTGGGGATGCTGACCAGGAAGCGCGCGCCGACCCCTTCGGTGCCGCATTCCTGGATCTCCATTCCAGTGATGGCCAATATCTCCCGGGAGAAGAAGAGACCGAGGCCGCTGTGCTTACCGTATTCACGGACGAAGACGCGCTCCTTCTCAGCGCGAGGGATGCCAACGCCATCGTCCTCATACACGAGGCGCATCCAGGCCCCGTCGTCGAAGCAATACAGTCGCACCGTGGTGGCCCGGCCGCCATGCCGTGCCGTGTTCTCCACCAGGTTCTGGAAGACATTGATCAATAGGCGGTCGGCGTAGACCTCCAGACAGATGCTTTCGGAAACGAGCGCCAGCCCGTAGCCGCGCGCGGCGTTGGAGGTCTGCTTCAACAGGGAGGCGATGTTCTGCCAGGCAGGGGCTTCCACCCCCAATTCCTGGTACTCCTTGGAGAAGTTCAACATGTCCTCTATGCCCGCCGCGGCGTTCAACGCCTTGAGCACCTTCTCCTTGGTGCTTCCCTCGCCCAGCTCACGACGAACCAGCTCCAGTTGCCCGCGCAGCACCATCAGCTGATTCATCAGGTCGTGGCGCGTGACGCCGGTCATGAGCTGCAGTTTGTGGTTGGCGAGCGCCAAGGCGCTCTGCGCACGCTTGCGGTCGCTGATGTCCCGGAGGATGGAAAGGATGACCGTCTCCCCGCCGTAGTTGACCATGGTGGCGCTCACCTCGGTGGGAATGCGTTCCCCCCTGCAGGTCAGATTGACGGTCTCGTAGGTCTGCGAGCCTTCCTGCAGGATCTTGGCGATGCTCGCATCGATGCGATCGTCCCATTCCGGATCGTCGATCTCCCGGGGCCGCAGGCGCAGCAACTCCTCGCGCGCGTAGCCGAGGCGTTCACAAGCTATCCTGTTGACGTCGATGAAACTCCCGCCCAGCCGCTGCAGCACAATGGCGTCATTGGCGTTGTCGAAGATGCTGCGCAGTTTCTCCTCGCTCGCGCGCAGGCGGCTCTCCATCTCATCTCTCTTCGTGATGTCGGTCAGGAGGCAGTGCGTGCACACGAAGCGCCCGCCCGGTCCCCGCTGGATGCGACCATCCAGGAGCACCACCAGGCGCCGGCCGTTCTTGCGCAACAAGGTCAGCTCGGCGTTGACCTGTCCGGTTTCCATAAAGCGGGTGAAGATGAGGTCGAATAGAGGTCGCGTCTCCTCCGTCCAGAGGTCTCCGAAGCAAGTTCCCAGCAGTTCCTCGCGACGATATCCTAGGAGCGATTCCATCTCCTCGTTGAGATCGAGGAAGCACCCTTTCTGGTCCAGACTCTGGTAGGCGGCGGGGCTGTGCTCGAAGAGATCACGGAAGCGCGTCTCGCTGCGCTGCAATTCTTCTTCGGCCCGCCGGCGCACCGCGTTCTCCTTAACGAGCTTTAGATTGCTGAAGCTCTGTTGCGCGATGATGGTGATGACCTTGACATAGAAGGCGATCACCCTTTCGACGTTGCTCCGGTCCCAGCGCGGCGTCTTCTCGATGGCGGCGCGATACTCATCCCAAGCGAACCCGAAGAGCTCGGCCTGGGCGCGGAAGCGGTCCCAGTCCACCTCCTCGTCCGCGTGCAGGAACGAACCGGTGAAGAGATTGCCGATATGTCTGCCGCCGATGAAGATGGGCATGGCCACATCGACCATATTGTTCTTGCAGCGATAGACACGATACTGGCCGGGCCTCAGCCCTTGGGAGAGGAGTAGATCGCTCTCCAGGCAGTTGCGGCAGGAAAGGGGATTGGTACGGTGGAACTTGGTGCACACCTCCTGCCGACCGGTGGCCACGAGGATGTTGCCCTCCAGGTCCTCGATGGCGGCGCCATAGCCGGCAAGGGCGCGAAGATCATCCATCAGGCTCTGCATCTGCGGCACGTCGAGGATCGAACGCAATTCGGTCCGACTCAGATCCAGCTCGGGGAAGAGGAGCTCCGCCCGCTTCTGGTCGAGCGCATCGTGCCGTTCACGTAGGACTTCCTGCGAAACCACATCAGGACCGGTGTCCGCTCGCATGGTTCCGATCAAGATCGATGGACCGTCAGTGGACCCATCGCTTGCATGGGAGGGGTCGGCAATACCACCCATCTTCCCTGAGGACGTTGCACCTTCTTCCGCAACACCTGAGAAAGGACCGGTCTTCAATGGAGGCTCTCCACCGCGGCCTTCCTCGCCGCTCATCGGACCCCTCTAGAGATTATGAGGATCGAAAGCGGAACTGAGGACCTGCTTCCGCGATTGGGCCGCATCATGACATTTCCATCCACTGCCAGATTCGCCTCCAGGTTCTGAAATCCACTACCTATGCACTTAACCGTTCCCCCGTGGGAATCAGATTCAGCACTGGGCCCAGGCTGCGGTCCCAGTACTGTCAGACAATGATCCGAGATCGTCGCGCTCAATAACAGTGCTGCAGATCTCATCTTCTCCCGACATCGGACAGTTGCAATTTCTATCTGGCTGTATCCAATTGCCTCGTGGTGAGATCATCTTGGAATTCCCTGACGCCAATCTATTTATATTTCGAATCTCTCTTAAGTGTCTGACGTAATGTCAGACCGGGGGATGCAGATGGAAATGGACGTAAGAGAGATCATAAGGCAGGCCGAGTTGCACAAGATGACCTTTACCGAGTACCTCAGGAGCCACTACAGCCCTGAACAGCTCGACCGCATGGAACACCTCGCCAGCGCCGAGGTAGTCAGCTGCGAGCATCGCCTGGAACAGTTCTGCGAACGCAAGTGAAGCGAAGTGAAACTATGGGGCACTACTTGCCCCGTACTTCTTTCCTTTTCTGATAGACCCGCTCTCGGGACAGCACCTGCGTCAACAGACCGGCGGCCGGGCCGTTGAGATTCTCCGTGTTTCCAAGCACCAGGTAGCCGTCCTCTGCCAGCGAATTGTGGAAGCGCATGTATAGCTCCTCCTGAGACTCCTTGGTGAAGTAGATGACGACGTTGCGGCACAGGATCAGATCAAAGTTCTTGCCCGCGACCTCAGAAAAGAGGTCGCACCGCTTGAACTTGACCAGGTTGCGCACTTCCTTCTTCACGATGAAGTCGTTGCCATCCTGTTCGAAGTACTTCTCCTTGTACGCCTGCGGCAGCGTGGCCAACTGCCTCCCCGCATACCGTCCTTCTTCGGCCACCTGCAAACTGTAGTCGTCGATGTCGGTGGCGGTGATGTTCACCGTGTACTCATCGTACCCATCCAGCAGCTCGTTCGCTATCATGGATAGCGTATACGGCTCCTCTCCGCTCGAGCAACCGGCGCTCCAGATGCGGATGGTCCTCTGATGACGCTCGGATTTGTCCACGATGATGAGCGGGAGGATCTCATCGGCGATCGCGTTGAACACCGCGGGATCGCGATAGAACTGCGTCACATTGATGGTCAGTTCGTCAAGCAGAAGGCGGAACTCCTCCTCATTGCGGCGGATGAGCTCGGCGTAGTCCATCTGCTCCTTGATGCCCGCCGCTCGCATGCGCACCGCCAACCGCCGTCCCAGGTAGTTGTCCTTGTACTGGTCGCAGTCCAGACCGCTCTTCTGCAGGATGATCTGCTTGATGCGCGCCACGCCCGGCGTTTCCTGTGTTCTGAGGGTATCCCCCATAATGACGACGAGGTCATTACCATTATAAACCGATTGATGCCTGGCTATCAACAACGATAACCTCAGCAAACCGGTGGGCAGGCCGCACCCCATTACCCCTACGAGAACGTTTTTCGTGGTTCCCCGGACCGGTCCATTCTCGATAATCAGGTTTGATAATGAGACGGACATCGTTTATATAACTCGGAAAGACATGCTATGGTCATAGGGGAAGGCAAGAATGCACGCTCTTGAGACATCAAGACTGTTGACCGAGGAATACTCGGCAAAGATCCTATTGGCGACCACGGGACGGCCAAAAAGCGCGTTTGAACTCAGCGAGAAATTGGGGATCCCGATAGCAGCCTGCTACCGCAAGATCAAGACCCTGGAAACTTCTGGCTTCATCTATTGCACGGAAAGGCACTTGACCCGGGCGGGCAAGAGGATATCTCTATACAAGTCCAAGGTCAAGGTCGCGCAGATCGTTATCGAAGGTAACCGTGTACGCACCAAGCTCGAGATGATCGACGGAACGACGCAGGATGCTTCCTTTGATGTCGACCTGAAATCATTCTTGACCGAAAGCGTAGGCGGGCTCTAAAGACCCTCCTTCCCCTCGAGGTATCTTTTCATGTCTTTCATGCACCAGCGTGAGCTATCGAGGCACGCGGATGGCAAAGGAGGGCCGGTCCGATGATCAAGGTCCTCTACGTCGACGACGAGCCGATGATGCTGGAGCTCACCAAGGAGTACCTGGAATCCGACGGCGAGATCCTGGTGCAGACCCATAGTGTCGCCTCCCAGGTGGCGGCCGACCTGTCGCAATGGCCCTGCGACGTGATCATCTCCGATTATCAGATGCCGGGCATGGACGGGCTGGAGTTCCTCCACGCCGTGCGCCAGCGGGATAAGGACATACCGTTCATCCTCTTCACCGGTAAAGGCCGGGAGGACGTCGTGGTCAAGGCCATCGAACTGGGCGTGGACCACTACGTGCAGAAGGGCGGCGAACCGACGGCCCAGTTCGCCGAACTAGCGCATAAGGTCCGCGACGCGTTCGAGCACCGCAAGGCAGAGAAGGCGCTCAAGGAGAACGAAGAAAAGTTCCGCAGCCTCTTCGAAACGATGAACCAGGGCATCGTGTACATCGACGCCAGGGGCATCGTGCTGAGGACCAACCCGGCCGGGGCGCAGATCCTCGGCATGGTGGGAGAGCCGAACGGCCTCTCCCTATTGGACGAGAAACTGGACTTCCGGGACGCCGATGGGTCGCGGCTGCGGCCGGAGAACGACCCGGTGCGCCTGGCGCTGCACCGCAAATCGCCCGTGGTCGGGGCCACGGTGGGATTGGTGCAGATGGGCACGCGGCTCCGCCGCTGGGTCGAGATGAGCTGCGTCCCGCGCACCCTGCCGGACGGGTCCCTGCAGATCTACGTCACTCTACTGGATATCACCGATAGACTCAAGGCCCGCTCGAGCGAGGCGCGCTTCAAGGCGCTCTTCGACAACATGAACGAGGGCGTCGCCTACCACAAGATGCTGTACGACGGGCTGGGGAATCCGGACGACTATCGCATCATCGATGTGAATCCGAGCTACGAACGGATCATCGGCGTCAACAAGAACTCTCTCCTGGGCCGCACGGCCAAGGAAGTGTACGAGATGGACAAGCCCCCGTTCATCGACGTGTACTCCAAGGTTTCCGCTTCGGGGGAACCGCAGCACTTCGAGGTGTTCTATCCCCATTCCTCACGCCATTTCCTCATCTCCGCCATCTCCTCGCAGAAGGGGCATTTCGCCACCATGCTCTTCGACATCACCGAGTCGAAGAATCAAGAGGAGTCCATCAAGGAGTCGAAGCGCATGGCCGTCGCCCTCTTCGACTCGCAGAAGGAGGCGGCGCTGCTCCTGGACCGCGAAGGAAAGATCCTGACGGCCAACAAAGCGGCGCACGACCGATATTCCTCGCCAGGACAGACATTGGTGGGCCGCAATCTCAAATCCATACTGCCGGCGGAGATGTGCTTCGCCGTCATGAAGAGCACGGAACAAGCGATAGCCAACGGCAAGCGCCTGCAGATCAAGACCGAGTCCAAGGGGCGCAACTATGAGCTATACTTGAGCCCCATCCGCGGCAAGGGCGGAGAGTCGCTTTTGGCCATGACCATCTACGACGCGACCGAATCGAAGGTGGCCGTTTCGCTGGTGAAGATGGGAATGGAACGGATGGAGAAAGCTCTGCTCGCCTCGCAGGAGATGCTCTGGGAGATGGACCTGCAGACCTGGCGGCGCCTCCTGGTCAGCAAAACGGGCAGCGGACCCTGGCCCTCCGGAGAATTGTCCGAAGCGTGGTCGCGCATGGTGCACCCGGACGACCTGAGCTCGTTCAAGAGAGATATCGAAACGGGGCTGGACAAGGGCGACGTCTTCGACTCCGTGTACCGCATCCGCGACGAGAAGGGCGAATACATCAAGATCCGGGACCGGGGCGGAGTGCTGTCCCGGGACGCGGCCGGCCGTCCTCTGCGTTTGGCCGGGTCGCTTTCGCGCTTCGATCCATTGACCGCACCATCTGTGGAAGGGTTGGGCCTGCTCCTCTTCGACCAGGACGGCAAGATGGTCTTTGCCTCCTCGGGCATCGAGAGCACTTTGGCCGGCGTGCAGGGCGACGGTTCCGTCATGGACCTGGGCAGCATAAGGAACCACATGGGGGGAAAGAGCCGCTCGCCCATCACCAGCGCCAAGACCGTGGTGGAACAGGTCGGGGGCGATACGGCGGAACTGCTGGCCACGCGGGGCGGAGAGGATGCGGGCGTGACGCTGCTGGCCTTCCCCATCGGCTCCGTCAGCAAGGTCAGCTTCGCCATCGTGGCCGCCAAGCGGAGCAAAGCTGAGAAGTGATCCGGACCCGATATCGTCCTTCATCCAGAGGCAACGCGGTCCGCGCACCGATGATGCATTATATTGACGAAGCTGATGAGCAATGGCCTGCGCTAGGCTTGACCGGGGACCGCAATCATGATAGTCGCGCTTTGCTCTTTTCAAGGTCTGCATCGGCCGTCCCAAGACTTCGCTGAAGCGTAGGGTGTGGCCATGAGCGACTTTCCCACTTGGGCGGCCACGGACAAAGGGGAGGAGCGCAGCCGCCGGACGGACGTCTCCGACCTGGAGAACATGCTTCAGGCCGAGCTGGAACTGGGCAGCCTGCTGTACCGTTCCGGCGCCACCGGAGGCAGGATCAGCGACTCCATCCGCGTCTTGAACCAAGCTCTGGGCGGCGACCGGGTCTGCGTCGACCTGGGCGTCGAGACCCTGCGCATCACCGTCGAGAAGGCAGGGGAACGAAGGGAGGACACGATCGAGCATGATCCGCCGAGATCGCTCAACGCCATGGTGTTGAGCGAGGCGAGCCATTTTCTCCGCCACCTTCCGGACGATATCACCTCATCCCAGGTGCGCTCCGCCATCGCCGCGCTGGACCGTCCACGCCCCCGCCCGGGACTGCGCGAGTTCACCGCGATGATGGCCTTCATGATCATCTTCGGATACCTCGGTCACGCGGACCTATGGTCGCTGCCGATAATCGCCATCGCGGTATTGGCGGCATTGCTGGCCCGCGAGGCGCTCACCAAGGCGGGATTCGGCTACTTCATTCCCATCCTTGGAGGCACGGTGGCCAGCACCCTGGTGGCCGCATTGCTGACCCTGCTCCTGCCGACCCACACGGCGCTGATCGCCATGGTGGTCCCCTGCATCATCCTCATGCCGGGATTCCAACTGATCAACGGCGGCTGGGAGATCTTCCGCCACCATCTGCAGACCGGCATACCGCGCATCGTCGCCTGGCTGAGCGTCCTGTCGGTGTTGACGCTGGGACTGCTCATGGTCCTTCTCTTCTATGCGCCGGCGCAGGAGACCGTCAACTATGGCCTTTCCCTGTTGGACAAGTTGGTGCTCTTCACCATCTTGGGAGGCGTCATCTCCTTCTGCTTCTGCGTGATGGTGGGCGCTCCCCGGCAGGCGCTCGTCCTGTGCATCCTGTGCGGCGCCATCGCACGACTGATCCGCACCGCCATCGTGGAGACTGGAGGTGACGTCGCCCTGGGAACGTTCGCCGCCGCCTTGGCGCTCTCGATCGTCGCCGTGGCCTTCTGTGCCAAGCGCGCGCCCGAGGTGCCCGTGGTGCTGCCGCTCGTGGCCGCCTCCATCCAGTTCATTCCCAGCTACTACGCCATCCTCAGCCTGCAGGGCATGTCGCAGATCATCCACCTGGGGGCTTCCGTCCCCTTCCCCATCCTGGCCACCACCATCTACAATGGGCTGCTGGCCGTCTTCATCGTCGCCGCCATCGTCTTCGGCACGGTGCTTCCCTTGCTGGCCGTCGACCGCCACAAGAAGTGGTATTGAGCTCCACCTTGGCCATCCATGACCCCAACAAATCTATTAGACCCACAGACCATCACCGGCCTATGCCCAGCGCCACCCCCGAGGTTGGTCGTTCCGTGACCGAAGGTCGGCCCGATCAGATCCTCGCAGCGGAGCTGGAATTGGGTACGCTGCTCTTCGAGAACGGAGCGGCCGGGCAGCGGGTGCTCGACTCGCTCGACCTCCTCAACGAGAAGCTGGGCGGCGAGGAGATGCACGTCCAGCTCAGCTACGAGTCGATACTCGTCACCCAGGGCGAGGGGTCCGTAGGCAGGACCGGTCTCAAGCGGTACTCCAAGCGCGCGGGGCTCAACGGCCGCATGCTGCACGCCGCCAGCCTCTATCTTCATTCCCTGCCGCCAGGCGCCGATCCGCGGGAGGTGGTGGCCCGGCTGCGCGAGATCCGGAAGACGACGCCGGCACCGCACAAGTGGACCGTCATCGTCGGCTACATCGGTTTCGTGGTGGTCTTCGGCTATTTCAACCACGCCGATGCCGGCGGTCTGCTGATCATCGCCTTGGCGGGACTGTTGGGCGGACTGGTGGTGCGGGAGGCCATCGACCGGGGCTTCGGAGTGTTCGTCCCGATCATGCTCGCTTCCTTCGCCGCGTCCGGCTCGACCTTGGTCCTGGCGCAGATCATTCCCACGCAGACGCAGCTGGTCTCCATGATCGTCCCCTGCGTCTTCATGATCCCCGGATTCCAATTATTGAACGCCGGGTGGGAGCTGATGCGCGGGCACGAGGACGTGGGCACCTCGCGGCTGATGTTCGTCGTCAACGCCGTGCTGGCCATCTCCGCCGGCATCCTGCTGGTGCTGATCATCTACACGCCGGGCGTAGGCGGGGACGGCATCGTGGTGCCATGGCCTTCAAGTCTGCTGGTGGACCTGCTCTTGGCCGGAGTGGCCGCCCTCTGCATCGCCCAGGCCTTCAACGCCAACAGGGAGATGGTGGTGCTGGCCGTCATCTGTGCCATGGCGGGCCGTGCCGTGCGCGACATCGTGTTCCAGATGAATGGGGACGTGGCCCTGGCGGTGTTCTGCGGCTGCGCGGCCATCTCCATATTGGGATTCCTTCTGGCCATGAAGCAGTCCCTGCCCGTGGCCGTCATCCTGGCGGCGGCCAGCGTGCAGTTCGTGCCCGGGTACTATTACATGCGCACCCTGCAGGGCATGTCCGAGGTGGTGCGTCTCGGCCCGTCGGTCCACCCAGAAGTGATCTCTTCGCTGTTCTACTTCCTGACCATCTCCCTGTTCATCTCCGCCGCCATCGTTCTCGGTTCGCTGCTTCCGCGCATCTTCCTGGCCCGGTCGCAGCGCTGGACCTGAGAGCCGCGCTCAGCGCGGCGACCAAGGGAACGGGGCTTCTTCCTGCGGCCAATTCGGCCAGCAGGGCGCTGCCCACCACGACCGCGTCCGCTCCGGCGGCGGCCACCTGCAACGCCGTTTCCGCGTTCGAGATGCCGAAGCCAACGGCCAGAGGAAACTTGACCGCGGCCTTGGTGCGGGGGATCAGGTCCGGAGCGATGGACGATCCCCCCATGCCCGTCGTGCCGGGCCGGGAGACGAGGTAAAGCATGCCGGAACCCGCCGCGTCGATGCGGGCGGCTCTCGCCACGGCCGTATAGGGGCCGATCATCATGATGAGGTGCAGGTTCCGTTCCTGCATCGCCCGGCGCAGGGAGAGACTTTCCTCCAGCGGCAGGTCGGGAATGATGGCGCCGCAGAGGTGCAGTTGGCTGCATCTCCGGGCGAAAGCCTCCTCGCCCATCCGGTGCACGGGGTTGTAGTAGCCCATGGCCAGGACCGGGACGCCCAGTTCGGCCACCTTGCCGGCCAGCGTCAACGCTCGGCTGGGAACGACGCCCTGGGCCAAAGCCGCATGTCCGGCCGCCTGGATGACGGGACCGTCCGCCACCGGATCGGAATAGGGAATGCCGACCTCGATGATATCTGCGCCTGCGTTGACGCAATCGGAGGCCACGGCCAAGAACCTCTCCTCGTCCGGGTAGCCGGCCATGAGATAGCACACCAGGGCCGCTCTTCCTTCTTCCCTGCACTGTTTCAATCTCTGGTCCAGCAGATTCATGCGCCCACCGCCTTGAGCACCGTCTCCAGGTCCTTGTCGCCCCTCCCGGACAAGGTCACGACCACGATCTCGTCCTTGCCCAGGGCGCGCGCCGCTTCCATGCCCGCGTGCACCGCGTGCGCCGACTCCAGGGCCGGCAGGATGCCCTCCAGGCGCGTCAGTTTCATGAAGGCCGCCACCGCCTGACCGTCCTCGACCGCCACGTAGCGGGCGCGGCCGATGTCCTTCAACAGGGCATGCTGCGGCCCGACCCCGGGGTAGTCCAGTCCGGGCGCGATGCTGTGCGCTTCATTGATAAGACCCTCTCCATCCTGCAGCAGATAGCTGCGGCAACCCTGGATGACGCCGGGACTGCCCATGTTGAGCGTCGCCGAATGCTTGCCCGTGCTGAGGCCGCAGCCTGCCGCTTCCGCCCCCAGCAATCCCACCGCCTCGTCCTTCAGGAACGGAGCGAAGGTACCGATGGCATTGCTCCCGCCGCCCACGCAGGCCACCAGCAGATCGGGAAGTCCTTCATGGCGGGCGCGCAGCTGCGCCTTGATCTCGCGGCCGATGACGCTTTGGAAGTCCCGCACCATAGCGGGATAGGGATGCGGCCCAGCGGCCGTTCCCAGTAAGTAGTAGGTCTTCTCGCAGGTGGCGCTCCAGTCGCGCATCGCTTCGTTTATGGCATCCTTGAGGGTGCGCGATCCCTGCGTTACAGGATTCACCTTGGCGCCCAGCAGCACCATGCGCTTGACGTTCATCGCCTGTCTGGCGACGTCGTCCGCCCCCATGTAGATCTCTGCTTCCATTCCCAGCACCGCCGCCACCATGGCCGTGGCCACGCCGTGCTGCCCTGCGCCCGTCTCAGCGATCAGTCGGGTCTTGCCCATGTGCTTGGCGACGAGCGCCTGGCCCATGACATTATTGAACTTATGGGCGCCTCCATGGCACAGGTCCTCTCTCTTGAGGAAGATCCTAGCTCCTCCGCAAGCGCGGGTCAGGTTGGCGGCGAAGAACAGTGGTGTCGCGCGCCCGCCATAGTTCTCGTTATAGTCTTTCAGCTCAGCTTTGAAGGTCTGGTCCCGCCGAAGCCGTGCGTACTCCCTCTCCAGCTCCTGCAGCACCGGCATCAGCGTCTCTGGCACATACTGCCCGCCGTACTCTCCGAATCTACCTTTGCTCATCGTCAACCCTCTTCAGATTCGCTTTCAATTCCTCAAAGAGATGGCGGCCCTTGCC
>CAZCNG010000017.1:20063-22671 GCA_964500045.1 uncultured Methanomassiliicoccaceae archaeon
CGTCAACCCTCTTCAGATTCGCTTTCAATTCCTCAAAGAGATGGCGGCCCTTGCCCCCTTCCCGTTCAATGCCAGACGAAACATCTATGATGTGAGGGCGGACCGTCCGGACCGCATCTGCGATATTCTCTGCGCCTATCCCGCCGGCCAGGATGATCTTCCCGGGGAAGGTCCCCCTGACGTGCGCGCTGGCGCTCCAGTCATGCACACTGCCGCTGCCGCCACCGCGAACGCTGGCCGTGTCGAGGACGACCCCGTCGCAGCGGCCTTTGAGGTCATCCAGCCGCACCTGTTCCCCTCCCCTTCCCATGGAGACCAGGGCCCACACCTCGGGAACGAGGGAGCGTGCCTCCTGCACCTCCCAACCGGGCATCCTGCTGTGCAACTGCAGCACGTCGGGGCGGAGGTCCTTCACCAGCGCTTCGACCCGGGATAGATTCGCCTCGGTGGTCACCAGCACGCGCTTGGCACCGCTCCTCTTCACCAGGCGAACCGCGTTCGCCACGCTAAGGCACCGGGGCGAATCGCTGCTCAGAATGAATCCGTGATAGTCAGCTTCCCTGCACGCGGTCAGGTCCATCTCCGACCTCATCCCACAGATCTTGAGCAGCGTCACTCGACTGCCCCCAGGGAACGGAGGAGTTGCTGCGGATGTGCGGCGGAGGCGAGCCAACTGCCGACCAATATCGCGTCAGCGCCGCTTCTTCTCGCCAATAGAGCATCGGCCACGGTATTTATGCCGCTCATGACCAGTAGAGGCCTTTCGTCCCTCTTAAGCTGCGGTAGGATACGAACACAGGAAGTATTGTCGACCAACATATTGCGCAGGTCCCTTTGGTTCAGAGCGATGACGTCGGCTTCGCTCCGCAAGGAATCGCGCATCCCTTCTACGCTGCAGGATTCGAGGACGACCTCCAGATTCAGTTCATGAGCTCTGGAGATCATCCGGCGGATATCTGCCTCCGGCGCCGCCTCATGGATCAGGAGCACCGCGGCAGCGCCGCAGCGCGAGGCCGCTTCCAACTGTCTCTCGTCGACGATGAAATCCTTCATGAGGACCGGCAGCGAAGTGCTACAGGCCGCCCGCAAAGCTCCTATGGAGCCTTGGAAATGGTCCGGTTCGGTCAGAACGGATAGGGCGCCGGCTCCTCCCTGCAGATATATCTCCATGAGCTCGAGCCCCGGACGACTGCTTATCTTGCCGGCTGAGGGCGAGGCCATTTTGATCTCGGCCATGACCTGGAGGCCGTTCCCCTTGAGCGCAGCGCTCATGGAAACATGCGACCGGGACTCGCCGACCGCATCATAATACCCGGAATCGACCCGGTCCTGTGCCTCTTCCAGCAACTGCTGCAGCGTCACGCTCAAAGCTATGCCCCGCAGATATCCAAATAGTGCTGCAGTTGCGCCGCCGCCCTTCCGCTATCGATGGCCGCTTCGGCCTGACCCAAACCTGCTTCGAGGCTGTGGGCCGCACCGGCCACGTACAGGGCGGCGGCCGCGTTCAGCACCACCGCCTGGCGCTGCGGTATCTTCTCTCCAGCTAAGATGCGATGGCACAGCAAGGCCGACTCCTGCGCGGGCAGTTCGCGCAGCGACTCCTCGAAGACGTACCCCATGCCCAACTGACCGGGGTCCACATAGTACTCGTCCAAGCTGCCATTTCGCACCTCCATCACCAGGCTGGGGCCGCTGGCGGAGATCTCATCCATGCCAGGGCGGCCGTGCACCACCATCGCCCGCTCGATACCAAGCAGAGCGCAGGCTTCGGCCACGGTGCGCAGGTGGCGCCTCTCGCCCACGCCGATCAGTTGACGGCGGGCGGCTTGCACAGGGTTGAGCAGGGGGCCGGCCAGGTTGAAGATGGTACGCGAGGCGGCCTGGCGGCGGGCCCCCGCTACGCGCGCCAAGGTCGGGTGGTAGTCGGGTGCGTACAAGAAGCAGAACCCGACGTCGTCCAGCGCCTGTGAGCTTACTGCAGAAGGGCAGCGGATGTCAGCGCCCAGGACGCTCAGCATATCCGCACTGCCGCAGAGGCCGTTGAGGGAACGGTTGCCGTGCTTGGCGACCGGGAACCGCGCCGAGGCGACCAGCGCGGCGATGGTGGAGACGTTGAAGGTGCGGAAGGAAGCACCGCCGGTGCCGCACAGGTCGAGGATGGTGGAATGCTTCGTCGACAGCGGTCTCGCTTCGCTCGCGAGGCGGCGCACCAAGGTGGCCAGTTCTTGAGGCGTTTCCCCGCGCTGACGCAGCTGCAGCAGGAAGCGCGCGCCATCCTCTTCGCCGCAGGCGCCGGACAGCAGGTCGTTGAGCAGGGGGGTAAGATCGCTGGTGGACATGATCATCTCCTCTCCGGAGATAGGAAGTTGCGCAGCAACAGTCTGCCTTCCGGCGTGAGCACCGATTCCGGGTGGAACTGCACCCCGTCTATGGGGTAGCGCCGATGCCGCAGGCCCATGACCAGGCCATCGCAGTCCGCCGTTACCTCGAGGCAAGATGGCACCTCGGTCACGGTGAGCGAATGATAGCGGCCGGCCTGGAACGACGGCGGCATTCCGGTGAAGATGCCTTGGCCGGTGTTGACCATGGCGAGCTCCATGGCGGCGGA
>CAZCNG010000018.1:0-19325 GCA_964500045.1 uncultured Methanomassiliicoccaceae archaeon
CCACCAAGGCCATCGCACCGGTGTTTCCAAAGAGGTATCTGAATGGTCAAACTTCCGAAGAGTCTCGAAAGGGATCTGGCTGCCTGTCTCCAATGCGGCTACTGCATTCGCACCTGTGACGCCTGGGCGCAAACGCCTTGGGAGTCGGTCTCGCCTCGAGGCAAGATATTCTACCTGAATCAGCTGGCGAAGAGGACCATGGTGGACCGCATGCTCGGCCGCAAGGTCGAACTGGACGATGAGTTCGTCGACGCCCTGTACAAGTGCACTGGCTGTGCCATGTGCTGGACCGTATGCCACGTCAGCATCGAGTTCGCCGAGTTCTGGGAGAAGGTCCGCGAGTGGACCGTCGAGCAGGGCAAGGGGCCGCTGCCGGCGCACAAGAAGATCCGCGAGCGCGTCGAGGAAAAGAAGAACCCCTACGATGAGCCGATGGACAAGCGCGGCGCCTGGTTCCCCAAGGACGTGCCGCTGTCGACCAGACCCGATGTCATCTTCTTCGCCGGTTGCACCGGCTCCTACAGGGCTCAGGGCCTCCCCAAGGCGAGCGTCACGGTCCTGCACCGCGCGGGTGTCAAAGTCGGCATCCTCGGAGCGGACGAATGGTGCTGCACCTCCCCCTGCCTCAGGACCGGTCAGATCGACCTGACGGCGGGATTCGTGGAGCACACCGTCATGGCGGTCGAGAAGACCGGCGCCAAGGCCATGGTCACCGCCTGCGCTGGCTGCTACAAGACCACCTCCCACGACTACGGCCGCTACTACAGCACCCCGTCGTTCGAGGTGATGCACTTCTCTCAGCAGGCGGAGAAGCTCATCAAGGAGAAGAAGCTCAAGTTCACCAAGGAGCTCAAGGCCAAGGTCACCTACCATGACCCGTGCCACCTCGGCCGCCACGGAGGCGTCTTCGAGCCCCCGCGCGAGGTCCTGAAGGCCATACCCGGCGTTGAGCTCGTGGAGATGCCCCGCAACCGCATGAACAGCAGATGCTGCGGTGCAGGTGGCGGCTACAAGTCCGCCTTCAACGACTTCGCCGTCAACATCGCGGCGGAGAGGGTCAAAGAAGCGGTGGCCACTGGCGCGGAGATCATTGCGACATCGTGTCCGTTCTGCGTCGTCAACCTGCAGGCGGGCGTGAAGAAGCTCGGGGCCAACATCAAGGTCTACGACGTTTCCGAGCTCCTGCTCATGATGACGGAGCCCGAGGCGCCCAAGCCGGCCGAAGCCCCCCAGGCTTAGGCAAGAAACCACTTTCATCGATCCCTTCGGCCCTCGAGGCCTCATCCTCTATTTTCTCAACCCTATCATCCCATCCAGGATCTTTGGGTATTGACGCCCGTCAGTTCCACAATGGCAACGGCGCCCATGAAGTCGGTCGTTTCTGACCTCACCAGAATGCCGTTGCATACCCAGGCCTGATAACTGCCACGGGTCGAGTTCCAGGAGCGGTCTTCATAGTAGACGACATCACAGGTTAGATCGCCGAAGCTGGTATGTAGCACTTCTTGGGTGGAATTGTAATGAAGAGGTATTGGAATTATAACCCCGAACATGAGAGCAGTATCCTTCTGGATCCAAGAGAACGACCCGATGTTCCTTTCCAACTTCACCTGCTCCAGGCCTAGTTCGACCACGGACAGCTTCTCAGAAATGTTCCAGCTGGTCTGATCCTCCGAGTGTCGATAGACCATGTAGTCGCCGACATGGTACTCCCACTTGCTGGCGGCAATGCGATCGATGATGAAGAGTGACGAAAAGACGAGGATCGCGATGACGAGGAACACCGTGAGAACCTTGATCCACAGCCGCATCGAGTTCTCTAGGAATGCTTCGGGAATAATACTTTCTCCACATTGGCATCTTTCAAGAATACAGGAATTCCATTCCCTGACTGTCGGTGGTGAGCGAGCAAATCTCAAATAGTGTCCGGTCTTCGATTCATTCGTAATGGTCTTCGAGCTGCTCGACCCCAGGATATTGAAGGTCCTCAAGGACAAGGATATCCACGAGCCGACCGGCCCGCAGAAGGACGCCATCCCGAGCATACTGGAAGGAAAACACCTCCTGCTGGTGGCACCCACCGGCATCGGCAAGACCGAGGCGGCCATGCTGCCGGTGCTGCACAAGCTCATCACCACACCGGGCAAGGGGATCCAGGTCCTCTACGTCACGCCGCTGCGCGCGTTGAACCGGGACATGCTGCGCCGCATGCAGGAATTCGGGGAGGCGCTCGGACTGGATGTGGCGGTGCGCCACGGCGACACTCCGCAATCGGAACGGTCGAGGCAGTCACGCCGGGCGCCGGACATCCTCATCACAACGCCGGAGACGCTGCAGATCCTCTTCACCGGAAAGAATCTAAGGGCGCACCTGAAGAACGTGCGCTATTTCATCGTCGACGAGATCCACGAGCTGGCCAACGACGAGAGGGGGGCGCAGATGTCCGTGGCCATGGAGCGCCTGGTCGACCTGGCGGGCGAGTACCAGCGCATTGGATTGAGCGCCACCGTAGGTAGCATGGAGGAGGTAGCGCGCTTCCTCGGCGGACAGAGGGACGTGACCATCGTCAAAGCTAACGTCACCAAGGAGATGCAGGTCCAGGTGCTCTGTCCCGAGATCACGGACAAGGACCGCGATCTGGCTGGCACGCTGCAGTGTGATGCGGAACTGGCCGCCAGCATGCGCCTGTGCCGCGAGATCATTGAGAAGCATACGTCGACGCTGCTCTTCGTCAATACCCGCGACACGGCCGAGGGGTTGGCGGCCAGGTATCACGTCTGGGACGAGACGTTCAAGGTCGGCGTGCATCACGGGTCGTTGAGCAAGGAGATCCGCGTGCAGATGGAGGAGGATTTCAAGGCTCAGGTGCTCCAGGGCTTGATCTGCACCTCTTCGCTGGAGTTGGGCATTGATATCGGAAGCGCCGACTTCGCACTGCAGTTCAATTCGCCACGCCAGACGGCACGCTTGATCCAAAGGATGGGGCGGGCCGGCCACCAGGTGGGCGCCAAGTCGGAGGGCGCGGTCATCGCCTACGACCCGGACGAGATCGCCGAGGGCATGGTCGTCATCCGCCGCTCGCTGGAGGAGAGGATCGAGCCTTTGCTGGTGCGGCCGAACCCCATGGCCGTGCTGGCGAATCAGATCGTGGCCATGGCCATGTCCGCGCCCAACGTGAACGCTTCCGCCGCCTACGTGGCGCTGCGGCGCACCTACTCCTTCAGCAAGATGACGCGCGAGGAGTTCGACGGCGTCCTGAGGCAGCTGGGGCAGATAGGATTGGTCTTCATCAACGGGGATGAGTTCCGCCGTTCCGGAAGAGGGCGTCAGTACTTCTATGACAACATCTCCATGATCCCGGACGAGAGGACGTTCCTGGTCCGCGACATGGCCTCCCGCTCGATCGTCGGTACCTTGGACGAGAGCTTCGTCATCTCCTTCGCCGAGCCGTTCGCCACCTTCATCACCAGGGGGCGGAGCTGGCGCATCGTCGAGATGAAGGAGGATGAGCTGCTGGTGGAGCAGGTAAAGGACATTGGCTCCATCCCCTCCTGGTCCGGCGAGGATCTTCCAGTCCCGTACGAAGTGGCGCAGGAGGTCGGCAGACTGCGCCGCACGCGCGACCTCGCCCATTACAGGAAGAACGCCGAGGCGGAGCGGGTGCTCGTCAAGCGTCTGGACGACCAGGAGAAGTCGCATCCGATGCCTTCGGATGAGCTCGTCACGGTGGAATCGGCCAAGGGACTGATCATCATCAACGCCTGCTTCGGCAGCATGGTCAACGAGACCTTCGCCAAGATCCTCAGTGCGCTCCTTTCCGCCCGACTGGGTGAGACGGTCGGCGTTACTGCGGACCCGTACCGCATCATCCTGGAACTGCCCCGGGACATCAGACCTCACGACGTCATCGAGACCATGAGGTCGATCAAACACGACCGCGTTGAGCCCCTGATCCGTCTGGTCATGAAGAACTCCTCGCACCTGCGCTGGAAGTTCGTCTTCGTCGCCAAGAAGTTCGGCGTGGTGGAGAAACAGGCCGACTACCGTGATGTCAACTTCAACCGATTACTGGAAGCGTACGAGGACACGCCGCTCTTCGAGGAAGCGGTGCGCAAGGTGCTGTGGGAGGACCTGGACCTCGAAGGGACGAAGGACGTCGTACGCCGCATGGAAGAGGGACTGATCCATTTCAAAGTGTGTTCCATCTCACCGATCGGGCGCGCTGGACTGGAGCGGTCCAAGGAGCTGATGACGCCGGCCCGGGCCGACCACAGCATCCTCATGGCGCTAAAGAAGCGTCTGGAGGAGGAGCAGATGCACATGACCTGCCTCAACTGCAAGGCGCAGTGGCGGCTGCGGGTGCGCGAGGCGCACAAGCACGTCCTGTGCGATCGCTGCGGCGGCACCATGGTGGCCGCGCTCTCCAACTTCAACAAGAGCAGCGTAGCGCTGCTCAGCAAGAAGAAGCTCAGCGACGAGGAGAAGAAGGAGGTGCAGCGGGTCTTCAAGAACGCCGATCTCGTCCGCTTGCACGGCAAGAAGGCACTGCTGGCGATGGCAGGTAGAGGCGTCGGCACGGAAACGGCCGGACGCGTCCTGTCCTCTCACTACGAGACCGAGGATGACCTCCTGCGCGACATCCTCGCCGCAGAGATCAACTACGCCAAAACAAAGCGCTTCTGGGATTAGAGGCCGTGCACGCGGTTGCGCACGCGCCCGACGCCCGGGATGGACGCTTCCACCACATCTCCGGGATGCAGCGGAGATACCCCCTTTGGGGTTCCCGTGGCAATGATGTCGCCCGGCTCCAGCCGCATCCATTTTGAGACGTAGGCGATGAGCACCGCGGAATTGTGGATCATGTCGGCGGTGGTGCCCTTCTGCCGCACCTCCCCGTTCACGGTGAGGAGGAGGTCCAGATTATCCAATTCCATGCCCCTCTCGAAAGAGATGGGGGCGGACATGGGAGCGAAGGTGTCCAGGCCCTTGGCGAGCGCCCAGGGCATGCCCGCCTTGCGCGCGGCGTTCTGCATATCGCGGGCGGTGACATCGTTGAATACCGCCAGGTGGGAAACGTGCTTGAGCGCGTCCAGTCCAGAGAGGTTCTTGCCGGCGGTGCCAATGACCAAGGCCAATTCCACCTCGTGGTCGACGCGGCCTAGGCCCGCGGGAATGACGATCTCCTCGCCGTCAGAGATCAGCGAGGACGCGGGCTTGAGGAAGATGACCGGCTCCACAGGAACTTCGTTGTGAAGTTCCTTGATGTGCTCCCAGTAATTCTGCCCTATGCAGACGATCTTGCCGTGCACGGAGGATCACTCGCAGGTGTCATCCTTCGTGGAAACGGTCTCCAGGGTGAAGATGACCCCCATGCCTCTCAACGTGGAATGAACTTTGTCGGCCAGGTGGATGGCGTCGTCCAGCGTGGCTCTCTTGTCCCACTTGAAAATGCCGTCATAGTTGCCCTTGGTCGGCTCGAAGCCCAGGTTGTGCAGGGCGTCAAAGACCTCGGAGGGGCGGCGGCCCTCCGAGCTGAACATGATGGTGATGTAGGTTATCATGTCACGACAAACGGACCTGCGGGTAATAAGTCTTACTGGCCGGATTCGTCGTCAATCACCGGTGCAGGCGCCTTCTTCTTCGCGGCCGGCTTGGCCACCGGCGCTTCCCGTTCTTGCGGAATGAAGCCCCGGGCCACGATGTAGATCTCGGAGCTGGTGGAACGCGACGCCTTGGGAGAATGGAGCTTGATCTCTTCGAAATCGTACCGCATGCTCCACAGGAACTGCCGGAGCATGTCGCCTTCGAAGATCTTCATGATCAGCGTACCGTGATTTGCGAGCGTCTTGCGGGCGAAGCTCAAGGCGTGCTCACATAGCTCCACGGAGCGCGCCTGATCGGTGGCGTAGGCGCCGCTGATGTTGGGGGACATGTCCGAGAGGACCACGTCCACGCGGCCGTCGGTCATGGCGAGCAGCTTGTCGACCGTCTCCTGCTTGCGGATGTCGCCCTTGAAGGTCTCCACCATGCCGTGCACCGGCTCGATGGATTGCAGATCGACGCCCACCACGAGGCCGCGGTCGCCTACCCTCTCCGCAGCAACTTGCAGCCACCCGCCGGGGGCGGCGCCCAGGTCCACCACGACCATACCGGGCTTCATTATTTCGAAGCGGTCGTCTATCTGGATGAGCTTAAAAGCGGCACGGCTGCGATAATCCATCTGCTTAGCCTTGCGATAATAATAGTCGCGACGCTTCGCCGCCATCCAGGTCTTGCCCATGTTGCTCGCTTTCCTCTAGAAGGAACGCCTATTTAAAGGGTTATCAACAGCGCCGGCCGCATTGTGGGCCGAGGAGACGATAGTAGAGAGAAGAACGGGGGCGTTGCCCCCGGGATTATACTTGGCTCAGGCCTTCCTCCTCATGAACAGCAGCACGATTGCCACCACCGCCACGATCAAGGCGATCAATCCGAGGGCCAGGTACATGGTCCCTTGACCTTTCAGATTGTTGACGTCATTCTGCAGCTGCTGCACCGTCTGGTCCGTGTAGGTCACCGTCCTAGTGGCAACCTTGCTGTTGCCAAAGATCCCCTCCGCTCTGACCTCGATCACGTTGCTTCCCGACACCAACGAGATGCTGATCGCGAAGACGCCATTGGCATCTACCACCGCTTCCCTGCCACCGACAGAGACCCGTGCCCCCGGATCAGTAAGACCGGAGACGATCAGGGTCGCGGAAGTGCTCGCCGTTCCGTTGGTCGGAGTCGCCACTATCAGCAGCGGCCCTGGAAGATGAGAGGGTACATACATCGCGGCCATCGCGATGGTCTTGACGGCCACATCCATCACCCAGTATGGGAGAGCGAATCCGTTGCCGCTCATCGATACCATGAGATCGGTGCTATAGGTAGAGGGCCCGGTGATCTGGCTGGGGGCGCTCCAACCTATCGCGGGCATGAACCCGCGCGAGAAGTAGCCGTTCGTGTCGCTACCGTAGTTAGCGGCCAGATCATAAACGAGGAAAGCGTGGCCGTTCTCTGCCAGGTACAGGCCGTTGCTGCCCATGTACTCCCAATTGTTATGGAAAACAAACGCGGTCTGGGCCACAGCCCATCCGCTGCCATAGGAGTAGGTGGTGTACCGCACCCCAGCCCTATAGGAGCTGTTGCTCCACACGGCCATCGCCTGTCCCTGATCATTGACTGCCAACTGGAGATTCACTATCTCCGGATCGGAAGCCACCTGCACGGCCTCCTGCCAGACCCCACCATGGAAGGCGCGGGACATCAGCAATGTGGGACTTACAGACTGCGCATAGAGTAGGAGCCCAGAGCCGCCCCCGTACGCCAGTCCCGCTATGTCCGTGACCTGGCTGGGGGCCAGCGTCTCTATGGTCGTCCACTCGAAGCTAGGCGCATAGCGGGAGCATTTCAGCGCCATGCCCGCAATGGTGCTCTCGACCCAGGCCACGGCCGCGGTGCCATCCTCGCCAAGGTCCGAGATCAGATAGAAAGGCGAGGCGGATGTGAACGCACGCACCTGCATCTCGCTCGACCATCCCGAAGCCGGCGTGTAGCTGCTAGACAGGATCTGGATGTTGCTGAGCATGACGTCCTGCTTCTCCCAGACCACCATAGCGTTGCCGCTGGAGCTCACCATTAGATGGGCGTCGCTGACCCGGAAACCATTGGTCCCCTGCAAGGTCGCGAAGGCGCTCCAGCCGTCACTGTCGTTGTACTTGTGAACATGGAGGTACTCCCAGGTGGATGTCCTTTCGAAGCCGTAGGTCACGAAGAAATTTCCGAGGGAATCGGCCGCCACGCTCACATGGACTATCGGATAGATGGCCCCAGACAGGTCGCACAAGGGGCCCCATCCGGAACCGGGCAAGTACCTTTGCACGACCAGCGAGTATTCCAGGGGAGCCGCTGGATCTCGTAACACCATCAACGCCAGGGCTTCACCTTGATCGTTAACGGCCATGGAGACCTGATCAACTGCTCCCGGATAGCTCCCCACTGAACTTGGGGCCTGCCAACCCGGCTGCCCCGGGGCCGCGTAGCCAGAGGCGGGCACCGCTGCTGCCCCGGTCGTCAAGAAGAAAAGGCATAGCACGAAAGCAACAATTCTTGTCGTCTTCATCGTCGACCTCCTAACCTAGCTAATCATTTCTTGGGGGAGGATATCAGTCTTGCCCTTGTTTCAAGACCGATAGCACCCCTGCCCGTAGGGACCTACTGGGATAGGAGGCGACTTCCCAGCGCCCGCTCAGGATTTCCTCCTCAGCAGCAGCACGATCGCGACTATGGCCACGATTAGTGCGACCAGGCCGAGCAACAGGTACATCGTTCCCTGCCCGCTCAGGTTGTTGATGTCGTTCTGCATCTTCTGCTGCGCGGCATCGACATACTTGACCGTGACAGCGGTCGACTGACCGTTCCCATAGGCTCCAGTGGCGGTGATGGTCAGCACATTCTCCCCCTGGTTCAAGGGGACGATGATGTCAAAGATGCCCGTGTTGCTCACGAAGGCATCAATGCCATTCACATTGACCTGGGCCCCAATGTCGGTGACGCCGATGACGTGCACCGTCCCAGTGCTGCTGGTGCTGCCGGAGGTGGGAGAGATGACGTTCAGACTAGGCGCGGGCATATGGGATGGGATGTAGACCGAGGCCGCCGAGGTCATGTGGTTCATCACCATGATGTTCCAGCACAACACGGCCATACCCTGGGACCCGAAAGAAACGATCGGTTCGTAGGCATAAACATCCGGGGGGGCGATCAACGTCTCCGGTCCCCAGGTAGATATGGCGAATCCCCTTGAGAAGAATCCGTTGTCATCGGCCGGTCCGTCCCCCTTCTCATAGACCAACAGTGCGTGTCCATTGCTGGCGAGATGAAGGGAGGCGAAGATGAAATTGAGGCTGGCCTCGATCTGGAAAACGGCGGTGGATGTTGCCCAACCTTGCGCGGGCGTGAAGGTCGCACATTTCATGGAATGACCATAGCTCTCATTGGTCCAGGTTAGCATCGCCTGGCCCACGGAGTTCACTGCGAATCTGACGAACGCCATCTGAGGATCGCTGGCGGCCAGCACCGCGGGTTGCCAGGCAGAGTTACTGTACGATCTCGTATACACTTCACGGGGGTTATTTCCCTGGGACCATGCGATCAGGCCCACTCCCTGTTCGCTAAAGCCAATGCCTACCAGTGCCACATTGGTCGGCTGCGTGGTGAGCACTTCGACATCGGACCATCCGAAGTTCGGTACGTAACGGGAGGTGCGCAGGCTGCTGCTGCTACCGGGGAATTCCACCCACGCCACCGCGGCGCTGCCACTGCTCTGCGTCGATAACGACAGCCCATTAGGCATGTTAGCGGAAGAGGCACGCACCAATGTCGCGGTGCCCCAGCCGGAAGCTGCGGTGAAGCGCTGGGCCATGATCTCGTAGGTCCAGGGCGCGGAGGTCGTCATCTTCACCCAGGCAACCATCACATTGCCCACACTGTCGGCGGACAGGACCACGTTACCGACGCCGTAGTCACTTTGGTACTGGAGCGAGCTCCAATTGCTCCAGCCGGTGGTGTGATTGAACTTAAGTGCGTCCAGGGAGGCCAGGGTACTGCTCATCTGGATCGAGTATGTGACCCAGAAGTTCCCCGCGCCGTCAGCGACCGCCTTGAGGTTATAGATGGGGAATATGGCACTACTCACATCGGAGAGCTGGGACCAGTCATCTCCGGGCAGGCAGTGGGACGCTACGATGACATAATCGTTCGACGCCCTCGTCATCACCATCACGGCCAGCATCTCGCCGGCCGGGTTGATGGCCACGGCCTTATCGGCCATGGAAGCATCGTACCAGCCTATGGGCATGGGCGTCTGCCAGCCGCTCTGAGTTTCACCAGTATTGCCACTGACCGGCACGGCCATCATCAGGAACAGGAAGCAGATAGCCCCCACCAGAATTCTAGTCTTCATTGTTGATATCCCCCTGGAAGATCACGAATCATCAATGTTCGACAAAGGTAATGATGATTTGCCAATGCCCGCCTTCAAGACATGATATGGGCGGTCCAATGGAAGGCTTATAGCCTCGCTTCCATTACCAATTCCGAGGATGCCCATGAGCGAGAAATGGACCTATGCCAAGGCCGGCGTCGACATCGAGCAGAAATCCAAGGCCATCTCCACGTTGGTCGACAAATTATCGTATCGCCGCCAGGGCAAGGGCCGTGTCATCGACATCAAGGGGCAGTTCACCAGCCTGATCGATTTTGATGGGACCGTGCTTACCCTATGCACTGACGGTGTGGGCACCAAACTGTTGATCGCGGAAGCCCTGGGCAAGTGGGATACGGTCGGCATCGACTGCATGGCCATGAACGTCAACGACACCATCTGCGTCGGCGCGGAGCCGTTCGCCTTCGTCGATTACATCGCCATCGACCGGCCGGACCCCGCAGTGACCGAGGCCATTGGCGTAGGTCTCGAACGCGCCGCGGAAATGGCGGATGTGGACATAGTGGGCGGCGAGATCGCGGTGCTGCCCGAGATAGTCAAGGGCGTCGACCTCTCCGGAACGGCGCTGGGGTACCTCCACCGCAAGGACATGGTCACCGGCGCGGACGTGGAGATAGGCGACGCCATCATCGGCATTCCATCGACGGGGATTCATTCCAACGGCATGACCCTGGCCAGGAAGATCCTGGAGGGCAACGGCGTCACCCTGGACGAAAAGCCGGCGAAGGTAGGCAAGAAACTAGGCGAGGAGTTGCTGACGCCAACGGAGATCTATGTGCGCCGCGTCCTCAAGGCAGTGCGCAAGGCCAAACCGACCGGCATGGTGGACGTGACCGGAGGCGGCCTGAAGAACTTCGTACGTCTGAAGAAGAATGTCTTCTTCTGCATCGACAAGCCCTTGAAACCGCAACCCATCTTCGATTATCTGGGTGAGATCGGAGCGGTCGACCCGGTCGAGATGTACAAGACCTTCAACATGGGCATGGGCTATGGCATCGTGTGCCGTGAGGATGACGCCAAGACCATCGTGAGGGAATTGGGCGGCGGTGCTCGTGTGGTCGGAACGGTCGCCGAAGGAAACGGAGTGGGAATACCGGAGATAGACATTTCCTTCAGAGACTACTAGGTTCGGTCTGCCTCGTTTGCGCGCGCCTTGTGGAGATGTCCGCCACCTACCAATGGCGCCTCAAGACCTCGACGCGGGGGATGGTGGCGGTGGTCCAGGCCGAAGAAGCGGCCGGGAGGGGGATTACGAAGAGCTGCGACGGCGCTACGAGGAGGCGGCGGAGCTGTTCAACGGCGCCAGCATGGGACCCGTCTACTCTGCGCCCCCCATCTATGGTTCGCGAGGAATCTCGCCTATTTCGGGGACCGCTCGGGCACGCTGCGCCATTATGCCATGGCCGCCGATGCCTTCAGCACCCTGGGCAACACCTGCCTGCAGGCCAAGGTCGCGGAGGAATTGGCTGCGCTGATCACTGGCGCAGGCGATGCGCGATCACGGCCACGACAGCACCTAGAGCCGTGCACGTCTCCATGGAGTAGCCGCCAAAGGTGATGTCCAGGTGGTCGGCGATGGAATCGGAAACGTCCTTGGGCACGCCGTGCGGTCCTGCCCCGAAAACAAAGCAGACGCTCTGCCCTTTCTGCAATATGGCCACGACCTCCTCGACCGAGCGCCTTTTCGGCGGTACGGCGTTGCAGGTCGTCAGCACGATCATGCCCAGCTGCGGCGGGAACCCCTTGCCCGGATAGGGAAAGTTGGAGAACCGGCCTTTCGTTGCCAATTCCTTGAGATAGGAGCCGTCCTCGCCGATCGACGTGGTGGTGGCGGTCCAGTCGGCCACCTCCTGCGGCGTGGTCAGGTCCTTGGGAAAGGGAAAGCCCAACGTGACAAGGTTGAAGTCGAACGCCAGCGCCAGCGGCCCCGCGCGTGCCAATATGCGCCGGTGCGCTTCGCGGAAGACGTTCGGGTCGTAGGAATTGTAGATGGCGATGGTCGCCCTGCCGCAGCGTGCTTTGCTCATGGCTTCACAGAAAGATAGGATATGATGGCCTTGCGGCCAGGGTTTCACTTCTTGACCTTCAGTCCGAGGGGCACCCGCTTGACTTCCGTCAGCGTGTCGTCGTCCCAGACGTGCTTCAGGCGCTTGCGGCCCTTCCAGGCGCCGCTCTGCAGGATGTACCCGACCATCAGCGACAGACCGATGGACGCTTCCACGTAGGCGACGGACTTCTTGGCGTCCTTGTTGATCTTGCCCCAGCTCTGCGCCTCCTCGAAGGTGCAGCCGGAGAGGCCGCCCCACTGCGGGGCGTCCTGGGTGATCTGGATGGCGTAGTGGTGTCCGCCCTTGTCGTGGCCGAGGGTCTCGCAGATGACCTCGGTCTGCTGGATGAAGTTCTTGGGCACGCCGCCGCCGATGTAGATGACCCCGGTCTTCTCGGAGGCGATCTTCATCTGGGTAAGCTCCCAGTTGTCGCGGATGGGGTCGTGGCGCATGAAGGGCTTGTTGGCCTTCTTGCTCTTGACGTAGAGTCCGGTGAGGCCGATGCCGATCGATGAGTCGTTCATCGCCGGGACGAACATAGGCACCTCGTACTTGGCGCAGTTGTAGAGGATGGAGTTCTCGTCCTTCAGCTTGGAGCCGAGGATCTGCATGAACTCCCTGCTGCTGTAGCCGCGCGGTTCGAGCTCGCCGGCGATGTCGCCGATCTTCTCATCCGTTTCACGGAATTTGTCCTCATCCACGAGCGTGTCGTAGATGCGGTCCAGGAAGAACTCGCGCAACTTCAGGTCGTCGGTGCGGGGCGAGGTCTTGTAGTGATGGTAGCCGCAGGCCTGGTAAAAGTCCTGGTAGGGGATGGCGCCGATGGTGACGATGCCGTCCACAATGCCGTACTTGACCATGTCGGCGATGACCTTGCGCAGACCGGCTGCTACGAGCGGACCAGCTAGTCCGAGAATGATGGTCGGACGGGCCTCATCGTTCAGCGCGTTCTCGTACGCCTGGGCGCAGGTGGCCAGAGCGCGGCTCTGAATGGAGCTGTCCTTATAAGCATCCATGAGGTCCTTGACGCTCGTGATGTGGTCGAAATCGATCTGCTTGACTTTGTCCTTCAGGAGGTCGCTCTTCCGTACCATGGTTCCCACCTTGTAGTAATCACGATATGTATTTGAAACTTTGATTCAGACCCGACCAGACTAATGTTTCTCCGGCTTCTTGGGCCTGCTACTGATGGCATAGTCATCGCCATCGAAGAACACGTCTAGATCGGGATGCTGGGCCTGAATCTCCTCGATCTTCTTTAGGACCTCGCGGAGAGTCAGATCCCCGTTCTTGTCCAGCTTGATGTGAACCCTCTTCTCCATTAGTTTCCCTGGCCCGGTGAATCATCTCAATGATGTGGGGGAGATTATATATTTTTGTTGGACACGCCCCCGGTGGTCTGAATCCAGCATTCCGCATTGGAAGGGAAGCCATTAATTATACTGAATGCGCAATTCAGAAGCGGAAAGGGCTGCGGAATGGCGGAGCTATCGGAGAGGTCCAGTGGGACCAAGGGCCGCGCCGACGGCGACGAATTGTTGCGTTGGTTGAGCGGAGACATTGACGTCGATACGGGCGGCAAGGAACGCCCGCCGGGCATCGACTTCGAGACCTTGGGTCTGCTGAACCGCCGCATCAGCGAACTGGAATCGCGCCTGGATGGCATCTCGGTCAAGTTGGCCGAGGTCATGGAGAAGAAGCCGGGCGAGGAGATGCGCGTCGAGGACCGGCTGGCGATCCTATTGGAGGAGCTGGGCCGCCTGAGGCGCGAGTCGCACCGCCTGCAGAAGACCAACCGCGACCTCAAGGACCAAGCGAAGCGCCTAGGGCAAGGGCTGCCAGCAGAGAACGTGGACGCGCTGCGTCTGGAGACGCAGATCTCGGAGCTGCGCGCCGAGCTGGACTCCAAGACCGAGGAGGTCGAGGAGATGCGCCGACGCCTGGAACAGCCGGGTCCGACCGTGCAGGAGGAGAAGCATCAGGAGGCCGATGACGAGGCGCGTCGCCAGCTGGAGCAGGTCAAGGTGCAGGCCGCGGACCTGCAGACGGAGCTGGATATGGCCCGGGCCGCGCTGCTGCTGAAGGACCAGGAGACCAGGGCCAGTCGCCTTTCCGCCTCCGAACTGGGCGCGGAGCTCAAGGAACGATTCCAAGAACTGCAGAGCAGGGAGCGCAAGCTGCTGCTGATGCAGAGCGAACTGGACCGGGCGGCGGAGGAGCTCGTTCACAAGGACGAAGAGATCCGCCGCGTGCGCGAGATCATCGACGAGGCGGAGGACTCCCTCGTGCAGAGGGAGGAGGACCTGCGTTCACTGGAGCGGGCGGTGCTCGCGGAAGCACAGAAGCTCAAGGAGACCAAAGGATCCGTGGCCCGCGTGTCCGAAAAGGAGCTCAAAGAGCGGGTGGAGAAGATGGCCACCGATCTCCAGAAGCGCGAAGAGCTGATGAAGCAGAAGGAGCGCACCATGGAGCTCAAGGCCATGGAGCTACGCCTCAAGGAGCAGGGCATGGTGGAGGAGGAGATCCGCCACAAGGTGGGGGAACGCGCTTCCGAACTGAAAGGAATGCGGGCCCACACCGGCAACACCCGTTTGGACGATCTGCTCAACGGCGGCATCCCCTTCGGCAGCAACATCATGCTCTACGGGCCGCCCTTTGTGGGCAAGGAGGTGCTCCAGGGGGGCTTCATCGCCGAAGGCCTGAGGAAGGGCATACCGGCCATCTGGGTCATCACTGACAGAACGCCGGCCAACATCCGCGAGGAGATGGAGAGCATCCTCTCCGGCTACCGCGAGTACGAGAGCAAGGGGCTGGTCCGCTACATCGACTCCTACTCGAAGAACATGGAGGAGCCGATGGAGGATGAGCATACCACCTACATCGAGGAACCGTCGGACCTGGACCGCATCGTCCAGGAGGTCGATGAGATCGCCAGGGAGTTCAAGGACCGGGGGCAGGAATACCGCCTCGCCTTCCGTTCGCTGTCGACGCTCATTGCGTACTCCGATATCAACACCGCCTTCCGTTTCCTCTCGCCCTTCTGTGGCCGCAGGAAGAGGGACGGCGCCGTGTCCATGTACACCGCCGAAAAGGGCATGCACTCCGAGCAGGAGGTGCAGATGCTGGGGTCCATGATGGACGGCATGATCGACTTCAAGCTGGAGCAGCAGAAGAACATGCTCTCCGTGCAGGGTATCGCCGACGTGCAGTCGCGCGGCCTGATCCGCTACACGTTCACCAAGGGCGGCCTGAACATCGGTTCGTTCGCCCTGGACCACATCCGCTAGGCGCCTAGGCGACTTCCATGCCGCTCGAGGTGGCATGCTTACCAGGCTGCTGCTTCTGCAACTGGACGCGCGGCATCGGGATCGGCGGCATGAGCTTGATCTCGCGCGCGAGGAGCACTGCGGACACCATGCAGTTGGAGAGAATGACGTTGTGCACCACGTTGGCTTCCTCGGTGGGCATGTTGCCGGTCTTAGTCCATTCCGCGATCAGCGGGTCGACGCCGCCTTCCACCTGGAGGCCGCCCTCGATCTTGATGTACCCGATGCCCGAGTAGTTGACGGAGAAGCGGAAATCGATGTTGGCGGTATCGCCCTCGCCCCGCGAGACACTGAGGATCGTGCTGTTGTTGTCGATGCGCACGTTGGGAAGGCGCTCCCCCTGCTTTACCAGACGCTTGGCCTCGATGGCCGTGACCTCAACGGAGCGTACCTGCATCATGTGAGAACCGCCTCCACATCGACATGGGATTAAAATAAGATTGTCCAGAGAGGAGGAGAAATTAGAAGTCGGAAAGGGATTAAGGAGATGGTGCCGCAGGCCGGGATCGAACCGGCGACTTCAAGATCTTCAGTCTTGCACTCTCCCAGCTGAGTTACTGCGGCTTGGGAGGAGGGAAAGTGCAGGTCTGTATTAAACCTTCCCCATGTGCCCTTCCTCGTCAACCTTCCTCATTTCGTCTGGCCAGCACAACAACATTAAATATCCTCAAACCACTCAAATAGACGAGTAATGGAGTTTTATAATGTCGCGCAGCCGTCGGCTCCCTTCACGTCACCGTGACAAGGGACGATTCCTGAAGAAGGATCGGGAGGGCGTAGCCTCGACGATAGGAACCATGATGGCTTTGTTGATATTTCTCACACTATTCACCATGTTCACCAATTCCTATCTCCCGCTGTGGATGAAGGACAACGAAAGACAGCACATGACCTCGGTCATGGACGAGATGGGGACGCTGAAGGGCAAGATCGAGATCCAGGAGAGCATGGTCTCCATCAGCGGTCAGTCCTCGCTCCCCATGTTCCAGACTTTCCAGCTGGGCGCCGCGGGTGTACCGGTATTTGTAGCCCCCACGGTAGGGGTGCTTTCTTTGATGAACAATACCCAGTGCAGCATGACCGTCACCTATGCTCCTAAAAGCACATGGGCGAACACCTCGCTTTGGACTCAGCCCGTGGGAGGATGCGTGCAGCTCTGGGCCCCCAACCGGTACTTCGTTCAGCAATGGATAACCTACGAGAACAACGGCATCTTGACGAAGCAGACCGACGGGCAGACGATGAACGTCGCTCCGGGCGTGTCCTTCAACGGGGCCCTCAGCACAATGAGCGTAGGGATAAGCACTGTCAATCTCATTGCCGCCAACACCTCGGTCACCGGTACCGGGAGCGGCGGGGTCGCTTTCAGCACCTTATACGTGGACACCGATGAGATTCCGCTCAGCAATAGCGCGGTGTTCATCACCATGAAGACCTACAACGGCCTGGCCTTCTGGAACTACTTCAACGACACCATCCATTCAATGGACCAATCCTTCGTCAAAGTAGGCACTTGGCACTATGCTAGCGCCAATTTCGACATGAGCATGCCTCTGATCGCCGGATCTGATACTCGTAACTTGTTCATCATCGTGAAGAACGCCGTCAGTTTGAACAGCAACGTCGCCTATGTCAATGCAGCGCTCTCCTGAGGTGAATAACATGGAAAAGAGCGCCACGAAGAAAGCAGGGTCCGGATTTCTGGGTACGCACAAGAAGGCCGTCCACGTGATGGCCCCGGCCCGGGGCCAAGGGAAGAGGTTCTCGCCCAGTGCCATCACCGAGATGCCGCCCATCACCGATCCCAACCACGAGGTGCTGGAGATCTATCCCGTCCAGGACCCCTATTCCTTCATCCGCATCATCTATGACACCCAGGAGAACGAACACCTCTACCAGGTGATCGAGCCGACCCTGAGCGAAAAGGATACGAAGGTGCTGCACGAGGTCAGGGACGCCCTGAGCCGCACCATGACCTACGAGTACGACCACCTCATTGGCATGAGCAAGGATGAGTACCTGCGCCACTGTGTAGAGAGCTTCGTGCGCAGCCGCGGCCTGAGGATGGGGCCGATCGACCGCAAACGCCTCGAGTACTACATCATCCGCGACTTCATCGGCAACTCGGTGGTCGATGTCATGGTGCGCGACGACGAGATCGAGGACATTTCCTGCGACGGCTTCGGGATACCGCTGTACGTCTATCACCGCAAGTACGAGAGCATGAAATCGAACATCGTCTTCAATGACGAGGACCTGCTCAATTCCTTTGTCGTCACGCTTAGCCAGAGGAGCGCGAAGCAGATCTCCGTGGCCTCTCCCATCCTGGACGGCACGATGCAGGAGGGCCACCGCGTCCAGGCCACCTACTCCAAGGAGGTCACCACGCGCGGCAGCACCTTCACCATCCGGCGCTTCAAGGAGAAACCGTTCACGCCGGTGGACATGCTGAAGTACAAGACCGTCAGCCCGGAAATGATGGCCTACATCTGGCTGGGCGTGGAGAACGGCGAGTCGATGATCATCGTGGGCGGCACAGCTTCGGGCAAGACGTCCACCCTCAATTCCATCAGCCTGTTCATTCCGCCCGCCGCCAAGATCGTCAGCATCGAGGACACCCGGGAGATCAACCTGCCCCACGAGAACTGGATCCCCTCCATGACGCGCAGCGGCATAGGGGAGAAGGACGCGGACGGACATTCGGCCGGCGAGATCGATATGTACGATCTGGTGCGCGCCTCGCTCCGCCAGAGGCCGAACTACATCCTGGTCGGCGAGGTCCGAGGCAAAGAGGCCTATGTCATGTTCCAGGCCATGGCCACCGGCCACAGCACCTACTCGACGATGCACGCCGATTCGGTGAAGTCGATGGTCAACAGGCTGGAGAATCCGCCCATCAATTGTCCCAGGATCCTATTGACGGCGTTGAGGAACGTCATGATCCAAGCGCAGGTGCGGGTCGGCAACGACCTCGTCCGCCGCATGCGGCAGCTGACCGAGATCGTTGGCTTCGAGCCGGAGACGAACGAACTAATCACCAACACCGTGTATGAATGGGACCAGGCCACGGACCGCTTCCTTTTCAAGGGGCACTCGTTCCTATTCGACAAGATCATGGAAATGAAATCGCTCACGCAAGCGGAGATGATGGAGGAGTTCGAGCGGCGCATCGAGATCATGCGCTACATGCTCGCCAAGGACCTGCGCGACCACCGCCAGATCTGGGCCATCACCAACGCCTACTACCGCGATCCGACGCGCACCATCAACCGCGTGCGCCGCGAGATGCAGGAGGTGGGGAACAGTGGGCAATAGCGGCAGCAACCTCTTCGAGAAGCTGGAGCGGTCCAAGCGTTCCCAGTATGAACGGGTCAGCACCAAGACGACCAATTCCGCACCCCGGCAGGTGCGGGTGGCCAAGGGAGGGGCGGCCGACTACGTCCGCCTGACCAAGTACCAGGAATTCTGCTGGAAGATCATGGGCAAAAGGGTACTGACGAAGTACAAGAACAACCCGCGCCTCGAGCTCGCCCTGCTGCAAGGCCACATCCTCATGCGGCAGGAGGAGTTCGCCGCCTACCAGATAGTGTCGGCCATCATTGTGGCCATCTGCGGCGTGGCATTGGCGGTCATATTGAGCCTGACCATCTTCAGTGGGCTCATGGCCTTCATCTTGGCGCCCGTGATCCTCATCCTGCCCGGACCGCTGGCCTATGTGGTCCTCGGGTCCACCCCGGCGTCCAAGGCGAAGACGCGCAAACGCGATATCGACAAGCGCCTGGGTCAAGCAATGTGCTTCGTGTCCGCCATGGCCTCGGCCGACGTCACCGTGGACATCATCTTCAAGGAGCTGTCCCGTCAGAAGATCTACGGGCAGATCAGGGACGAGGCGGAATGGATCACCCGCGACTGCGAACTGATGGG
>CAZCNG010000018.1:19425-22158 GCA_964500045.1 uncultured Methanomassiliicoccaceae archaeon
ATGATCCCGGTGTCGCAGTTCGGCTTCATCTTCTTCATCTGGAACCAGACCAAGGAGGCCTCCTTCTGAGCGACAAGAGCAAGAAGAAAGGCCCCGGCATCATGGACATGCGGCAGCTGGACATCCGCAAGCGGGACTACACCAAGACCATCATGATCATCGGCCTGGTGGCCATGATCGTCCTCTCGGCCATCGGCTTCGGCCTCATGTTCACCGGCATGGCCAACGCCACCGCCGAGGAGAAGGCCAAGAATCCCAACTTCTGGGTACCGCTGGCGCGCAACGCTCTCTCCTTCACAGTGATCGGGCTGCTCGCTTTCTGCGGCCCCTACGGCTTCTACGTGGCCTGGAAGAATCGGCGCACCCGCGCCATCGAAGCGCGCCTGCCCGATTTCCTCAGGGACGTGGCCGAGGCGGGTCGCTTCGGCATGACCTTGGCGGAAGCGATAAAGGTCGCCAGCCGCGGCCGCTACGGCATGCTCACGCCCGAGATCAAGAGGATGGCCTCCCAGATCGACTGGGGTGTGCCGGCCACCGAGGCCTTGCGCCTCTTCGCCGAGCGGGTCAACACTCCGCTCGTCAACAGGATGATCACCATCATCATCAAGGCCAATGACGCCGGGGGGAGCGTGGCCGACGTGCTCACCATGGTCTCGCACGATGCGCGTGAGTCGATGATGGACCAGGCGGAAAGGAACATGACCATGTCCACCTACACGGTGGTCATCTACATCGCCTTCATGGTGTTCCTGGCCACCATCTTCATCCTCAACACCACCTTCCTGCCGCAGATGGCCAAGGCCGGGGGCCAGGCGGCGGACATTGGAGGCGGCGGCGCCAGCATCAACGCCAAGGTCATCCCCCAGGTCCAGTTGATCTTCGTCATCTCGATCATGATCCATGCCTTCGGTGACGGCATCCTAGCGGGCGTGCTGCAGGACGGGGTCATGGCCAATGGCATGCGACATTCGTTCATCATGCTCCTGATAGGGCTGATCGCGACCAATCTGGTGTGAACATGGCAATAGGCGAGAAGCTGGGGGGTCTAAGGTCCAAGCCGAAACCGCGCAAGGTGCTGCAGAAGGCGGATAGCACCAAGCTCCCCGAGGGCATCACGGTCATCGAGAAGATCACCGACCCCAACATGGGCGAGATCGAGATCGTACCGATCCGAGAACCCTTCTCCTACGTGCGCATCAAGTACGACAATGTCGCCTCCGAATACCTGTACGAGGTCATCGAGCCGCGCCTGCCCGCCAAGGAGGAAAGGCTCCTCGACCACCTCAAGAAGGATCTGACCAAGACGCTCAACCAGGCCTCGGACAAGAATGACAAGGAGAGGGAGAAGATCCTCTGGGATGCGACCGAGCAATTGCTGGAACGCGATGAGGAGATCGTGGCCTCGGCCGCAAGGCAGCGCATCCACTACTTCCTGCGCCGCGATTTCATCGGCTACGGTGCCATCGATGCCATGCTGGTCGACCCCTTCGTGGAGGACTGTTCCTGCGATGGCGTGGGCATTCCGCTCTACGTCTACCACCGCAAGTACGGCAGCATCCGCACCAATGTCATCTTCAACGACGAGCTGGAACTGGACGCCTTCGCCAATTGGATGGCCCAGAAGTGCAAGAAGCACATCTCCGTGGCCGATCCGCTGCTGGACGCCACCCTCCCCGATGGCAGCCGTCTGAACATCGCCCTGGGCAAGCAGGTCACCAAGCGGGGCAGCTGTTTCACCATCCGGCGCTTCAAGGAGAACCCCTACACTCCCATCGACCTGATCAAGTTCCACACCATGAACACGGAGATGATGGCCTACCTGTGGATCTCCACCGAGTACGGCTGCTCCATGATGGTGTGCGGCGGCACGGCCTCCGGGAAGACGACCACCCTGAACGCAGTCCTGCTTTTCATCCCGCCCTCGAAGAAGATCATCAGTATCGAAGATACTCGCGAATTGAATCTACCGCACGAGAACTGGATCCCCGGCGTCACGCGCGAGGGCTTCGGCGGCCGGAGAAGCGGCCAGGTCGGTACGGTCGACATGTTCGACCTCCTGACCGCCGCCCTGAGGCAGAGGCCGGACTACCTGATGGTCGGTGAGGTCAGAGGCAAGGAAGCGTACGTGGTCTTCCAAGCCATGGCCACTGGGAAGACCTCCTATTCCACGTTCCACGCGGATGATGTGCAAGCGATGGTGCACAGGATGGAGAACAATCCCATCAACCTGCCCCGGGCGCTCGTCACGGCGCTGGACATCGTCATGCTGCAGGGACAAGTGAAGGTCGGCTCCAAGATGACCCGGCGGGTCAAGTCGCTGACGGAGATCGTCGGCATGGACCCGGAGACCAGCGAGCTGATCACCAACGCGGTCTTCACTTGGAATCCAGCCGATGATACGTTCTCTTACAACGGGCACTCGTACATCTACGAGAAGGTCCGCGCCATCAAGAACTGGTCCCCGCGCGAGATGGACCGCGAAGTGAAGCGCAGGGTGGAGATCCTCGACCACATGCGGCGCATCGGCGTCGACAATTATCGCCAGGTGGCCAGGATCATTTCGGCGTATTACCGCAATCCTGACCGCCTCATGAAGGAGATCAGGGAAGGCCCCAAGGTCTGAGCGGCCTGCGCTTATACAGAAAACCCATTTCCTTCTCATATCGATGAAAAATAGAGGTTCTCTCGCGAATGGAGTGGGTAGGAGAGCACTTGTTTCATGAAGATAGACGT
>CAZCNG010000019.1:0-22035 GCA_964500045.1 uncultured Methanomassiliicoccaceae archaeon
GCCTTCTTCTCGTAGATGCGGAAGCCGGGCGTGGTCTTCCTCGTGCCGGCCACGCGGATCTCAGGGTTAACGCGGCGACACTCCTGCAGCGCCTTGGCGGTGGCGGTCGCGATGCCACTCATCCTCATAAGAAAATTGAGACTCAGGCGCTCGCCGGCCAGGGCGGCACTGGCCGGACCGGCGGCGGTGAGCACTTCCGTGCCTGACTTGATGCGAGAACCGTCGACGGCCTTCTCTTCCACGGTAAGGCCGAGGTGACGCAGCACGGCGGACGCTTCTTCGATACCGGCTAGAACGCAGTCTTCCTGGGCGCGCAGGCGGAGATGGCAATCACCGCTGATGCCCAGGGCGGCGGTGGTGATGTCCCCCGCGCCCAGGTCCTCGGAGAGGAAGCGCTCCAGGTCGTCCGTTTGCATCTAGATCTCCAGCTCCTGTCCTGCCACCGGCAGGAGGACGTCGTACTCGTCCTGCAGCGCCTCGGCCATGGCCTCGCGGTTATCGCCGTGCATGAGGACGATCTTCTGCGGGTCGCACCCTTTGATGAACTTCATCAGCTCAGAGTGGTCCGCATGGGCGGAAAGATCGAACTGGCAGGCTTCCTTGCCGAACTCGAGCTGCAGCCTCTCGATGCTCCTCTCGTCGTGGTACATCTTGCCCGTGGAACGGTCGCGGTAGGAGCGGCTGAGATCCAGACGCCCTTCTTCCAGCATCATGCGGCCGTTGGAGTTGTTGGCCAGGTACCCAGGGATCAGGATGGCGCTGTTCTTGTTGTCCTTCTGGGAATCGATGTACCGCAGCACCGGTCCGCCATCCAGCATACCGCCGGTGGTGACGATGACCTGCCCTTCCTTGATGGCCCTCTCTCGAGCAGACTCGGTACGCACCTCGTTGAATACGCGCTTCGCTTTGCGCATATCCTGGTCGGAACGCAGGTACTCGGGCATATCCAGATAGAAACGGTTGACGCTCTTCCCCATCCCATCGACCCACATGGAATACTGCAGGTCCTTGAGGATGAGCATGACCTCCTGCGTACGGCCGACCGCAAAGCAAGGGATGATGGCCTTGCCACCCCTCTCCACGACCTCCTTTACCTTAGCGATGAAGCGGCGCTCCTCGTTGGCGCGGTCCGGGTGGTTCCTGCCACCATAGGTGGACTCGATGATCAGGTTGTCGCACTTTACCGGGTGTGCCCCCCATACCAGGCGAGTGTTGTAGGTGTTCAGGTCGCCGGTGAAGACGGTGGTGTCCTCACCGCGCAATTCGTACATGGCGGCGCCGGGAATGTGGCCGGCGCTGTGCATCTTGACCTCGAAGCCGCCGATCTCCTTCTCTTGGCCGAAGTCCATGAAGTCGAAATGCCTCATGGCCAGTTCGATCTGCGCCTCCGAGTACATCGGGAACGGCCTTTCGGACGGATCCATGGCCGCCCGCGGAGCCTCATCGTCGCGATACGATTCGGAACGGGAGATCTTGAGAGTATCCTTCCAAAGCATCTCCGCCACGACGGCCGTCAGCGGCGTCGCGGTGATCTTCACATTGTACTCGTAGGCCGCGGACGGGATCATCCCGCTGTGGTCGATGTGGCAGTGGGTGAGGAATATGTGGTCGATGTCAGGGCAGCGTACCGGTGCTTTCGGGGCGACCTTGTGCCTCTTGCCGTCGGAAGTCCTTTCGTACTCCATGATCTTGAGCCCATACTCAAAGAGCAATCGAGCACCATTATGCTCAAGCAACATGCCCAGGCGCCCAACCTCCTGTGCGCCTCCCAGGAACTTTATCTTCATTGTTTCTTCCTCCTTATTTTGGTGATTTTGCGATCTTGATATTCAGCCCAGGACCTGGACCGTGACCTGGCGTTCTCGCCCCTGGTGGTCCAGTTCCATCAGCAATACCTGCTGCCAGCGCCCCAGCGCCGGCCTGCCACCCGCCACTGGTACCGTGACGGACATGCCGAGCAGAGTAGCTCTCAGATGGCTGTGGCCATTCCCGTCCCCTCCGGGGCGGTCGTGCTCATAGCCAGCCCCTTTGGGGGCCAAGCGACCAAGCATTTCGCGCAGGTCGGCGCGCAATCCCGGCTCGTCCTCCATGAGGATGATGGCCGCCGTGGAGTGCTTCGTCATTACGCACGCCAGGCCATCTTCGATGCCAGTGTCTGCCACCGCCTTCGCGACCATGTCTGTGATGTCAATTATGTCCCCTTCCTCCTTAGTGATCACACGAAAAGAGGTTGCGGAGACTGTCATAGGCTTCGTTGCAGGCTACTCGCCGATGCATATATACCATTTGCGGTGCAAACCATGCGCTGGGGTGGTGGCGTTTCAGCAAGCCAGCAGATCATCTAGCCGCAACCCGGGAGGCGGAGGCGATTGACGTATCTTTCCGGTCAACAAACTGCTAATGTTTAAATTCCCGCGGGTTCGTTGGCATAGTTCGTGTCGGAATTCGCCTCCATGTTGCGCGGCCTCAGCCAACCTCAGGAGATCGATAAGGTCTGGCTCAAATCTGAGTACCGGGCCATGCTCATCAAGGAAGGATTAGAGAAAGCAGGCAGCCTCAATGGATTGGGACGAGAGCTGGGCTACCGTTCCCGCATCCATCCCGGTTGGAGCGTCCTGCAGATCCTGCTGGGACGACAGGCCTTCCCGGCGGACCGCTTGAAGCGGCTGGCGAAGTTCATTGATCAGCCCTTCGAAGAGGTCCTCAACCATCAGACCAAGGCGAAGCTGATCACGCCGCAGAACACCAAGGACGCCCTGATCAAGCAGGGCCTGTGGTGTTACATTCCGCGCTAGATTGACGCGAAAATCAACGGCAAACCCATTTTCTTATATTCTTAAACCGAACCGTGCTGCAAGCCTAACGAGCTGTTGGGCCTGCGGTGCAGGCGGAAGGGACCATGCGGCGGATTGGGCACCCTCAGGTGCACGCCATGGTTCCCATTAGAGCGGCCGCATTGGCCCTGGTAATGATGTCACTGCTTGCGATGCTGCCGAGCGGAGAGGCTGCGGCCGCCCCCGGAACGGGATTGCCGCAATCCTACGACGGCATCTTCGACTCACCATATCTTCCCAGAGCGATCCTGGAGGTCGACCAACGCCACCAGGGATCCTACGCCTTGACCTACTACGCATTTGGCTACATGGAGGCAAGGAGGAATGACTGGCAACGGGCCTGGTCTGGAGATGAGACACAGCTGCTCAGCCCGGAGTTCACTTACCTGATGGCAGCGGATGCCGACGGCCGTCAGATCCTCAGCGTCGCCAATGCCCTGGCGACCTGGGGGACCTGCACTTTCGAGGAACTGGCACCCGCCGTGCATGAATATCCGATCGGGGATCCGGCCTTCTGGACCGTCAAGGTGTGGTCGCAGGCCGGCGAAAGAGCGTGGCGGGAGGCGCCGGAGCACCGCCCGATGGGCTCCTACGCGATGGATTATTCCAGCACGAACCTCGTTCAGGTCAAGACCCTGTTGCTGCGGGGCACCCCTGTGGTGGTGGCCTCCTACGGCCTGGCGGGTGCCGGGTCGGGCGGATTCCTGGACGATGATCTGGTGGTCAGCTCTAAGGAATTGATCGGCCCGTCGTTCAGCCACTACCACACCATCATCGGGTACGACGACGACCTGGAGAACGACGGAGAGCGCGGGGCCGTGCGGGTCATGACCTCCTACGGCCCTGATTTCGGCGATGGCGGTTCCTTCTGGATCACCTACGCCGGACTACAGGCCATGTCCAACCTCCACGCCAATGACTTCACCCCCCATATCGACGACGCTTTCCTTACCTACCTGGACCCATCGGGCGGAGAACCGGGAGCCCTCCTCATCTGGGAGTACGATGCGCCTCCGACCCAGGATTGCACGATCGAGATCTCATTGCTCGGCCAGGGCGGCAGTCCAGTGACCGCGGCCATCCGCCCGTTCGCGGGGAGCCGCTGGTACTCGCACACTCATCATTTCCCCCGCTTCCTGTGCCTGGACCTCAGTAGCTGGACCTCGATGCTGCAATGGCCCGAGGTCGTGCTGCGCATGGACCAGGCCTCCACGCCCAATTGGGCAGGGGGCACGGGCAGCATAGGCTGCCTGGTGGTGGAGATCTACGGGGACGGCTACTCTTCCGCGCAGCGCCTGCCGCCCACGATGGTGAGCACACAGAGCGTTACCGGCACCTTCTGGACGCCATTCCGCGTGCTCAACGACCTGACCTTCCAGCGCACCGTCCCGATAGCAGAGGCGGCCGATAGCCCGGGGCAACGGTACCTCTCCACTGGCGTATGGACGTTCTACGGCATCAACGACCGCGAGGCCGTGGGCGGTAGCTGCCTGCGCACCCCGGAATCCTCCTTCCGCGAGGAAACGCGACTGGAGACGGAGATGCGAGGGCCAGGGACGGTAAGCTTCCGCTGGCGCGGCGTCGGGAACGGCATCCAAGGAGGTCTCTATCTGCTCATCGACGGTACGGTCACGCGCCGGTTGGCCTCGGTGACCGGGTGGATCGAGATCACGGTGAGCGTGCCGGAAGGACCACACCGGTTGGCCTGGGCTACCCGCCATGAGGATGAAGGCTCGATCCATACTCTGGACGATTACTATCTGCTGGACAACATCCAGGTTCAAGGCAGCGACGACGCCTGGGAGGAGAATGACGCCCCCAGTGAGGCGGTTGAGCTGGTCGAAGGACAGTATGCACTGACCTGCGCCGACGCCGACTGGTTTGCGATCCCCCTCAACAAGGGGGACGGATTGCAGGTGGAAGTGCGTCGCAGCTCTGGCAGCGAAGGTCTGCAGCTCTTTCTCCGAATGCCCAGCGGAGGAGAGAGGCAGGCTAGCAACGAGGGTGATAGATACGTCCTCGTTCTAGAACGTGCAAATGATTTCATGAGCGCCCGTTTCTGCGTTCGTGCCGAGGGCATCGCGGTCACAGACTACTCCCTCCTCGTTCTGGTGGGCAGAGCAGATGATCCCGGGTCCAGGAGCAACCTGTCGCTCATATCGGGCGACGGCTCCGTGGTGGACGGCGGGGACACGCAGATGGCCCAGGCCGATGAGGGGGGAGTTCTCCACGGGTCTCTCTCCCTGGCCTGGAGAAATGCTTGGCCTGGTGCAGCCGATCTGTTGCTGATCCCCAACTGGGGCGATCACAGCCAGGTCTACCTCACCTATCAAAATGCGATCTCGTCGGGCAACGGAACCGGTACCATAATACTCAATGGTCTTGAGGCGCCAAAAAGCGCCGGTACCTACTGGATATTCCTCGCCTTCCGTTCCGGCATCGAGGCTGCGCAACTGGCGTCGGGGTCGTTCGACAAAGCAGGTCTAGTGGAATGGAACGACGGCGACGATTTCGCCGATCTGGGGGTTGCCGCTGTGACCGAGGCTCAGGCCGAGGGACGAGTGTGGATGCACTTCTTCGGCACTGGCGGCGTCGTATTCCGCGTGCCAGTGGCTTGCGCCGCACTGCAGGTCAATGTGAGGGATATCAGTCCTCCGTTGACCACCGCGTCGCTGCACGGAAGCATCGGTACGGGATGCTGGTACACATCTGAAGTGGAAGTGACGCTCGCGGCCATGGACCCATCGGGCATCGCCAGTACCGACTTCCAGATCGATGGTGGTCAGTGGACCAGATACTCGGGGCCATTCCGCATCGCGACCAACGGAGCGCACACCATCACCTACAGCTCAGTGGATGGACTAAGGCACGTCGAGGAGGCAGAGACGCTTGAGATCCTGATTGACCAGGAAGCACCCCGGATCGCCATTTCTGTCTTCGGCGACGAAGGACCGGGGAGCTGGTATGTGACACAGACCGTGCTGGCGGTGGTTTGCACCGACGCGCAGTCGTCCTGCACGGCACAATATCGCATGGACGGCGGGTGCTGGAACCCCATGGTAGAAGAGATCCGCCTCCAGGTTTCCGGAAAGCACATAGTGGAGATCTCGTGCCTGGATGCCGCGGGCAACAGTGCGACCATGAAGAGGGAGGTCGACATCGACCTGGAAGCCCCGCGGGTGGGAGCAGCTCTGGAGGGGGCACGCCTGAGCGGAGAATGGTATGGCAGTCCCGTCACGGTCAAGTTGGATGCCATAGATACGGATTCAGGGATCACGGCATTGCACGTCCGTCTCAACGACGGAGAATGGGAGCTATATGACGGAACGTACACCGTCGGCACCTCAGGACGCCATCACCTGGATTGCCGCGCCGTGGACGGAGCTGGGAATGAGGGAGAGATCACGGTCTTGGTCATCAATGTCGACCTCAGGGCGCCCCGGGTCAGTATCGAAGGCCGGTGGGCAGGCAACGGATTGATAGCTTTGGACCGCCCGCAGATCACCCTACGAGGTGACGACGATATCGCCGTGCAGTCCTTCTTCATGAGCGTGGACCAGGGAGGATGGGTCACTGCCAAGAACGGGATCGGCCCCGTGGCGGCAGGCGTTCATTCAGTTGAGGCCTATGCGGTGGACGTGGCAGGCCGCATCGGCCCCATTCTCACGGCGATGGTGGTCTTCGATCCAGATAGCCCGGTGGCCGAGCTGCACGTGAATGGGACCCTAGGCGGTGGTGGCTGGTATCGCGGCGCGGTGCTTCTGAACGTGACCGCGACGGATCTTCAGCCGGGGCCGCTCACATTATCTCTGATGGTCGACGGAAGAGAAGTGAATCCCGCCTCATTCCTCCTGGACGTCCAAGGATGGCATGAGATAGTCTACCTCGCGAGGGACAGGGCGGGCAACATGCACGGCCCCTGCTCCATGCACATAGGGATCGACCAGGCGGGGCCCTTGCTATCCGTGACGACCGATGGACCGCAAGGTGCCAACGGCTGGTTCACCGGCGCGGTCACGGTGACCATGATCGCGTCTGACAGTGGAAGCGGGACTGCGAGGGCGGAATGCAATGTGGACGGCACCGGCTGGCGCCCGTACGAGAGCGCGCTGGCTGTTCGCTATGACGGCATGCACACGGTGGATTTGCGCTGCATCGATCAGGCCGGAAATTCCGCTGCCACCAGACTGGAGCTGCACATCGATTCCGGCGGGCCTCAGTTGCCCTGGAAGGACGGAGAGGAATTGCGTCGGACCAATACCATGCCACTTTCGCTGGTCTCGGGAGACTGGTGCAGTGGACTGGCGACCCTCAAGGCGAGCATCGATGGAGCTGAGATGAAGGCCCTGAGCGTGCTCTCCCCGAGCATCGAGCTGGGATGGTTGTCTGACGGTCGGCATAGCCTCGAGATCGAGGCCCAGGACGGGGCCGGCAATGTGGAGGTGAGGGTCGTGACCCTGGTCCTGAACACCGACCCGCTCGACCCGGAAGGCCCCTACGGGATCATACCACTGGCCACGCTCATAGCGGCAGTGCTGCTCGGAGTCGGATTGGTGGTCAGGAGGACGACACGGAACCGCTAGGCGGAGGCCAACCTACATATACATTCCACGTCATCTTAGTGTCGGACAATCGTCCGACTTGGGATGGGGATGGGCATCAGACGGAGGTCTGCCGACGACGAGGTCACTGGCTCGCTGCTGGATAGGGGCGTTTTCCGCCTCTCCAGGCGCAGCGAGGAGGAAGTACCGAAGAAGGAACGCAGTCCGTTCGGATTCTGGGCGGCGGTGAAGTACGGCACCGTATTGACATTCCTTCTGTGGTGGCTACCGATCATCGGCCAGGTGGCTGCTGGCTACGTCTGCGGCCGCAAGGCCGGGGACCCGATGAAGGGAGCATTGGCCGCGGCGTTGCCGCTTGCGCTCCTGTTCGCCATCTGTGCCATGGTCACGCAGGGCTGGATCCCGACCTCGATCGGCGGGATCTCACTGGTGCCGCAGGATTACCTGCGTTCGTGGTCCGAATCCGTTCCGGTGCTCGCTTCCTACATGGACTTCTCGCGCCTCTACCTCGACTACTTCATCGGAGGAGTGCAGCTGGGCAGCGGATTGCGCCTCGACCTGTTCATCATCACCATCGCCTTCGCCTACATCGGCGGGATCATGGCCGACCAGAGCCGCAAGGAGATGAACATGGTCGCTGGCCGCCCCTCCGCGCCGAAGAGCCGTTCGTCCTTCGTTCCAGCCGTGAAGACAAAGCGCAGGGGATCGGGGCCGGTCCTGAAGCCGGTGCCGAAGCGGTCGCATGTTACCTTTGATGAGCTAAAGGAGAGGTCTGAGGAACCGGATGATCTCGTGGATAGGGGCGTCGCCCATGCGGAGAGAGCCGTGCCTCACACAGACCCTCACGTTCACCTCAAGAGCCACTCCAAGAAGAAGAATGACGACATGAAGGCCAACGACTGGCGCTTCATCTGACGGCCTTCGTACCGCCATCACAATTGCTATAACCCCCCTATCCATAAGGGTTAAGGTTGATGAGATGGCGAACATTGTAAAGTGTCCTAAGTGCAAGAGCCTGATGATCAAGACAGGCAGCAAGTATCGATGCCAATCCAAGGGTTGCGGGCATGAGGCCCCGGTATGCGACCTCACCGTGACCACGGTCCAAGACCGCACGATCACCAACAAGGTATTCGATGCGAAGACCGCCGCGGAGGACAAAGGCATGATGGTCCTCGACGGCAAGGCAGCCGCTACGCTGCCGGTGGACAAGACGGAATGCCCCAAGTGCCACCACAATGAGGCCTACTGGGTGCTCAGGCAGACCCGTGCTGCCGATGAACCGGAGACCAAGATCTACCGCTGCACCAAGTGCGAGCATTCGTGGCGCGAGTACTAGGCGCACCGCATAAAGATTTAAACGGTTCCACTGGATTACGAAAAAGGCGGGATAGTTCATGTTCCAAGCGAAGCTCAGATCCGAGACCCTGAAATCGATGGTCGATGTCATCTCCACCCTGGTGGACGAGGCCAAGTTCAAGATCGACGCCAACGGCATTGCCCTCAAGGCGGTCGACCCTGCACACGTGGCCATGATCGACCTGTACATCGAGAAGGGCGCTTTCGAGCAGTACTCTGCCACCGAAACCGAGCTGGGCCTGGACCTGGAGAAGCTGCGGGAAGTGTTCCGCCTCTCCAAGGGTGGCGACATCATCGACATGCGCCACGACGAGGACCGCAACCGCCTCGTGATCTCGGTCGGCAACATCACCCGCCGCATGAACCTCGTGTCCACTGAGGGCATGGCGGACCCCAAGGTCCCCAATCTGAACCTCCCCACCAAGGTGAGCGTCGCGGTCGAGGAGATGCAGCGCGGGATCAAAGCAGCAGAGAGCGTTTCCGATCACATCGCCATCATAGTCAATGCGGACGGATTGGAGGTCGTTTCCGAAGGAGAAACGGATTCCGTATCCCTCAAGCTGCCCAAGGACCTCCTGGCGTCATTGGAATGCAAGGACCCGGTGCGCTCGCTGTTCCCCATGGACTACTTCAGCAACATGGTGCGCGCCATCCCGGCGGGCACCGTGGTCTCCATGAACGTCGGCAGCGACCTGCCGGTCAAGATGGAGTTCGAGTTCGCGGCCGGCAAGGGCCGCGTCAAGTACCTGTTAGCTCCGAGGATAGAGAACGACTGAGCTCAGAATTCGAGCCGGTGCAATATCCTCTTTTCTTCCTTGGGCACGTGCACGACTATCTTGAGCTGCTCCTTGAGACCGGAACGGGAGATCTTCTCCCGGAGCAGCTCATCTATCTGGAAGATGCCCGCAGAGTTGCTCATGCTGATGTCGATCTGCACCGGATGGTCCTTCCCCTTCGTCACCGTGACCTTATCTATCGCCAGCGCGGACACGGAATGGATATTGACCTTCCCGGCGCTGAAGGGGATGCGGGCGCGGCCCTTCTCCATATCCAGCGCGTCGGCGACCCGCACCACGCCCGCCTCCACGGTGAGCGGCAGGAATTCGTCATGGTGCGATATCATGGCGTGCAGGACCTCGGCCATCATGAAGGTGGCCGCTTCTCCTTCGTACAGTCCGGTCAACAGGCGCTTGATTATTGGAGCGGCGAGCGCGATGGAGAACTCCTCATGCTTGTCACGGTGCACCGCATGGCCGATGTCGTGCAGGGCCGCGGCCAGGGTTACGATGACCTCAGCGTCCTCGACCTTCATGCCGTAGTTCTTCACCACTCCGGGCACCTGGCCGCCCTGCACTAGAAGATGTAGCATCTTCTGCGCCGTGCGCACCACGATGCGGATGTGCGTCGGTCCGTGATCGTTGTACCCGAGCCGGTCGATGGCGGTGACGTTGGAGGCCCTCCACAGGGCGCGCACCTCATCGTCGTGATTGAGACGGTGCACTACCTCCTTTAGCTTCTCGTTGCCCCCGCATTCTGGCTCCAGGCATATGCTCATGCGTGGCATTAGGCCAGTGTTAGGTTAAAACACTTGACGATGCCATGGGGGCGCAGGAAGGGCGCCATGGACCGGCGCTCTCGTGCTCGCCACGACCTGCCAGATGAGTCCCGGGAGAGGACGTTTGTAACCATCCAGTGCGGTTCCGACCAAAGCTTATTATCGTGAAGGTTATTGTTGGAACATCCCATCCCGAGGTGAAACCGTTTGACCGTCACTGATGAAGCAACCCTGCACCAACTAGAGGCTAAGGCCAACCTTCTTCGCCGCCATGTCATTCGAATGACCCACGCCGCCGGTTCTGGACATCCTGGCGGGTCGTTGTCGTCGGCGGACATCATGGCCGCCCTGTTCTTCAATGTCATGCACCATCGCCCGCAGGACCCCCAGTGGGCGGAACGGGATCGCTTCGTTCTCAGCAAGGGGCACGTCGCCCCGGTCTACTACGCCTGTTTGGCAGAGAGCGGCTACTTCCCGGTGGAAGAGCTCGTCACCCTGCGCAAGCTCGACTGTTTGCAGGGGCACCCATGCCGCGGCAAGACGCCGGGAGTGGAGATGTCCACGGGATCGCTCGGGCAGGGGCTGAGCATTTCCAACGGCATGGCGTTGGCCAACCGCCTGGACAAGAGGCGCGGACGCGTCTACTGCCTGTGCGGGGACGGCGAGCTGGCCGAGGGCCAGATCTGGGAAGCGGCCATGTTCGCGGCGCACTACCAGCTGGACAACGTGACCTGCTTTGTGGACCGTAACGGACTGCAGATCGACGGACCCACGGAGAAGGTCATGTCGCTCGAGCCGCTGGTGGAAAAGTGGAAGGCATTCCGCTGGAACGTGCTGAGCATCGACGGCCATGATATGGGACAGATACTGCACGCCTGCGAGGAGGCCAAGGTCACCAAGGGACGGCCGACGGTCATCATCGCCAAGACGGTGAAAGGGAAAGGGGTCTCCTTCATGGAGAACAACGTCAATTTCCACGGCAAGGCGCCGACCACGGAAGAGGCTCGCAAGGCCATGAGCGAACTGGGGGGAGAACTATGAAGTTCTCCTACGGATCCCAAAGGAAGGAGTACGGCAAGGCGCTGGTGGAATTAGGCCACAAGCGCCAGGACATCGTCGTCCTGGACGCAGACCTGTCGGGTTCGACGCAGACCGCGGCGTTCGGCAAGGAGTTCCCGGAGCGGTTCTTCAACTGCGGCATCGCCGAGGCCAACATGATGGGCACCGCGGCGGGACTGGCGGCGGGTGGAAAGACTGCTTTCGCCTCCACCTTCGCCATCTTCGCGACCGGACGCGCCTGGGAACAAGTACGCCAGTCGATCGCCTACCCCGAGATGGACGTGAAGATCGCCGCCACGCACGCGGGCATCACCGTCGGAGAGGACGGCGCTTCCCATCAGACCTTGGAGGACGTAGCGCTGATGCGCACCATCCCCCACATGAGAGTAGTAGTTCCGGCCGACTCCCTGGAAGCGCGCAAGGCCACCTTCGCTGTGGCCGAGGCCAAGGGGCCGTTCTATCTGAGGATGGGACGGGTCGACTGCCCCATCGTTACCGAGGCGGACGCTCCATTCCAGATCGGCAAGGCATCCCTGCTGAGGGAAGGTGCTGACCTTACCATCATCTCCATGGGCGTGCTGGCTGGACCCTGCTTGGAGGCAGCCGAATGCCTGCAGGACCGGGGCATCTCCGCCCGCGTCGTCAACATGTCCACCATCAAACCGCTGGATCTGGAGATGTTGCTCCGCTGCGCCAAGGAGACGGGATACATCGTAACCGCCGAGGAGCACAACATATTGAGCGGATTGGGTTCCGCCGTCGCCACCGCCCTGGCGGAGACGAGGCCGACCCCCATGCGCATGATCGGAGTGAGGGACCAGTTCGGACAGTCCGGCGGGACCAACGAGCTGTTGGAGAGGTACGGCCTGACGGCCGCTGACATAGTCAAGGCCGCCGAAGCAGTGAGGAAGTGACCAAATGAAGATATTCATCGACACCGCCAACATCGAACAGATCAAGGAAGTCAATAGCTGGGGAATATTGGACGGAGTGACGACCAATCCTAGCCTGGTAGCCAAGGAGAAGAAGGACTTCCCCACCCTGGTGAAGGATATCTGCGCCGTGGTGGACGGCCCCATCAGCGTCGAGGCCATCGCCATCCACACCGACGAGATCGTCAAGGAAGCCAGGCAGCTGGCCGCGGTGCACAGGAACATCGTCGTCAAGATCCCCATGACCGAAGATGGGATCAAGGCCACCTACATCCTGGCGCAGGAAGGCATCAGGGTCAACGTGACCCTGATATTCTCCGCCAACCAGGCGCTGCTGGCGGCCAAGGCCGGAGCTGCATACGTGTCTCCCTTCGTCGGCAGGCTCGATGACGTGGGCCAGAACGGCATGACCATCATCTCCGAGATAATGGACATCTTCGACAACTACGACTACGAGACGGAGATCATCGTAGCCAGCATTCGCGACCCCATCCATGTGACAGAAGCGGCGCGCCTGGGTGCCCATGTCGCCACGATCCCCTACGATATTCTCAAGAAGATGTTCCGCCACCCGTTGACGGATCTTGGCATCGAGCGCTTCCTCAAGGACTGGGAGAAGGTCTGCAAGTAGTCATCAACCCACGGATGAATCCGTGGGCTAGCCGTTCCAGCTTCATGCGGAACCTTCCGCAGGACGGACGACCATGGGCTGGATGATGGCAGCCCTGTTGCGGATGTTCTTGGCGGCGTTGAGGTCGGCGTTCTCGCTGTGTCCGCAACTGACGCGGCAGAAGTCTGACTGCGTGGGCCGGTTCTTCTCATCGATGTGCCCGCAGGCACTACATTGAAGACCGGTATTGCGCGGGTCGATGATGACCAACGGAACGCCCGCCAACATCGCCTTGTAGGCGATGAACTGACGATCAGTGTAGATCAGGTCCGCCTGTCCCTTGACGCGGGACATTTCCAGCGGGGCATACTTGCCTCTGACTACGGTGGGGATGATCAGCCGACCATCCAGCGACGTGATGGATACTTTGTCCATTCCCTTCCAGGACAGAATACGTTGGTCGTACACCATGGCGCTGTGCGGACGGAATGTGTGAACGGCCAGTTCTTCCTGCGGCATGTCGGGTGCCTTGCGCTGGTTGCGTTCACGAATGTTCGTGATGTCGGCCTGGTACGACTCGACCACTTTGCTGATGCATCGGACGGCCAACTGCGCAGAGAGTCGGTACTCCTCGCGGATACGCCGGTACAGCTTCGCCTGGATGGCGAATTTGTTGAAGCAACGGCATGCGAATGCCTCCTCCGACACCAGGTCGCAGGCTTCGTTGAACTTCTCCATCGTGGCGAGAAGCTGCTGCTTCTGTTCGTCGTTCGGCAGCAACTTAAGCTTGACCGTCAGCAGCATCGAAACTGAATAGCAGCCTCAATGCGTCAACGATCCTATTGCAGTTACATTGCGGGGGCAAGGCACCAGATGTGTGAATGGGCGCAATTCCCCCCACGATTGAAATCGTGGTCTTCATTGCGCCAACGGTGGTGAATGTCATTCCAAACCCCTTCACAACTTCTTTCTTCTATCTACATTCTCCACTAAATGACGCGAATTTTGCTCGTTTTCAATCACATATATATTGTGTAAATCTATATAATCAATAGTTAAGATTATTCTATCCAGCAACTATTACTCACATTCTACTCATGCATTTAACTATTGTTAAATTCGAAGAACAAACCAAAACACTTAACTACGGTTCCGAGAACTTCTAACGACTGCGGATATCTTTCGCGGGAAGGACATTAGATGAAACGGTGGGCACTCGCAGCAGTTCTGATCCTAGTGGCGGCAGCGACCGCAACGGTGGTCTTCCCCGCGGACGCTACAAGCGGAGGCGAAGGTAACCAGAACCTTCAAAGCAACGCCTGCACCAGCCACAATGTGCAGGGTAGCAACACCGTCACCCTGAGCACATCCAAGACCTCCCCGGCCGCCGGAGAACAGATTACCGTCACCGCCACCGTTTCCGGAAGTCAGGGCACCGCAGACAAGATGGGCGTCATGCTCACCGCCGCCGCTTCCGGAACCAGCGGCACTTTGCCCGCAGATAAAGGCTGGACCATGGTCACTGACCCAGCCGGCTCGAAATACAACTACATCGAGAAATCCGGCTACTCCGGCTCCATGACCTTCACCTGGACGATGAAGGCCCCGGCCACCGCCGGCAGCTACACATTGTACGCCAAGGCATTCTACGGCTCACAGCGCTACATCAAGGTATCCAGCGTCCTCACCCTCACCGTGTCTGCGGCCGCCGTCAGTCCGCCGACCATAAGCATAACATCGCCCGCCAATGGAGCGACCGTCTCCGGCACGATCTCCGCCAGCGTGACCGCGACGCCAGCCGCGGGACAGACCATCAGCAGCGTCGACCTCAAGATCGACGGGACCAGTCTGGGCACAAGGACCGCCTCGCCCTACACCTGGAGCATCAATACCGCCAGTTACTCCAACGCGGCGCACACCCTGCTGGCGACCGCCACGGACAACGGCGCCAGAAGCGCTAGCCAGCAGATTTCCGTGACGGTGAACAACGTCATTGCCAATCCTACGGTCAGCATTACCGCTCCGTCGAGCGGGGCAACGGTGACCGGCGATGTCACCATGAGTGCATCAGTCACGGCCCAGGCCACGGTCGTCTCGGTGGAATTCAAGGTCGATTCCACCATCATCGGTACCGACACGACCGCACCCTACAGCTTCATCCTCAATACCAACACCCTCAGCAAGGGCACGCATACTCTGACCATTACAGCCACGGACGCCAACGCCAAGACAGGTACGGCCTCCAGAAGCTTCACTGTCAACAATGATCCGACCACCGTTTCCTTCATGACGCCCAGCAACGGCGGCGGCGTGAGCGGGACAGTATCGGTCAGCGCTTCGGCCACCGCAGCTTCCGGAAGGACCATCCAGTCCGTCTCCCTGAGCATCGACGGAGTAGGTCAGGGCATCGATGCCGCAGCGCCCTATGCCTGGTCGGTGAACACGCTAACGCTGAGCAACGGCGCGCATCAGTTGCTCCTAACGGCTCTCGATTCCGGAGGAGCGACCGCCACCGCACTGATCAGTGTCACCGTCAATAATCAAGGTATTGCCGTGGCATTCACAGCACCCAGCTCAGACCAGAGCCTCAGCGGCACGGTCAGCGTCCTTGCCAGCGCCAGCAGCGGCGCCGCCCTGAGCACGGTGGTGCTCAAGCTGGACGGCCTCGTCCTGGGCACCAGGACCGCGGCGCCCTTCACTTGGTCGTTGGACACTTCCGCCTATGCGGACGGCAGTCATGCCCTGAACCTCACGGCCACGGACTCGCTGGGTCGCGTTGCCTATGCTCAGATCCAGGTCACCTTCAGCAACAGTGGTCCGCAGGTCGCCATCACCAGCCCGGCCGATGGCGCCAGCGTCAGCGGCACGGTCAGTGTCAGCGCCACGGCGACCAGCACGAGGGTCGTCTCCTACGTCATATTCCTGCTGGACGGCACGGTCGTCGGCAACAAGACCGCAGCGCCCTACACCTGGACCTTCAGCACCGGAGCGATGAGCGACGGCACGCACAGCATCATCATAAGAGCCGTGGACAACACCGCCCGCGTAGGCCAGCATTCCATCCAGGTAACCGTGCAGAACCCCCCGCCGACGATCGGCATCATCTCCCTCCGTGACGGGGCCATCGTCAAAGGAACCGTGACGGTCAGCGGCAACGCCGCCTCAGCGCAGGGCATCGCCTTCGTGGAGTTCTACGTGGACGGCGTCAAGCTGGGCAACAAGACCGCAGCGCCCTACACCTGGTCCCTTGTCACCACGACGCTCAATGACGGACAACACCTCATCGAACTGAAGGCGCGCAGTCTCCTGGGCCTGAGCGCCTCGGCACAGCTGACAGTCATCGTGCAGAACGCCGTCATCCCGGTCGAGGTACCAACCATAGCGATCTCGGCCCCGATGCCGGGACAGTCGCTTCAAGGCATCTTCACGCTGACCGCGAACATCACCAGCAACGACCCATTGCTCTTCATCACCCTACGCATCGACGACGCTCTCTTCGACATGCGCTCCGGACCACCCTATTCGTGGGATATCGACAGCAACCTGCTCTCCGACGGCCAGCACATGCTAGTGGTGACGGCGGTGACGACCAACGGCGGAATGGGCGTCAAGAGCGTCGGCGTGACCGTGTCCAATCCGGCGCCGGTGCTCTCGATCCGGGGCGTTCAGGAGGGGGCCCCCCTCAGCGGGGCGGTGTCCCTCGACTTGACGGCCACTTCCTCCAACCGCATCGGTGAGATGTATATCTGGCTGGATGGTGGCCTGCTCGGCCTGTTCGACTCGGAAAGTGGAAAGGTGACCCTGGACACCAACACCCTATCTAACGGTCAGCACTTCCTCAATGCCGCGGCCAAGGACCGGTACGGAAAGGAGGGAGTATTGCAGATCGTCTTCCAGGTACGCAACGACGCGCCCACCGTGAGCATCATCTCCCCTGTCGAAGGATCTAGAGAACATGGACCGCTGGATATCCAGATCGAGGTGATCTGCCTCCGGCCGGTCCAGGTCTCCATCAAGATCGATGATGTGGTGCTGGGCAGCACGGGAGATCCTCCCTACCGCTTCCGCATCGACAGCAGCCTGCTGAACAACGCGGCACACGTCATCGTGGCCGTGGCTACAGATGCCTATGGCAAGAGCGGCCAGGCGCAGGTTACCGTGATCGTGGATAATGCACCCCCATCAGTGACGCTGCCCGGAATAGCAGATGGCGCGACCATCTCAGGCCAGGTGATCCTGGCCCCTGATGTCTCTGCTCCAAATGGGGTGCAGAGCCTAATGCTCAAGGTCGATGGCGTCGAGGCGTATAGGGCCACACAGGCACCCTACCAATACACATTGGACACCAATCTCCTGACCAATGGAGTGCACCTCATAGCGCTGGAACTGGTCGACCTCAATGGCAAGGGCTGCGCATTGAACGTGGCCTTCGCAGCAGCCAACCCACCACCTACCGTCGCCCTCCAGTCGGGCGCGGCGGCGTTCTATGGGCCAGTGGAGATGAACGCGACCATCCTGGGCGGCTCGAGCCCCATACGGGCCTGGGCCGAGGTCGACGGGGCCTATCTGACCACGTTGTCAGCGCAAGGCGGGTTCACCCTTGACACGAGACAACTGAGCGACGGCCCCCACCGCCTCAACGTCACCGCCGAGGACGCCTACGGGCGCCAAGGCCATGCGGGGATCGCCATCGTCGTGGCCAACAACGGCCCGATGGTCTCCATCTTGACCCCTACGGCGAATGGGGAGATCATCACTAACTCGACCGTCACATTGCAGATAATGGGTCCATGGCCCACCGCGACGGTCGAGGCCTGGGTGGACGGGAACCTGCTGGGCACCCTCAGCGCCGAGCCCTGGACATTCCCCATGGATATCTCCGCCCTGGCGGAGGGGACGCACCTGCTCAAGGTGAGTGCCACCAATTCCCACGGAGCGGTCGGCAATGCCACCATCTCCTTTGCCTCGCGCATGGTGCTGCCCCAATTGGAGCTGGGTGAACCGACGGGAAGTTCTGGCTCGGTCGACGTGCCCCTGAACGTCAACGTGCCGCTGCTCTACGTGGTCTACTACCTGGACGGGGTCGAACTGGTCAACAGTAGCGACGCTCCGTTCACCTGCACCATCGAGACCGGCGCCTATGCGGATGGCCTGCATGTGCTGAACGCGACGGCCATGCTCAACGATGGATCGACGATGCAGCTGAGCAAAGGAATTCAGTTCCTGAACTCAGCCAAGGTGTCCAGCGTCGGCTTCGTCCTGGACTTCAAGGACCTCGATCTGATATTCCTGCAGACCTTGATCATCGTACTGGTGCTGGCGGTGATGCTGGGAAAGACCAGGAAGAAGAAGTAACGGAATAGGGGCGCCCGCACCTGGTGGTGATCGCCCCATTCGGTTCATGCGCCGAGGCTTGCGACCTACGCGGACGCCGGCTGCCGTGCCGCCCATTCCGGCGGATGCATAGGAAACGATGCGGGGCATCGGAATGATGGCCCCGACAATCGGGGCCTGCTCTGGCCTGGAACTCGAAGGGATTATAAGGCCAGACTCTTGTGGGAGGCCGACCAGCATGCCAGAGGTTCTCATCGTAGGGGCAGGACCGGTAGGGGCCTGGACAGCCGCCGAACTGGCCAAGAGGCACGAGGTCCTGCTGGTGGAGGAGCATGCGGAGATAGGACGGCCCGTGCAGTGCGCCGGCCTCGTGGCGCCCAGGGTTCTGGAGATGACCTCGGCGCAGGATTGCGTCCTGAACCGCCTGCGGGGCGCCGTGATCACATTTCCCGCAGGAGGCGAGCTGGAATTCGCGGCCAAGGAATGCAAGGCCGTGGTCGTGGACCGCGCCCGGCTGGACAAACACCTGGTGGAGCGGGCCGTGGATGCGGGGGCAACGCTGCGTACGTCCACGCGCTTCGCTGGACGCCGGCAAGGCACCTGCCTACTGAAGACGGTGCGGGGAACACAGGAGATCACCCCGAAGGTGTTGGTGGGTGCCGATGGATACCGCTCTGCGGTGGCCGCAGTGACTGGCTTGCCACCCTGCCGGGACGTCGTGCGCGGCGTCGAGGTGGATGTGGCGCAGCGCATGGAGGATCAAGACCGGGTAAGGGTCCTGCTCGGCGCGCGGGTGGCGCCGGGCTTCTTCGCCTGGGCCATCCCCTGCGGGGATTTCAGCCGCGTGGGATTGTGCGTGCGAGAAGGCGCCCCTAGCCCCAGCCGCTACCTGGAGAAGGCCATGGAGTTGGCCGGGGTCCGGGGCAAGGTCCTGGCCCGCTACTCGGGACAGATACCGCTGGGCGCACGCCAACGTACCTGCGACGATGGAGTCCTAGTGGTCGGCGACGCGGCGGGACAGGCCAAGCCCATCTCCGGCGGGGGGGTGTACACCGGAATGGTGGCGGGGGGGTGCGCCGCCCAAGCCATCGACCTGGCGCTGCGCAACGGGGATGTGAGCAGGCGCTCGCTCTCGCTCTACGAACGACTGTGGCGGGCGGAACTGGGCCGGGAACTGGACAATGGTTACCGGGCCCGCAGGATACTCCTGGCGATGAAGGACGCCAAGATGGACAGGGCCGGAGCGCTTCTGCAAGAGGACAAGGTGCGCGCTGTGCTGGGCAGCGGCGACATCGACCATCCCATGGAGCTGGTGCCGCGCCTGCTGCGCGCCGCGCCCGGACTGATGACCTTGCTGCCGATGGCCTTGCGGCCGTTGCTCTTCGAGTGAGGAGCATGCGCTACCTCGTGGTGCAAAGGCAGGAGGCGGAGGAGGTCCGTAGACCGCTGGCGCGAAGCCGCATGGTACGCAAGGACATCCAGATAGAAGAGGAGGGCGGCATGGTGCTATTGCCCCTGGCGGAAGGGTTCGACCCACCCCCAGGGATGGAAGTGGTGGAAAGGGAACCACGACCTCTAGAGGTGAGGAGGCACCCCCAGGAGAGCATCGGCCTCAAACTGAAGCTAGCGAAGGATAAGGAGGCCCTCCTGCCGCAGGGATGGGAGATGGTGGGCGACGTGCTCACACTGCGCCTACCGCCGGAGCTGGAGAACGACAAGCAGCGGGTGGCTGCCGCCTACGCGGAGGTGCTCGGGGCCAGGGCGGTTTTGCTTGAAAGGGGCATCGTGCAAGGTGCCTGGAGGCGGCCTCAGGTAGAACTGGTGTACGGCAGCGACACCGAGACGGTGCATCCCGAGGGCGACATCCTGTACAAGCTGGACCCCGCCAAGGTCATGTTCTCCTCCGGCAACTTCGAGGAGAAGCAGAGCATGCGCCGCCTGCCCTGTGCCGGCGAGACCGTGGTCGATATGTTCGCCGGGATCGGCTACTTCACGCTGCCCATGGCGAAGCATGCCTCGCCCCGCCTGGTGTGGGCATGCGAGCTCAATCCCGATTCCTACGGCTACCTCAGGGAGAATATCCAGATGAACGGCGTGGAGGACCGCGTGATTGCGGTGCTGGGGGACAACAGAAGCTTGCTTGGCACGAGATTCGCCGACCGCATCCTGATGGGCTACATCGGCGGCACGGCGGCGTTCCTGCCCAAGGCCTTCGCCATGGCCAAGCAGGGCGGCCTGATCCATTTCCACGAGAGATATGGCCTGGACCATCTACCGGATAGGATGCTGGCCGAGATCAAAGACAACTGCGCCGGACGGCGCTACGAGGTGCTGGGCTGGAGGGAGGTCAAGTCCTTTGGACCGGCCACCATCCACATCGTGGCCGACATCCGCGTGCTCGACTAGACCGGCAGCACTTCTTCGCTGGCGCCGCTCTGCAGCACCAGGTCCTTGAGCGCCTCGGCGTAGGTGCCGCCGCTGGCCTCCAGCATCCTCTTGGCCAGGGGCGCCAAATGCAGGCCGAAGTCAAACTCCTCCTTGGAGAACTGCCACTTGCGCGAATTGCCTTCGCCCACCGTTTCGAGGAAGGCGAAAGCTACCGCCTTGAGACGGTGGTCCTTGACGCGCGCCTTGTCCGCCAACTTCAACATGGCGTCCTTGCCTTCCGCCTTGAAACTGCGCGCGAGATCGTCGGCCAGCTGACCGACCATGCCGAGCTTCAGGCGCGGCAGTCCGGCCAAGATGGCCGTCCCGGCCTCGCGGCGGCGGACCTCGGCCAGCATGACCGTCGGCGCCGCGTCGGTCATCTCCGCCGCCACCGCCTTGGCCGTCGCCTCGGAGCTGGCCAGGGTCAACATCTCCAGCGAATACACAGGCCAGAGAGCGCTGATGACGCGGCCCGCCTGGTCCGAGTCGCTCAGGACGCCGGCGCCCTTGGATTTCACCAATCCTTTGATGAGCTCCTGCTCCTGCTCGCTGCCCTTGACGTCCCTGAAGAACGCCTCGGCGTCGCCGCCGTAGCATTTGCCGGCCATGACGTAGATGCCGCCCTTCTCCTCCACCGCTCGGACGAGCTCGGCGAGCGAGGCGTCTATGAAGGCCTTGTCGCCGCTCCTGCCTTCCCGATACGCCTGTGCGTTGGCGGCCGCGGCCTGCGCGGTCATGTCCTTGAGACAGGGGGAGCACCCCGGCTTCATGCATTCCGCGGCATACAGGAATTGCGGGTCGAAATCATCGGCCGGGTCTTCTGCGGCGATCCTGCTGGTGAGCGTATGCATCGTATTGTCGGGGCGGGCACAGCCCTGGCAGATGGTGATGGTCTTCTGCTGGGACTTCCACAGCAGTCCAAGGCAGGCGGCTGACTGTTTACGGCAGGAGAGGTCCTTCAATTGGTACGGCAAAGCGCCCAGCATCTCCTCGACGTATTCGGCCGGGGGATGCGGTCCATCCGCGGAACAGTACAACCCTTCCTCGGTGGAGTAGATGTGCAGCCCCTTGGACATGGCAATGTCGAAGTAGGCCAGGAGCCTCAGGTCCGGGTCATTGAAGTGCTGGACACCTATGGCCGCCTTGGCGTCCACCTTGCCCCGCACCGCGAAGGACACGTCGCCGACGGGCAGGGGCATGGTGCTGAGGTAGGGGATCTTCCCCATGAGCGTCAGCGAAATGGTGCCCGCGTAGGCGCGCACCAGCGGATCTCCCTTGGATGCCAGCTTGAGGAGCTTGGCCTCGTTATCCTTGTAGGAAGCGACCTTGGCCAGTTTCTTCTCGATCTTGGCGAAGGCACATT
>CAZCNG010000020.1:0-21659 GCA_964500045.1 uncultured Methanomassiliicoccaceae archaeon
GCCACCGCCAAGCGCGTGAAGGCCCAGAAGCTCATCTTCTGCTTGAACATCTTGATGGGATCGTAGGAACCCCACAATCGGCCGTGCTTGAGGGTGAGCTGCTTCCTCCCCGCGCCGTTCCAGAATGCCTGCCTGAAGAAGTTGTAGACGGTCGCTTTCATGCGGTGATAGATGATGGCGTCCGGATTGTAGACGATGGTGTATCCTGCATCCACCACTCTCAGGTTGAGGTCGATGTCCTCGGCGGTGATGAACCAGGTGTCGAAACCGCCGGCCTTTTCCAGCGCCTCGCGGCGGAACGCCTCGTTGCCGGAGGGGAATGACACATCGACGTTCTTGTAGCGCAGCTCGACCCGGTCCAATTCCTCCCATGCTCTTAGACCGATGTTTATGCAGCGACCAGCGACCACGCCCGCGCCTTCCTTGATGGTGCGGCGCAGCTCCTTGATCCAGAATGGGTTGGCGATGCAGTCCCCGCCGGTGAAGGCGATAATATCGCCGGTCGCTTTGCCGATGCCGTAGTTGGTGCTCTCGCCGCGCGTGCCGGGCTTGATGTACATCTTGATGAAGGGATACTTGTCGACGTACTGTTGCGTGATCTCGCGCGTGCGATCGCGGCTGTTAGCATCGATGACGATGACCTCCAGCGGCTGTTCCTGCACGACCAGGGAATCGAGGAGGTCAGCGATGTTCTTCTCCTCGTTCATCACATTCAGCACAACGCTGACGAGCATCTCAGCCATTATAGGGTGCGGATTCCGCCTGAGCTTATAATTACTTGCTTGAACCACGAGTCCTGCCGCCACCGTTCATCGCTTCGTCCGTCCTCTCCTTGATGGCCGCGATGACCAATGGATGGTCGTTCCACACGTCGAGATCGATGATCTCCATTCCCTTGGCGGCCTTGGCTTTCTCCACCAGCTCCGGAATATCGACCTGGCTATGGATGCCCTCGGCGCTGATGGCGGAGGAAAAGAAGAAGACCTTCTTGACGCCCCTCTGTGCCATCTCATCGATCTTCTCCATAGGGGTGGGATGCTTGAAGGACATTCAAGCGAGGCTGATGTTCTCCTTAGCGTAGCCATTGGCGATGATGCCTAAAACGAGAAGCCACCCGCGACGGTCCCGCTCAAGAGGTGCATGGTGTCCATTGCCTGGACCGATGCATGCTGCCGCTAAGTAGGATATAGGTTAAATCATGTTGCTAGAATAAATGATGTGCTACCGCGGCCCTGGACCCATGGTCGGGATCCATTCCAGTAGGATCGGAGAGCTAGAAAGATATTAATCGAGTGAAGCGGTTCGCAAGGGCATATGAAGGTGTTGGCGGAGTTCTATTCCATCAAGGACTGCGACATCGGTGAGGATACCGTGGTCCGCGACTTCGTCAACCTCTATGGCTGTCGCATCGGCAAAGGGTGCCGCGTGGCCGCCTTCGTGGAGATCCAGAGGGGAGTGGTCATCGGCGACCGCTGTAAGATAGAAGCTTTCGCCTTCATTCCGTCCGGGGTGACGATCGAGGACGAGGTCTTCATCGGTCCGCACGCGGTGCTGACCAACGACCTTCATCCCCATGCTGTGGGCGACTGGGAGATAACGCCCACGCTCATCAAGAAGGGCGCCTCTATCGGCGCCGGCGCGGTCGTCGTGTGCGGCGTCACCATAGGCGAAGGGGCCATGGTCGGCGCCGGCGCGGTCGTCACCAAGGATGTGGCGCCGCATACGCTGGTAATTGGTAATCCAGCGAAGAAGATCAAGGATCTGAGGTGAATCACTTGGCAAAGATACCATTGGCTCGGCCTGTTGTCGACGAGGAGATGCTGGAGGCAGTGAACATTGCCCTGCGCAACGAGCGCCTGGTGCTCGGAGAGAGCGTCTTCAAGTTCGAAGAGGCCTTCGCCCGCTATAGCGGTACCAAGCACGCCGTCTCCGTGTCCAGCGGCACCGATGCCCTGCAGCTGGTCTTCATTGCTCTCAACCTGAAAGGAAAGAGCGTCGTGACCTCTCCGCTTTCGTTCGTAGCTACTTCCAACGCTGTCATCCAGGCGGAAGGCCGGCCCTATTTTGCTGATGCTAGCGAGGCCGATTACAATCTCGACCCGGCGGCGACGCGCGCCGGCTGGAGGGAAGGCACTGGTGCCATCCTGCCGGTGCACCTCTTCGGTCAGCCGGCCCCAATGGACGAGCTGATGGAGTTGGCCGAAGAGAAGGGCGCCGTTGTCGTGGAGGACGCCTGCCAGGCGCACGGCGCCATCTACCGCGGCTCCCGGGCCGGCTCGATCGGCAAGGCGGGCTGCTTTTCTTTCTACCCCACCAAGAATATGACCGTGGGGGGCGACGGGGGCATGATCACCACCGACGATGAGAAGCTCGCGAAGCTGTTGGCGAAGCTGCGTGACTGTGGCCGCGTCTCCCGCTACGTGCACGACGTGGTCGGCTACACCTCTCGTCTCAACACCGCCAACGCGGCGTTCGGTCTGGTGCAGTTGAAGAAGCTGGACTCCTGGAATGAAAGGCGCCGGGTCATTGCGGCCCGCTATGCGCGCAAACTTTCCAGTGCCGGGGTCGGCCTTCCGCCCATGCCCGGCAGCGACATACTGCCTGTCTTCCACCTTTTCGTCATTCGGACGGATAAGCGTGACAAACTGGCCGATCACCTTGCTTCCAAAGGCATCGAGACCGGCGTCCACTATCCGGTGCCGATCCACCTGCAGCCCATCTACCAGCAATTGTACGGCTTCCGCGGCGGAGAGTACCCCGTGAGCGAGGCGCTCTCCACATCCCTGCTTTCGCTGCCGATATTCCCGTCCATGACCGATGAGCAGGTGGATATGGTCTGTGAAGAGATCGTCTCCTACCTCAAGGGCGTGCAATGATGCGTCGCTTCGAGGTCGGTGTGCTCGGGGTCGGCTACTGGGGCCGCAAGATAATGGAGGAGTACAGTGCCATCCAGAACGTCAAAGTGAAGGCCGTTTCCGACCTCATGGAGAAGAATCGTCTCCACGCCAAAGAGAGGTACGGGGTGGAACTGGCCTTCGACGACTACCGCGAGGTGCTGCGGCAGGAGAGCATCGCCGCGGTGCACATCTGCCTCCCCAATGCGCTGCACTACCCCGCCTGCAAGGAAGCGCTTCTGGCAGGAAAGCACGTGCTGGTGGAGAAACCCATAACCCTCACGGTCCAGGAAGGGGAGGAACTGGTGAAGCTGGCGGAGGAGCAGAACCTCACCCTATCGGTCGGCCACATCTACCGTTTCAACAATGCGCTCAATGAGGTGCGCCGCCTTATCGCGGACAACTTCTTCGGAAAGCTGTTCCTGGTCAACATGAACTGGACCAACCTGGAGCCAGTCTGGACCGACAGGGATGTCATCCTCGACCTGGCGCCGCATTATTTCGATATCCTCAACCACATCACCGGTCAGTGGCCGCAGAGGATCCAATGCGTGGCCAAACCCTTCCGTCAGAAGGGCGTGGAGGAAGCGGCGTACATATTATGCGAGATGCCCTCCGGTGCAGTGTCGCAGGCGCATCTCAGCTGGATATCGCCGAAGAAAGTGAGACAGATTGAGATCGTGGGCGAGAATCGTTCCTGTGTCATCGACGCCGTCGGCCAGGAAGTGACCGTCTACGAGAGTGGCTACACCTATCGCCTGCATGTGGAGAGGAATAACACCATCCGCACCGAGCTCCTGCACTTCATACAGAGCATCGGCGACCCGTCCACGGAGACGCGCAATTCCGGCAGCATCGGCGTGAAGACGGTCGCGGCCATCGAGGCGGCCAAGCAGGCCCTGGCGCTGGGGCGGGCCGTGGAGATGGTATAGGAGCGGGGCATGGCCAAGCGCGCGCTGATGATGCTGGCCAACGAATACCGGCCGGATCCGCGGGTGCGCACCGAAGCGCTCGCCCTGGTCGAAGACGGCCACAGCGTGGACATCATCTGCTGGGACCGTTCGGGAAAAAGACCGCGAGAAGAGGTCGATGCCGGCATTGGCGTCCACCGCATCGGCAGGAAGAAGGTACAGGGGCCGCTGCGCACCTTCCTCTTCATGCCGCGGGCCTGGATGCGCATGTGGCAGGCGTCTGCCCGTTTCGAGGCGGACGTGGTCCACGCGCATGATCTGGATGCGCTCATTCCAGGGGTGTTGGCCGCCTGGTCCAAAGGCGTGCCGCTGATATATGATGCGCATGAATGGTATGCCAAGATGGTGGCGCGCGACCTGCCCCTGGCGGGTCTCTGGGTGGACTTGGCCGAGAACTTCCTGCTGAAGCGCGTCGCCAAGGTCGTCACCGTGAATTCTGCCCTGCAGGAACGATTCGAGGATGCAGGCTGTGACGTCACCGTGGTCATGAACACCCCACCGATCGGTGAGACGTTGCCGAGCAGCCCCTCCAAGGAACTGCGTCTCTTCTACGGCGGCACCCTGGAACCGGGGCGGTATGTCCTGGAGATGTTGGAGGCGCTGCGCCAGTTCGACGGATGGAGCATGGTGCTGGCCGGCTATGGCCGCTATGAGGAAGAGGTCCGCCGCCTTGCCGCCGCCGACCCGCGCATTCGGTTCCTGGGGTGGATAGATCGCGAGAATATCATGGCCGAGATGGCCGCCGCCGACGTCATCCTCTGCCCCCTGGACGCAGGCAATGAGAACTATCGCATTGCCACGCCCAATCGACTGCTGGAGGCAATGGCGGTTGGGCGCCCGGTGATCGCCACAGAGGGCACCCTGGGCGGCGCAATGGCGCGAGAGATAGGGTGCGGTCTGAGTATCCTCTGGTCCCCGGACGCCTTCCGCGCTGCGGTGACAGATCTGCAGGATCCAGCATTGCGGCAGCGCCTGGGCGACAACGGCCGTCGCGCGGCGGAGCAGGAGTATAACTGGGATGTGATGCGCCGGCGGCTCCTCGAAGTCTACGCTTCTCTGCCGACCTGCACTTGATCACAGATCCGCTGCACCGTCTTCTATCCAAACAATTGTTAAATATGGTCTCGCAATAGCCCGATTCATGGATCAAGAGGCGTCCGCCACCATTCAATTATTGAGATGCTGGATGCGACAATTCGAGTCCGTATTGGTGGCCTACAGCGGCGGCGTGGACAGCGCGTTGGTGTTGGCCGCGGCCCACGCGGAACTGGGGGCCCGTGCTTGGGGTGCCAAAGGGGTCTCTCCTTCACTGAGTGAGAACTGGTGGCAGCACTGACGTCGGCTCAGGCCTTCGGCGCCAGCATAATCGAGGTCGGCGAGATGGATTCGGAGGCCTATCGCGCCAACCGGGGCGATCGCTGCTATCACTGCAAGAAGGCGCTTTTCACCAATCTGCAAGGCATCAGACTCGAAAGGCAGCTCGCCGTCCTTGTGGATGGAAGCAACCGGGACGACCTTGGAGATGATCGCCCCGGTCGTCGGGCGGCGCTGGAGGCGGGCGTGCGCTCGCCCCTCATGGAACTGGGGCTGGGGAAGCAGCAGGTTCGCGCCGCCGCCCGTGCATTGGGTCTGCCTCAATGGGACAAACCTGCCATGGCCTGTCTCGCTTCCAGGGTACCAGTGGGGACGGCGGTCACCACAGCGGCTCTGCTTTGCATCGGCTCCGCGGAGGAACTCCTGCATGGATTGGGCTTCAGGCAATATCGCGTCCGGGACGAGCACCCGACGGCACGGACCGAGCTGCTGCCCGAGGAGATGGAGAGGGCACTATCTCTACGGCAGGAGATTGTTGCAGTGTTTGTCTCCCTGGGTTATGGGCGGGTCGCCTTGGACCTGGCAGGGTACGGTCAACGTGGCATTCAGCAGCAAATCAAAGATTCACAATAGTTAAGTTTATGCGGGCCCGAGCAGATACCAGTCGCGGAAGGCGGATGCCATGGTCGGCCCCAGGAGGTGCGCGGGATGGAAGGACAGGAACAGGTGCAGATGAAAATACGCCTCATCCTCGGGGGCGCGGTCAAGGTGGAACCGGACCTGCTCCGCGGGCTCAAGGCCAGCTGTTCGTCGGCCGGACCGGGCGCGGGCAGGCCGAGCATCATCCTGGCCTTCGGCACCACGCGGGTGCGCAAGGTGGTCTCCACCACCGGCGGCGAGTTCGAACTGGTCCGGGGAGAGCACGGCCTGCGGCTGCTGGACGGTGAAGGCGTTCTGCTCGACCCCATCGATGTGGCACCGATCATCCACCACGCCCCTGACCAGGCGCTCTTCAATCTTGACCATCGCTGCATCTTTGGTTGCCGTTTCTGCACCGCCCTGATGCCCTGGCACGCCTCCTCCCAGGTGAGGGAGACCCGGGAAGTGGTCGACATGATGGTCCGAGCCTGGGTCAAGGATGGCATTGGCACGGCGGCCCTCACCTCGGGGGTGCCCGATACTCCGGAGCAGACCGTGGCTCGCATGGCCGATGTCGTCCGAGGCGTTCTGCGCGAGGTGCCCGGCATGAGCATCGGTGTGGAGCCCTATCCCACCACCAAGAGGCAGCTGGAGAAGCTGTATTCGTCCGGCGCCAGCGAGATCAAGATCAATCTGGAAGCGGCCGATGCCAGCATCTTCGAGAAGGTGTGCCCGCGCAAGGACCAGAGCCTTATCCTGCAGATGATCGAAAGATCCGGAGAGATCTTCGGCAAGGGGCATGTGGCCTCGAACATCCTGATCGGGCTAGGAGAAGACGATGGCGTCCTGCTCGATGCGGTGGAGGTCCTGGCCTCCCTGGGCTGCGTCCCCACGCTGCGGCCGCTGCAGATCGACGAGGGCAACCGCTTCGCCTTGGAGGAAGCGCTGGGCGAAATACCTTCGCTTGCACCGAAGCGGGTGATGGAACTGGCCCGTCAGCAGGGGAGGATCCTGCAGCGGCAGGGATTGAGCCCGCGGTCCTTCGCCACCATGGGCCACAGCTGCGGCTGCTGCGACATCCGACCGTTCATCGACCTTTGAGGGCGGTGGCAAATCATCAAATAGGGTTGTTCATTTAACGATTGTTATGATTGCGCTCGGATTGCTCTCAGGAGGGCTGGACAGCACGCTGGCCGTGCGGATAATGCTGGACCAGGGCATCGAAGTGGTGGCGGTCAAGTTCACCTCTCCCTTCTGCCAGTGCGATTCCGGGGGCTGCAGCCACGCCGCCAAGGTCGCGCAGGCTATGGGCATCAAGCTGATCACCAAGGCCAAGGGCCAGGAGTTCCTCGACATCGTGCGTTCCCCTCCCCACGGCCGCGGTTCCGGCATGAATCCCTGTGTGGATTGCCGCATCTTCATGCTGCGCAAATCGGTGGAGATCGCGGAAGAGGTCGGCGCCAGCTTCATCTTCACCGGCGAGGTCCTCGGCCAGAGGCCCATGAGCCAGTTGCGCCGTTCCATGGACCTGGTGGAGAAGGAGTCTGGGTTGCAGGGCAAGCTGCTGCGGCCTCTTTCGGCCAAGTTGCTCCCGCCGACCGAGGCGGAATTGAAGGGCTGGGTAGATAGGGAGGCATTGCTGCGCATCGAAGGGCGCGGACGCAAGGAGCAGATCCAGCTGGCGGCATCCAAGGGCATCAACGACTATCCCTGTCCGGCCGGGGGCTGTCTCCTCACCTCCAAGGAGTTCTCCGCACGGCTCATCGACCACCTTCAGTATCATCCCGATTCGCTCACCGCCGAGGACGTGGCGCTGCTCAAACTGGGGCGCCATTTCCGCATCGAGGGGCAGAAGAGCATCATCGGTCGCAACGAGCGCGAGAACATGCAGCTCAAGGGCCGTTCCTACATGCTCCCCTCGCTCATCGAGCCGATGAACATTCCCGGTCCCGTATGTCTTTCCCAGGCCACGGACGCTGTGAGCCTCCTGGTCGCCGCTGGAATCGTAGCACGCTATTCCGATCACGGCGGGGAGAAGGTGCAGATGCGCATCCGGAAGGGTTTGTTCGAGGAGCTCCTCCTGGTGCAGCCCTATGGACCCGAAGCGCTCAACGATTGGCGCATTGGTGCTGACTGAATTCAACGGCAGCGGCCCAGGAGCGGACCCAGGCATTCTGTGGTCACGAGACCTTGGACCTTCTCCTCGTCGTCCACCACTGGAAGCGCGGAGATGTGGTTCTTCTCCATGCTCCTGATGGCGGAGCCGATGCGGTCCTCGCCCCGCGCCGTGAGGACGGGCGCGGACACGATCTGATGCAGATCGTCCAGTCCGCGGGCCACGGCCTTGGCGATGTCCCAGGAGGTGACGATCCCCATCAACCGGCCTTCGGCATCGACCACGGGCAGATGGTTCGTCTCTCCACGCAGCATCAGCTCGGCCGCCTTGACGATGGTGGTGTCCTCGGTGATGGTGCAGATGTCCCTTAGCATCACATCGGCCACGAGGACCTCGCCGAAGAAGTTCTTCAGGATGTAGTTCAGCTGTCCCTCTTCCAGCAGGAAGGCATCATGCCCGTAGTTGGAGCGTATCTCCGCGTAGCTGGCCTCCGCCTGGTGGGCGTTGAGGGCGGAGACGATCTCCTGGGACTGATACACAGGGTAGAGCCAGTCCGAGCTGATGCCGACCACCAGGACCTTGGCCTTGACCGCGGATAGTCCAGCTATCAGCGAGCCGCGCTTGCTCAGGTCGAAGTAATCGATCGCCTTGGTGATGTACAGATAGGAGTTGGGATCGAACCGGTTGACGAAGGTGTCGCCCTGGTGCTGCAGGTAGCTCTCCACCTGGAAGTCGGTGGAGAAATCGAATCCCACCTTCTTCTTGTCCTGCAGATTGCGGCCGAACTTCTGCCGCATGCTGTCGTCGCTGAGGTAGGTGATGTGCCCCACCATGCGGGCGATGGAAAGACCAAGCGCAGGCCGCTCCCCACCGTAGTAGTCGCCATCGTTCCAATCGGGGTCGGAGGTGATGGCCTTTCGCCCCACGGTGTTGAAAGCGATCTGCTGTGGCGTCGAGGAAGCGGTGCTGGCAATGACCACGAGCTTGCGCAGCATCTCCGGGTAGGTCACCGCCCACTGCAATGCCTGCATGCCGCCCATGGAACCACCGGCCACAGCGGCCAGCTGCTTGATGCCCAAGTGCTCGACGAGCAACTTCTGCACCTGCACCATATCCTTGATGGTGATTACGGGGAAGCCGATGCCGAAGGGCTTCCCCGTCTTCGGATCTATGGACGACGGGCCGGTGCTCCCTTGACATCCGCCCAGGACGTTGGAGCAGATGACGAAGTGACGGTCCGTGTCGAACCCCTTGCCCGGACCGATGGCGGATTCCCACCAGCCCGACTTATTGGCGTTGGCATGGTACCCGGCCGCATGGGCGTCGCCGGAGAGGGCGTGGCAGATGAGGATGGCGTTGCTGCGCTCCTCGTTCAGGCGACCATAGGTCTCGTAGGCCACGCGCACCGGCCGCAGGACCGCGCCGCTTTCCAGCAGGAGCGGCCCTGCGAACTCGATGATCCTCGTCTCTGTCTGCCCTACGGACCTTTCCATCTTCTCACACCTTTTGCAGTGCCTGGTCCAGATCGGCGATTATGTCCTCGATGTCCTCGATGCCGACCGCCAAGCGTATGTAGTCATCCGTCACGCCAGTAGATACCTGTTGTGCGGGCGTCAGCTGCTGGTGCGTGGTGGTGGCCGGGTGGATGATCAGGCTCTTGGTGTCTCCTATATTGGCGAGGTGTGAGAGCAGTTTGACGCTGTTGATGACCTTCTCGCCTGCGGCGCGTCCGCCCTTCACTCCGAATCCCACCAGCGGGCCGTAGCCGCCCTGCAGGTACTTCTGGGCCAGCGCGTGACTGGGATGCTCTTTCAATCCAGGATAGTTGACCCAGGCGACCTTGGGGTGGTCCTGGAGGTGCTGTGCCAGTGCGAAGGCGTTGTCGGCGTGCCGCTTGACCCTCAGATGCAAGGTCTCCAGTCCGTGGATGAACAGCCAGGCGTTGAACGGCGACAGCGCCGCGCCTGTGTCCCGCAACAGCTTGACGCGGATGTTGAACGCCAAAGCGACGTTTCCCATTCCCGGGAAGTTGCCGAAGGCGTCCCAATACTTCAGCCCGTGATAGGCGGGGTCCGGCTCCGTGAACTCGGGGAACTTGCCGTTGTTCCAGGCGAACTTTCCAGAATCGACGATGATGCCGCCGATGGAGTTGCCATGCCCGCCGATGTACTTGGTGGCGGAATGCACGACCACGTCGGTGCCGAAATCGATCGGCCGCAGCAATCCGACGGCGGAGGTGTTGTCCGCCACCAGCGGGATGCCGTGCTTGTGGGCGATCCTGCTCAGTGCTTCGAAATCCGGAATGTCCAGCTTCGGGTTCCCGAGCGATTCGACATAGATCGCCTTCGTCTTGTCCGTGATGGCTGCCTCGTACGCTCCTGGATCGGTCGACTTGACGAACTTGACCTTGCGGGCCAGGTGCGGGAAGGTGTAGTTGAACAGCTCGTACGTTCCGCCGTAGAGGTTGTCCGCGGACACGATCTCGTCTCCCGGTCTGGTGATCGCGAGCAGTGCATAGGTGATGGCCGCCTGCCCCGAGGCGACGCCCAATGCGGCGTTCCCGCCTTCGATGGCGGTGACCCTCTTCTCGAACACGTCCGTGGTGGGGTTCATGAGCCTGGTGTAGATGTTGCCCAATTCCCGCAATCCGAACAGGTTCGCCGCGTGCTCAGTGTCCCTGAACACGTAGGATGTCGTCTGATAGATCGGTACGGCCCTCGATCCGGTCGTGGGATCTGCTACCTGCCCGGCGTGCACCGCTGCGGTGCCCAGCCCTCTTCGTATCTCGCTCATTTGCCTGCACTCCTTGTCATTCGCGCTCTGGTCTGCCTTCTGCGCTCCAGCCTCATCGCTGGGCGCCTCCTGTCCCAATGCCTTCTTCCAACCTTCGAATATTCCCATGATCTCACCTTCATGCCCGCCGCGAGGCGGATGGTGCCTTCGTTCTAAGCCTCACAGGCCGGGGCGCCACCGCTCTAGGTGGTGCAGCCCAGGTCACTGGTGCATCGAAACTGGCACCGTGCGTTCCTTGTCTTTCACTCCGGGAACAGATCCGTGCTCAGGTAGCGCTCCCCGAAATCGGGGATGATCACGACCACCTTCTTGCCCGGACCCAATTCCTTGGCGATCTGCAATGCACCGAACAGCGCCGCGCCGGAGGAGATCCCCGCGAGGATGCCCTCCTGCTTGGCCAGTTCCCGCGCCGTGGTCTTGGCCTCATCGTCCTTGACCTGGATGATGCGGTCGATCAGCTTAGTGTCCAGTACGGATGGAACGAAGCCAGCTCCGATGCCCTGGATACCGTGCGGCCCGGGTTTGCCTCCCGATAGTACCGGAGACGCCGCCGGTTCCACCGCCACGAGCAGAGCCTTGCTGCCGTTCTCGCGCAGCCTCCGGCCTACGCCGGTGATGGTGCCTCCAGTGCCAACACCAGCGACGAACGCATCGAGGTTCGGCAGATCGCCGAGGATCTCGATCGCGGTCGTCTCGTAGTGTATGCGGGGGTTGGCCGCGTTTTCGAACTGCTGGGGCAGGAAGGTGTTGTGCCGCTCCTGGTGGATCTCGGCCGCCTTCTCGATCGCGCCCTTCATGCCCTTCTCCCTGGGAGTGAGCACCAGTTCAGCGCCCAGCGCTTTGAGCAGCCTGCGCCGCTCGATGCTCATGCTCTCTGGCATCGTGAGTGTGATAGCATATCCCTTGACGGCGCAGACCATGGCCAGGCCGATGCCCGTGTTGCCGGAGGTGGGCTCTACTATCACGACCTCCATTCCGGGCCTGAGTATTCCGCTCGCCTCTGCATCCTCGATCATGGCGAGGGCGATCCGGTCCTTCACCGACCGCATCGGATTAAATGACTCCAGCTTGCAGTATACCTCTGCCGCAGACTTGCCTGGGAGCTTGTTCAGCTTAACCAGGGGAGTCCTTCCGATCGTTTCCAATATGCTCTCGTATCTCATTCTTTCCCTCTTTTCATCGGCCGTTGACGCGGAACCTTTTTCTCCTTAGCCGTCTTCCCTCACTTGGCGGGCTGGAGTTCATGTCCTTCCGCCGTTCTGCGCTCGGCAGATACTGCGCCTTGGCGCATTTCTACCTGCAAAGGATATGTAACGATTGTTAATATTAGAGCGTTCTTGTCTCTATTATTCGTATATGAATTTTCTCTGAGGACAGCCTTTCCTCATCGTTATGAAATGGAGCTCACGCAGCCAGTGCCGTCTTGGGACGGACCCTTTCTATTTGCGGAGAAGAATCTTCCGCCTAGGCTTGGAATCAGAACACTGGGTCTGAGTCCTTGGAGTTCATATATCTTGCAACCAAGGTTTAAATATAAATGTACATATACTCAATAGTGTCCGACAGTCGTCGGACTCAAGGGATGGGGATGCAGTCAGTAGTTGGGCTTTGCCCGCATAGAGCCATCCCTCCCGGTCGGGGAGGGTTTGGATGTACCTAAAGCAGATCGAGCTTGAGAACTTCAAGTCGTTCGGTCGCAAGATGTCCATACCGCTCTTGAACGGGTTCACGGCCGTCACTGGTCCGAACGGTTCGGGCAAGAGCAATATCTCCGATGCCATCTTATTCGTTCTCGGTCCCAAGTCCTCCAAGGCGCTGCGGGCCGTCAAACTGACAGACCTCATCTTCAATGGCGGCAACGACAAGCAGCCAGCTAGCTACTGCAAGGTCAGCCTGGTCTTCGACAATGCCGATCGTCTCATTCCCATCGACGCTGAGGAAGTGCGTCTGACAAGGCACGTTAAGCTAGCCGACAACGACATCGGTTACAATTCCTACTTCTTTGTCAATGACCGCAAGTCCACGCTGACGGAATTCGACTATCTTCTCGCCTCAGCGCGCATCAGTGCCGAGGGCTACAACGTCGTCCAGCAGGGAGACGTTACGAGGATCACGACCATGTCCCCCATGGACCGCCGTAAGATACTGGAAGATATCTCCGGGATCAGCAAGTACGACGAGGAGATGGGCCGCGCCGAAGCGGAGAAGAAGCAGGCCGATGAGAACATCGACAAGGTTTCCTTCATTCTCTCTGAGAATGGCAAGCAACTGAGCCAGTTGGAGCAGGAGCGCACCGCTGCCCTCCGGTGGCTTCAGACCCGGGACAAGGTCAGTGCCGCCCGTTCGAAGATGGCGCACAAGCGCCGCGAACTCGCTGAGGCGGAGATGCGCGAACTCCAGGAAAGGATCGTGCACATCAACCAGGATATCGAGAACGCTCGCAGCCGGCGCATTCAGCTGACCGGTGAGATCGAGGCGGCCGAGAAGCGCGTTCTGGACCTCGAGCACCAGATCGATGAGAAGGGCGGGCCGGCGTTCAAGGATTTCAAGGAAAGGATGGACGCCGTGAAGATCGCCCTGGCGCGCTGCCAGGACAATGCCGCCAAATCCGGCGATGAAGAGAAAGGATTGCAGCAGGAGATCAAGGAGCGCAGCGAGGAGAAGGTCAAGGCAGGCGCCGAGATCAAAAGGTTGGAAACGGAACTGAGGACTTCCGAGGAAGGGCTGCGCGTGGTCGTCGCTTCCCTGGAAGCGGTCACCGCCGAGGCGAAGGGCCTGCAGGATAAGATATCGTCCTCAGACGACGAATTGGCCGCACTGGAGAAGAAGGTCCACGAGTTGGACGCCAAGGTCAAGGAGGCCGAGGAGAGAACCCACGTCCTCACCCTGGAGAAGGAGAGGGCGCAGGCCCGCCAGTCCCGCGCCGAGAGCGGCCTGGCGGCATTGGAAGAGGAACTGCGCCAGAAGGAGTTCGACCTCAAGGATGCGGAGTGGAGACTGAAGGAAGTATCCAAGGTGGACCGTTCCTCGGCCGGGGAGATCAAGACGCTGACAGAACAGCTCTTCCTGAAACGCAACCTGGAAAGGAAGCTTAATCAGGAGCTGGCGGAGCTGGAAGATTCCATCAAGCGGCTCAACCGTGAATACACCTCCCTTTCCGCGGAGAAGGAGGCGGCGGACAACATCGCCAGGGGCTTCACGCGCGCTGTGAGAGGAATTCTCGAGGCCCGGGACCGCGGCGAACTGAAGGGCATTCACGGTACGATCTCGCAGCTGGCCGAGGTGGACCCGAAGTATGAGGTGGCGCTCAACGTGGCCGCGGGCGCCCGCATGCAGTCCATCATCGTGGACGATGACGAAGTGGCTGCCAAAGCGATACAGCACCTCAAATCCAATAACCTCGGCAGGGCGACCTTCCTGCCGCTCAACAAGATGCTGGACGGCCGGCCCCGCGGCAAGGCCGTCATGGCCGCCAAGGAGGCGGCCGGATACGCTATCGATCTCATCTCCTTTGACGAGAAGTACCGCGCTGCCTTCTGGTATGTCTTCGGCGACACGGTGGTCGTTGACACTTTGGAGAAGGCGCGCCGCCTCATGGGTGGCGTCCGCCTCGTGACCGCCGGCGGCGAGCTGATAGAAGCATCCGGCGCCATGGTCGGCGGCGCGTCGGAGAGCAGCGGCGGACCGAAGTTCGGAGCGTCCGCCCGCGGCAAGCTGGAAGAGATCGGGGAACAGCTGCGCAAAGCGACCGAATTGAGCGAGAAGCTGGGGCAGCAGCTGCGTCAGGCGCGCGAGGAAGGGATGGCGGCGGAGACGCGCATCCGTGAACTGAACAGCCAGGGCGGCGGGGCCGAGGCCAAGGCGGCCGGCATCGAGACGTCGGTAAAGGAATTCAAGGCGCGCCTGGTCAAGATCGGCGCGGACCGCGAAGCGCTGCGTAGGGAGATCGAAGAGGCGCTCAAGGCGCTCCAGATCGCGGAGAAGGGCATGGCCCAGGCCGGGGCGGCCTCCGCCGGCCTGGTCTCGGAAAGGGAGAACGCCCGACGCCGCATTTTGGTGCTGGCCCCCAAGGAGATATCGGCCGCGCTGCGCGAAGCGCAAGCCAAGGTCGTGGAGCTGAGCAGCAAGCGCAGTTCGCTCGACGGAAGTGTGGCCACGCTGACGACGCGCATCTCGCTGGTGCGCGGCAGACTGGCGGAGTTGGACGCCTCCATCGTCGAGATGAAGGCCAAGTCCGAACAGATGAAAACGTCCGCGCTGGAATGGGCGCGCAAGGAAGAGCAGGCGCGCATCGAACTGGCGGCGCTGCGGAAGATAGAGGAATCGATGGACCGCGAGCTGGCCGAGCTGCGCCTCAAAAAGGAGGCGGAGGCCCGGACCAAGGCCAAGCTGGAGAGCGATCGCGAGCAGGCGAGCGCCAGGGCGGAGACCTCCACCGATATCGTCATCACTCTCAACACCAAGATGGCGGCGGCCGAGGAAAGGAGCAAGGAGGCGGCGGCGGAGATCATCCAGATAAACGTGCCGGTCGCCCATCCGCTGCCGACGCTGGACGAGATCAAGAGCGAGCTGGCCAAGGCCGAGGCGCTCTTGGAATCGATGGGTCGGGTCAATCTGCGCGCCATCGAAGACTACGACGAGAAGAATGCCCGCCACATCGAACTGAAGGGGGAATTGAAGCGCCTGGAAGACCAGCGCCGCGAGCTCCTCAAGCTGATGCTCGATCTGACCGAAAGGAAGAAGGCGGAGCTGTTCAAGGTGCACACCGCCGTCAACGAGCGGTTCAAGGAGATCTACGCCGACCTTTCGCAGGGCGGCGAATCCGATCTCATACTCGAGGACCCGGACGACCCCTTCAAGGGGGGTCTCATCATGAAGGCCAAGCCGCGCAACGGCAAAGTGCTTCGTTTGGAAGCATTGAGCGGCGGCGAGAAGTCGTTGACCGCCTTGGCCTTCATTTTCGCGCTGCAGCAGTACCAGCCCTCGCCCTTCTACCTCCTTGACGAGGTGGACATGTTCCTGGACGCGGTCAACTCGGACATGGTGGCGCAGCGGGTGGCCAAGAGCAGCACCACGGCGCAGTTCGTACAGATATCGTTGCGGCGGGTGACGCTCAACCGCGCCGACCACATCATCGGCGTCACCAAGCCGGTGGGGGGCATCAGCCAGGTCATCATACGCCCCAACATCGGCGACGTCAAGGAACTGGCCGAGGAATTGAAACTACCAGAGGAGAACGAACACAGGAAAGGGATGGGACAATGATGCAAGCCGCGAGCGCCGAGAACGTGCTGGGACACCTGTTGTTCCACAAGTCGATCATTGACGAGGGGGACCGGGCGGAGAAGATCGACAGATACCTGAGGCTTCTGGACGCGGCCGGAAGGCTGGACGCGGCCGGCGCCGCCGATCCGCTCGACCGTTCCCTGCTCAATGTGTTCGAACTGGTGCTCACCGCGGACTTCGATCCCTGGGACATCAACCTCATGGAGTTCAGCAAGCTCTACGCGCAGAGGATGCACTCCGACGAGTTCTCCTTCATAGTGGCCGGCAAATTGGTCCGCATGGCCTGGAGCATCCTGCGCATGCAGTCGCGCGAGGTGCTCACGCTTAACGAACAACCGTGCGTCGACCTGATCACCGACGGCTGGGACATGGACTCGTTGTCCGAGATGCACGAGGTCCAATACGACATCGAAACGCGGCTGCCGCTGCGCGTCCACCTCACCCATTCCGTACGGCATCCGTGCGAGCGACCGGTGACGCTGGTCGAGCTTCTGGACGCCTTCGAGGAGGCCCAGGAGGAGATCGAGCTGCATCAGCAGCGGGAACGCGCCCGCATCGTGCTTGCGTCGAAGGTCGAGAAGTTCGAGAACAAGGCGCACACCGAGGACCTGGAGAAGGATGTTGAAGAGACGTGGAAGCGCATCCTGCGCTGCGGACCGGGACCGTTGGTCATCGACGATCTGTTCGGCGACGACAAGAACGACCGCGTCATGGTGTTCGTCGCCCTGCTCTTCCTGGCCAAGTCCGGTCGCATCGCCCTGTGGCAGGAAGATCTGCCCTTCGGCCGCATCGGTCTGGAGATCAAGCTGCCCTGGGAGATCGGCATGGTGAAGGAAGAGACCGCGGTGACCGTGGAAGCGAAGGTCATGGTGGTCTAGAGTGGTCCCGCCGGAAAGGATGGTCGAGGCGGCGCTCTTCTCCCAACCGAAGGGGATGAAGGCGTCCGAGGTGGCCACGGCCACTGGCCTCGACATCGAGGAAGTGAAGAAGGCGCTGCGCAAGCTGGCGAAGGAGTACGAAGGTCGTGGGACGGCGATCGAGATCGTGCACGTGGCCATGACCTGGTCCATGCAGCTGAAGAAGGAATACTCGAACTATGCGCTGCAATTGGGCGTGAGCGAACTGCCCGCTTCCGCCCGGAAGCTGGCGGGGGTCATCGCCTACAATCAGCCAGTATTGCAGAGCGAGCTCGCCAAGCTGATGGGATCGAACATCTACGAGGACGTGCACCTGCTGCGGCGCGAAGGCCTGGTGGCCGGCAAGAAGGAGGGACAGACCTTGCTTCTCACGACCACCAAGAAGTTCAGCGAGTACTTTGGCATACCTTCCACCAAGAAGGAAGATATCAAGGCCTGGTTCGACAAGCACGCGCACAAGGAGTGAACCCGTCCTGCCAAGACCGGCATCAGCTCCCACGCCCGCCGTGGAAGCTAGTGCCAGACCTCGTCGGGAATGCGCAAAGGTATAAATCGCCCCCGCTTTATGCGTGAGGTAGTGATTTCCTCATGGTAATGCCCCTGGCCCTTTTGGAGAAGTCCATGAATAAGAAGGTAAGCCTGCTGCTGAAGGACAACCGTGTCCTGGAAGGCAAGCTCACCGGATATGACGAGTACATGAACATGGTGCTGGAGGAGACCGAGGAGAGAACGTCGGACCAGGTACGCCGCCTGGGCACCGTCGTGCTGCGCGGCAACAATGTCGTCAGCATCTCTCCCTCGTCCTGAGATCTTGAAGAGTAGAGGAACATGAAAGCGGTCATCCTCGCGGGCGGCCTGGGCACCAGGATGCGGCCGCTCACGGGCCAGATGCCCAAGCCTCTGGTGCCGTTGCTCGGCAAGCCGCTGGTGCTGCATCTCATCGAAGCGCTGCCGCAGAGCGTGGACACGGTCATCCTCGCCGTCAGCTACATGAAGGATGCGCTGGAAGACTACTTCGCGGTGCACGAGTGCGGCCGCAAGGTGATCCTTGTCAACGAGACGACACCGCTCGGCACCGGCGGAGCGCTGCGCAACGTGTCGCAGCATCTGGACGATACTTTTCTCGCCTTCAACGGCGACCTGATCTCTTCCCTGGACATCGGTGCCATGGTGCGACGGCATCGCCAGAACGGCGCCGTGGGCACCATCGCCACGTGGGAGGTGGAAGATCCCTCGGCCTTCGGGGTGATCGTATCCGACGCCTCCGGACGAGTCCTCGATTTCCAGGAGAAGCCGAAGCTGGAGGAGGCCCGTTCCAAGGTCATCAACGCCGGCGCCTATGTGTTCGAGATGGATGTCTTCGATTACATCGGCAAGGGTCCGGTTTCCCTGGAAAGGGAGGTCTTCCCCCGGCTCCTGGAGATGGGGCTTTTCACCCATCCTTTTCAGGGCTACTGGGTCGACTGTGGCACACTGCCTACTTACCTGAAAGCCCAGGGAACGCTCATCGCGCGTTCCGGCGGCAGCGTGCGCGCCTGTACCGGTACCGCTCAATTGAAAGGCGTGAATCAATTGGAGGAGGTCATCCTGCAGGGGGCCTGCATCGGCCCCAATGTCTACGCATGCCGTGCCATGGTCGAGGAAGGCGCCTGCGTGACCGATTCTACCCTGTTGCCCGGTTCTAGGGTAGGGCATGGCGCCCAGGTCCACAATTGCCTCCTCGGACCCGGGGCCGTCGTCGCCCCCGGACAGGTACTGGATGGATCGATTCTAGTGGCACCCAAGTGAAGGCACGATTGGCCTAGTGTCATGTATATATCTGAGCGTTCCATCTCCATCTTGAGGGATGTACCTGGCCGGTGGCAAAGGCAGCACTTTCCTGGAGATCATCAGCGGGAAGGGCTTCCGTTCCACCTGGAAATATCTCATCATCACTTTCTTCCTTCTCTTCGTCATCCTGCCGACCATCTGGATCCTTTCCTATGCGGTCACCAATTGGGGCGACATACAGATGCGGGTCTTCGACGATCCGGCCATGCGGGACCTGATCACTTCCGCCATCGTCAATTCCTTCGCCATTGCCGGGATCGTCACGCTCATCGATATCCTCGTCGGACTGCCGATGGCATGGTTGCTGGTGCGCAAGGATTTCCGCGGCAAGAAGCTCCTCGACACGCTCATCGACATGCCGCTGGCGGTGCCGACCGCGGCGCTCGGTTTCTCCTGCGCCATCTTCTGGGCGGTGACCAAGTCCAGCGTCATGGCGCCGGACTTCTCGCTGCAGTTGATATCCTGGCCCTTCCTCCTCATCGTCCTGCTGCACATCGTCTTCAGCTACCCCTACATGGTGAGGTCGCTGGCCGCCATACTGGAGCAGATCGACCAGACCTATGAGACGGCGGGCAGGACGCTGGGCGCCTCCCGCCTGACCGCGGCGCGCACCATCACGCTGCCGCTCTTCCGCGCTGGGCTTGTGACGGGTATCATCCTCTGCTTTGCGCGCAGCCTGAGCGAGACGGGTGGCACGATGATCGCCCTAGCTACGATGGCCAACGCCCAAGGCTTTCAGACGGGGCCGACGCTCATCGGCACCTGGAAGGGGCAGTTGCCCTTCGACCCGGGGCTGCAGGCGCCGCTCGCGTTCGTCTCCATCCTGCTCATTATCCTGGCGTTGCTGCTGTTGGTGGCGTTGAAGCTGATCGTCATGAAGGTACACCTTCCCGAGGGAAAGGTCTGGCCCAAATGGGAGAAGATCCTTTCCCGCGGCATCGTGCCGAAATTCAAGGACGGCTTCTCCGTCTTCTTCCTGGCGCTGTTCGTCCTGATCCCGTCCTTCTTCATCTTCACCTATGTGGCCGTGCTCTCGCCGCAGCCGAACGATTGGACCCCCTTCATGAACAGCCTGGGGTACTCCTTCCTGATCGCGGGCGTGGTGACGGCGATCGACATCGCGCTGGGCGTCCCGCTGGCCCTCTACATTGCGCGCAACCCCGGTTCGAAGCTGTACCAGTCGCTGGATGTATTGGTCAATGTGCCGCTCATCGTTCCGACCGCGGCGCTGGGTTTCTCCCTGGGCGTCTTCTGGGGAAATTTCGGCCTGGGCGGTATGGAGCTGGTGTTGCTCATTTCAGCCCATGTTGCCTTCACCTATCCTCTAGTGGTGAGGAACGTGGTCGGGGCGGTGGAAGAGGTCGATCCGGCGTTTGAAGAAACGTCGCGCACGCTCGGCGCCCGGCCGGTGCAGGCTTTCCGCCGCGTGCTGTACCCGATGATCAAAGCCTCCATCCTCGCCGGTGCCATCATGGCCTTCACCCGTAGCCTCGGCGAGACGGGAGCGACGCTGGCCGTGTCCTCCACCGCCCAGACGGCGCCGGTGTACATCGTTAACATGATAAGATCGGAGCAGTTCTACGTGGCTGCCGTCGCTTGCATCATCCTCATCATCGTCTCCTACATCTTCATGCTCGGCCTGCGCTTCGTGACCGCCAAGCGCAAGGGGGTCAAGTGAAATGCCGACCATTCGCTTGAGCGGACTGTGCAAATCGTACGGCAACATCAAGGCCGCTGACGGCCTTGACCTCGAGGTCCGCGATGGAGAATACCTCTGCCTGCTCGGACCGACGGGCGCCGGCAAGACGACCGCGCTGCGCCTGATCTGCGGCCTCACCACGCCGGAGGAAGGCACGGTCACCATAGATGGAAAGGAGGTGCAGACCTGGGAGCCGGAGCGGCGCGGAGCTGTCATGCTATCCCAGAGCTACTCCCTCTTCCCGCAACTGACCGTGGCGGAGAACATCCTCTTCGGTCCGGACATCCGCGGCATGCCCGATGCGGAAAAGGAACAGATACTGACGGACATGCTCGACCTGGTGCGCTTGGGCAAGCGTCCGGATGCGTATCCGAGAGAATTGAGCGGCGGCATGCAGCAGCGCACGGCCTTGGCGCGGGCGCTCGCCTCCGGGGCCGAAGTGCTCCTGCTGGACGAACCGCTGCGGGCGTTGGACGCCCGCCTGCGCATCTCGCTGCGGCACGAGCTTCGTTCCTTGGCCAAGGACTTGGGCATCACCGTGGTCCACGTCACGCACGACCAGGACGAGGCGCTGGTGATGGCCGATCGCATCGCCCTCATCCGCCACGGGAAGGTGCTGCAGACCGGGACCCCCAAGGAGGTGTTCGACCATCCGAATTCGCCCTTCGTGGCCAATTTCGTCGGTCAGAGCAACTTCTTCCAGGGCGAGCTGCGCCGCAGGGACGGACTGGCGAGCTTCCACCTAGCCACCGGTCAGGATTTTGAGGTCGAAGAGTCCGCCGTGCCGGACGGACCGGCGGTGTTGGGAGTGAAGGTAGGCAACACGGACGTGACCAAGGAAGAGATCGGTCTGCCCGGCAAAGTGGAGCGGATCATCTTCGAAGGACGGAACCTGCATGTCGACCTGGACTGTGGAACGGCGGGGCGCATCTCGGCCAAGGTGCCCTCCTGGCGCATCGCCAAGGTCGCCGTGGGTGATATCGTCAGGGTGCGCTGGCCCCGGGAACAGGCGCGTGTATTTGCCGTGCCGGCCTCTGGATTGGAGGAGGAGTTGAAGGTGGAATAATGCCCGAGGTGAGACTGCGGGGGGTGTCCAAGCGCTATGGCAAGGTGGTGGCGGTGGACAGCATCGACCTCACCATCGAGGATGGCGAGTACATCACCATACTGGGGCCTTCGGGCTGCGGCAAGACCACGCTC
>CAZCNG010000021.1:0-3265 GCA_964500045.1 uncultured Methanomassiliicoccaceae archaeon
TACATGACCGCGGGAGGTCTGGTGCTACCCACACCATGTTGAAGAGAACCATAATGATTGCTCCATTTCTCATTCCGACTTGCGCCGGATGATGCGCTTGATCGCCACCGAGCGCTGAGCTCCATCCGAGGAACGCAGCGCAGGAGGCTCTGAGCTCGGCTCCACTTCCGCCGGCGCTTCTAAAGGTGGCGCGGGTTCCGGCTTTGCTAATGCCCTATGGTCGCTCACTATGACCGGCGGCCTGTTTTCCGGTTCGTACCTTCCCGCGGCGGGACGCACCGGTCGGGAATTGATGTCCGCCTCCCTATCATTGAGGGTGTGTTCCCAATTGCTGAGGTGTCGCTGCTGCTCCGACATAAGGCGACGACTCTCGTCCAGGAGCGCAGACTGTGTCTCAAGCCAATTCATCTTGGCAATTAGCTCGTCCCGCTTAGCGAGATTCATATCGAGGACGCGGCGCATCTCCCTTTCTTCGGCGAGAACGGCCTCCTCGATCTTCACGGACTTGGCCATGGATTGCCTAATTCCATCTTCATAGGAGGTGGCCGTTTCCAGAAGCATAGAAAGAGCCTGCTCGCGCTCATTGACCGCGGCCATCCGCTGGTCCATGATCACGAGACGGCTACGCATCTCTTCCTCTCTGCTGACGAGGTCCGTCTCCATAGCAATGGCTTGCTGCAGCCGACGGTTGCTTTCGACCTCGCGTGGGTTGATATCGTCCTCACGGCGCTGGACCTCCTTGTCCTTGGCCTCGATGCGCAGGCGGAACTGTTCCAGCTCGGCCGCTTGGGCTTTGACGCGCACATCCAGCGCCTCCACTTCTTCGCGGCGGCGGCGCAGCTGCGCTTCCTGCTCCTTGACCTTCTGCTTGAACTCGTCGATGACGTCCCAAATCGCTGACTGGTCCCCGGCCATGACCAACCCCCCTCCGGGAAGATATGGGGAGAGCCGGATTAGTACATTTTGTACCACGCTACTCCTCAGGCTCCTCGGAGGGACGCTGTTCCAGCTCGCCACGGGCCTGCGTCGCCTCCACCATCTGCTCCACCCGGGCTCCGGCCAGGTGGGCGACGGCGATGATGCGGTCGCCCTCGTCGACGCCCTTGATGCGGACGCCGTAGGTCAGGCGGCCGATGACGCGGATGTCGCGGACGGGGGTCCTCATTATGACGCCCTTCTTGGTGGCCACCACCAGATCGTCATCGCCCTCCACCTCCATCAATTGCACCAGGGAGTCGCCCTCCTCGAGGCGCATGGCGCGCACGCCCTTGACGCCGCGGTTCTTGCGCGGATAGCCGCGCACCGGAGCTTCCTCCTCCTCATCCACGACCTCGGCCTCCTCGCCTTCGGCCAGGGGCGTCTTGCGTTCCACCTCGGACACCTTGCCCAAGCCCTTGTGGGTGATGGTCAGGACCTTGGAGTCCTTGGTGACGATGGCCATGCTCACGACCTGGTCGCCTTCCTCCGGCCGGATGCCGATGACGCCGTGGGCGGGGCGGCCCATGGCGCGCGCCTGGGTCTCTTCGAAGCGGGCGCAGCGGCCTTTGGCGGTCGCGAGCATGATATCCTTGGTGCCGTCGGTGAGGCGGACGTCGACGAGCTCATCGCCCTCTTCCAATCCGACCGCAATGAGGCCGCAGGAACGGATGTGGGCATACTCCTCGACCGGCGTGCGCTTGACGATGCCCTTACGGGTCGCGAAGATGAGGAAGCCCTTCTGCTCGCCCTTGACCATCGGCATGGTGGCCATGACCTTCTCGCCCGGCTCCATCTTGGGGAGCAGGTTGATGATCGGCTTGCCCTTGGCATGGCGGGAACCGACCGGGAGCTGGTACGCTTTGATGCAGTACACTTTGCCCTTGCTGGTAAAGAAGAAGAGGGAGTTGTGCGTCAGCGTGACGAACATGTCCGTGATGAAGTCCTCTTCCTTGGTTTCCATGCCTAGGAGCCCCATTCCGCCGCGGCGCTGCTGCTTGTACGTGTCCAGCGGCACGCGCTTGATGTAGCCGTCCTGGGTGGCCATGACGACCATGTCCTCGTTGGGAATGAGGTCCTCGATGTCGAGGTCTCCTTCATCCGCCACGATCTCCGTCCTCCTGGCGTCACCGTACTTCTCCTTGAGGTAGAGGGCCTCGGCCTTGATGATGGCCACGACCCGTTCCGGCTTGGCCAGAATATCCAGCAGGTCGCCGATCTTCGCTTCCAGCTCGGCGAACTCCTCCTTGAGGCCTTCTATCTCGAGGCCGGTCAGCTTCTGCAGCTTCATGTCGAGGATCGCGCGGGACTGCTCCTCGTCGATCTCGAAACGCGCCATCAGCCCGGCGCGCGCCTCCTCGGCGTCCTGGGCGGCACGGATGATGGCGAGGGTGTCGTCCAGCGCATCCACCGCTTTCATGAGAGCGATGAGTATGTGCTCACGGCGCCTCGCTTCTTTGAGCTCGTAAACGGTGCGACGCGTCACTATCTCCTTGCGGTACTGGATGTGGTACTGCAGGATCTCCTTGAGCGAGAGCACCTTCGGTTCGTTGTTGACGAGCGCGATGTTGATCACGCCGAAGGTGGTCTGCATCTGCGTGTGCGTGAAGAGCTGGTTCATGATCAGCTCCGGCATGACGTCCCGGCGCAGTTCGATGACGATCCTCATGCCGTCGCGGTCCGACTCGTCACGCAGGTCGACGATGCCGTCGATCTTCTTGTCCTTGACCAGTTCGGCGATCGATTCTATCAATTTCGACTTGTTGACGGTGTAGGGGATCTCATTGATCACGATGCGCTGGCGGTTCTCCATCTCCTCCATCTTGTACTTGGCGCGGACGCGTATCTTCCCACGCCCGGTCTGATAGGCCTCCACGATGCCCATCATGCCATGGATGATGCCGCCGGTGGGGAAGTCCGGTCCCTTGATGAACTGCATCAGGTCCGTCGCTTCCGCATCGGGATGGTCGAGCATGTGCACCACAGCATCGACGACCTCGCTCAGATTGTGCGGGGGCATCTCCGTGGCCATGCCCACCGCGATGCCGGTGGAGCCGTTGATCAGGAGGTTGGGCAGCTTGGCCGGCAGCACGGACGGCTCCTTCAAACTACCATCAAAGTTGTCGACGAAATCGACCGTCTCCATGTCGATGTCCTGCAGCATCTCCTCGGCCATCTTGGCCAGGCGGCACTCGGTGTACCTCATGGCGGCCGCCGAATCGCCGTCGACGGAACCGAAGTTGCCCTGCCCGTCGATCATCGGGTAGCGGAGAGAGAAGGTCTGGGCCAT
>CAZCNG010000021.1:3365-8551 GCA_964500045.1 uncultured Methanomassiliicoccaceae archaeon
AGATGCTGCAGCACCAGCTGCAGGTCCACGGCCATCTGCTTGGAGACGGTGGAATAGGTGACCACGTTGCGATTGGCGTGCACCGAGCCATCGCCGTCCATCATGCCTTCGATCAGAGCGGTCAGCACCGAGCGCGGCGAGCGGAAGAACAGTTCCGGGATGCGCTTGGTGGGCGCCTTCCAGGAGGCATCGACACCGAAGATCCCCTGCAGGTAGCGGTTCAATTCCTGAGCATTGATGCGGACCTGCTGCTTGGAATCGTGGTAGTAGCCATCGACACCATCGGCCTCGTAGGTGGACCCTTCGATATGAGCCTCATGTCCGAAGGCGCGCTGAAGGCAGGACTGCACGCGCTCCATGCACTTCGGATCGGTGGAGAAGAAGCAGAAGCGGCCGTGGTACTCTTCGAACCATCCATCTGACAGGAATTGCCCCATCAGATAGGCGATGTCCTCGTCCAGGTAGATCTCCTTGCCGCGGAAATCGGGCAGACGGATCTTGGCCAGCTCCGGATACTCGAGGCGGAGCACGAGGCTATCGCCCACCGAGATGTCCTTGGCTTCCTTCCACTGGTATCTCATATCGCGGCCCAGCACCTTCAGCATCTGTGATGGAGTGGCCAGCAGCTCATTGCCGCCGTCGACCGCGATGCGGACCAGCGGTCGGGAGGGCATCTCATAGAGCTCGGTGACCGGACACTTGCCGCACTGTGTGTAGGCCATATCACCGATCTGTACCTCTTCGATCGGCAGGAGACCTCTTTCCGTGAGCACTCGGGTGCCGGTGGCGAAGCACTCACCGACGACCCTGGCGCTCTTCTTCGGTGCCTTGCTGGACGATATGCCCATATCGTGCATCGAATACAGGATGCGGCGGTGCACCGGCTTGAGGCCGTCGCGCACGTCGGGCAGCGCTCTGCCGACGATGACGCTCATGGCGTAGTCGATGTAGCATCTCTTCATCTCCGCCTCGATGGGGCGGACCGTGACCCTGGGCGCTGTCTGGTTTTCGACCGGCTTCTGCTGGTCCACGTTTTCGTCAGTCATGTGATCACACATCCAGGTTCTCGACCTCGCCCGCATGGGCCATGATGAATTCGCGGCGCGGTTCGACCGCGTCGCCCATTAAAATGTTGAACAGTTCGTCGGCCTTGACCGCGTCTTCTATCGTTACCTGCTTGAGGAGACGCTTGGACGGATCCATGGTCGTTTCCCACAGCTGGTGTGGGTTCATTTCTCCGAGACCTTTGTAGCGTTGCACCTGGGTGCCCTTGCCCATGGCCTCGACGGCCTTGGCCATCTCCGCCTCGGTGTAGCAGTAGACTTCCTTCTGTCCTTTGTACACTTTGAAGAGAGGAGGTTGCGCCGCGTACACGTGGCCCTGCTCCACGAGCGGCTTCATGTAGCGATAGAATAGCGTCAAGAGCAGCGTGCGGATATGAGCCCCGTCCACATCGGCATCGGTCATGATGATGACCTGGTGATAGCGGATCTTGGTGAGGTCGTAGTCGTTGCCGACGCCTCCACCGAGAGCGGTGATCAGGTTGCGGATCTCATTGTTCTTGAGGATCTTGTCCATCCTCGCCTTCTCCACGTTGAGGATCTTGCCACGAAGGGGCAGAATGGCCTGGAACTCGCGGTTGCGGCCCTGCTTGGCGCTGTTGTGCACGAAGACACCGGAGGCGAGGGCGAAGTTGTGGGTGCCAGGAACCTCAAGGTCGTAGACGTTCATCGTCTCTTCCAGAGATTCAATTCTGACTACCTTGTGATTATATGGTGCAGCTTCTTCTTGAGAAAGCCAGCATTCCTCTCCCCCTTGATAGGTCAGGCAGGTCCACTTTTCTTGAGATACATCCCACACCGCGTCCGCGGTTGCTGCAAGCCTATACAACGGCATGAGGGAATCGTCCGCCCTAAGCTCGCCTGATGGTCTGTAATTTCCATCCCTCAGCATGAATGGGTGATCGGGGGTGCAGGTGATCTCCGCATTGTTATCCAGGACGACCTTGATGACCTCGGCGCTCTTCCTCGTCAGGCGGGGGCTCGCGATGGTCTGCAATCCGATCGATCCATCTTCCAAGATGGTATAGCAACTGTTCGCTCTGCCGGCGGCATCCTCTTCCATCAGCTCGATGAAGCTGAGGTCCCGCCCATCCGCAAGGGCGACCTTCGTATCGCCAGAGAAGCACCCGCCTGCAGAATCGCCCTCGACGATGTAGATCTCACACTTGCTGGGGTCCTTTTCCGAGCAGTCGGCCAGCTTCCCCGGCAAAGAGGTGCTGTCGAGGAATCCCTTGCGGCGCGTGGCCTCGCGAGCTTTTCGCGCAGCTTCGCGCGCCTCGGCCGCCAATTTCACCCTCTTGATGCACAGCGCCGCCTCGGACGGATGCTCCCACAGCCAGTCATGCAATTTCTCGCCCACGACGGAGTCGACGATGCCCTTGACCTCGCTGTTCCCCAGCCTGGTCTTCGTCTGCCCTTCGAACTGCGGCTCCGGGATCTTGATGCTGAGGATGGCGGTCAGGCCTTCCCTGACATCATCGCCGGTGAACCCTTCCTCCGCTTCCTTCACCAGCTTCGACTCCTTGGCGTAGTCGTTGATGGTGCGTGTGAGCGCGGAACGGAAACCGATCAGGTGCGAGCCGCCCTCGGCGGTGTTGATGTTGTTGGCATAGGTGAAGACGCTGTCCGCATAGGCGTCCGTGTATTGCATGGCCAGCTCGACGATGACATTGTCCTTCTCGCCGGTCAGGTAGATCGGCGCGGGGGTGATCAACTGGCGGGTCTTGTTGATGGAAGAGACGAATTCGACGATGCCCCCCTCGTAATGGAACCGCTCCTCGCGGCCGGATATCTTGTTGCTGTAGGTGATGGTCGCGGTGCGGTTCAGGAAAGCCAGGTCACGCAGGCGACCGAGCAGGGTATCATCATCGAACGTGGTATCGGGAAAGATCTCCGGATCGGGATGGAAGGTGATCGCCGTGCCGGTGCCTTCGCCGGGGCCGAGCACTTCGAGCTGCTTGGCGACCACGCCGCGCTCGCAGCGCATGTGGAATTCCTTGCCCTCGCGACGCACGCGCACCTCAAGCCACTCGGAAAGCGCGTTCACCACGCTCAGGCCCACGCCGTGCAGACCGCCGGACACCTTGTAGCTCTTGCGGTCGAACTTGCCGCCCGCATGAAGCGTGGTCATGACCATCTCCACCGCCGGGCGGTTGTACTTTGCCACCAGGCCAGTAGGTATACCTCGGCCGTTATCGGCCACGGTGCAGCTGCCGTCCGGATTGATGGTGACATCGATCGTGGTGCAGAAGCCCTGCATGGTCTCGTCGATGCTGTTGTCCACTACCTCGTAGACGAGGTGGTGAAGGCCGCGTGCATCCGTGCTCCCGATGTACATGCCTGGCCTCTTGCGCACGGCCTGCAGTCCTTCGAGAACCTGAATGCTGCTCGCGTCGTAACTCGAATCCTCCATGGGGAACACCTGTGAATGTGCGTCCTAGGGGCGTAGGGCGAGCTCCTGCGCTCGATAGCGAAGGCTCTCCCCATCCCTTCCGACGACAATATCGTTAAGGCTTGGAGGTATAAAAACAATCGCATTTCATGCTGGCTATATATAGAAACCCACCTTTTTTCAAGCCCATTTCAGAAGCCATTCGCGAAGGCGTTGTTCCACTGCAAACGCTCATTACCGGGAAGTCGCTTTAGCGCCTCGATGTCCCTGATGTCCGAGGCCGCGCACCGCGTCACCGATGAGATCGCCCTGGTGGCGAAGAAGGAGGGGGTGGACGCCGAAAGGCTGCGCCGCGCCATCGCCGCCGGGAGGGTCGTGATCCCTCATAACCCAAGGCACGCGATAGAGGTCTGCGGCATAGGCGAAGGCCTCACCGTCAAGGTGAACGCCAATATCGGCACCTCGAGGGACTTTCCTGAGATGGAACCGGAACTGCGCAAGGCCAAGGCCGCCATCGAAGCAGGCGCCGACGCCATCATGGACCTCAGCACAGGTGGCGACATCGACGCGGTGCGCCGCGCCATGCTCAAGGCCTCGCATGTGCCCCTAGGCACCGTTCCCGTTTACCAGGCAGGGCTGCATGCGGCCCGCCGCAGCGCAGTGGTCGATATGACCGAGGACGATATGTTCAACGGAGTCCTCAAGCACGCCCACGACGGCGTGGACTTCATGACCATCCACTGCGGCATCAATCTCGCCACCGTGCAGGCGCTGCGCGATTCCGGGCGCCTGATGGACGCCGTGTCCCGCGGCGGCTCCTTCCTGATCGCGTGGATGATCCACAACCAGAAGGAGAATCCCTTCTTCGCACAGTTCGACTACCTGCTGGAAATGGCCGAAGAGCATGAGTTCGCTATCAGCTTGGGCGATGGGATGAGGCCCGGCTGTCTGGCTGATGCCACCGATGGGGCGCAGATCGGCGAACTGATGGAATTGGGGCGGCTGGTGCAGCGCTGCCGCAGTGCCGGAGTGCAGGTGTTCGTGGAGGGTCCCGGCCACGTGCCCATGGACCAGATCGAGACGAACATGCGCCTGGAGAAAGCGCTCTGCGACGGCGCGCCGTTCTATGTGCTCGGCCCCCTGGTCACGGATATCGCTCCGGGCTATGACCACATCACGGCCGCCATCGGGGGCGCCATGGCGGCGTACTACGGGGCGGACTTCCTCTGTTATGTTACGCCGGCGGAGCATCTCAGCCTGCCGGACCTGGACGATGTGCGGGAAGGCGTCATCGCCTCCAAGATCGCGGCGCACGCCGCCGACGTGGCCCTGGGCCGGGGGCGGGAGAGGGACGACCGCATGGCCAGGGCCCGCAAGCGGCTGGATTGGGAGGCGATGTTCGCTGAGGCGCTGGATCCGGAAAAGGCCAGGCGCTACCGTTGCCGTGGCGTCACCGAGAAGCAGGAAGGCTGCTCGATGTGCGGCGATGTGTGTGCGATGCGCATCGTCGAGGAGCAGCTGCGCAAGAAATGAGAGAAGATGGAGCCACTGGAGGGTGTCGAACCCCCGACCTACAGTTTACGAAACTGTCGCTCTTTCGCGGTCCCGCCTAGGGACTGCCGCTGAGCTACAGTGGCCTTGGCCTCCAACAAATCATCATGCCATTTATTCTTTTCTACGGCCAGCCCCGTACTGGTGGCAGCGACGCTCTACGCGGTCTGAGAAGCCAGCGT
>CAZCNG010000021.1:8651-21426 GCA_964500045.1 uncultured Methanomassiliicoccaceae archaeon
CGGCCAGCCCCGTACTGGTGGCAGCGACGCTCTACGCGGTCTGAGAAGCCAGCGTACGCATTTCGGCCTTGAGCTCGTAGAACGATTCCAGAGAACCCATCCCATCCCCGCGCAGATTGAGCTCCATCGTCTGCCGCAGCAGGCGCGCGGCCAGGTCGACGTTCCTGCCCGCCGTATGCCATTGTTCCATCGTCGAGGCCGTCTCCCTGAGCCGGGCGCGCAGCGCATCCGGGATGGCCTTCTTGATGGCCTCCAGTCCCGCCTCCGCCAAGGCGTCGCAGTAGGCCCAATCGCCCCTGGCCGCCGCCTCCCGGGCGTCGCGCCGATAGATGCGGGCGGCCCTCAGGTCAGCATAGACGATCTCGGCGTCGATCATCATCCGGTCCAGTTGCCGCAGTGCGCGCAGAGCCTCGGCCCTGGTCTTCTGCTCCTCGTTCATCGAGAAGGCGCACTTCGTGGACCAGGAGAGCGCTTGGCTGTAATCCTTGCGGCCGATGAGGCGCCGCATTTCCGCTTCCGACTCCCGGCAGGACTGGTGCGTGCTGCGCGCGCTCATGACGTGGATCAGGTCCAGTTCCTCGAAGGCGCGGGACCGGATGCTGTCCCGCAGGACGGCCGCTGCCTTGGCCAAGAGTTCGCTGGACTCCTCCCATTTGCCATGTTCCACCTTGACCACGGCCTTCTCGATGAGGACGCGGGCCTCCATGGTGCGGCCCTGGTGCCGCTCCGCCTCCTGCATCAAGCTGCGCACCTCGCGCAGTTGGGCCAGGACGGGAAGATGCTCCTTCGTCGGTCGGCGGACCTCCTGCTTCTCTTCCTCTTTGTGGACCACAGTGGCGCGGAAGACGAAATCGCAGATGGCACACTTCTCCGCATCGACGTCGGCCGGGTTCCCGCAGCGCGGGCATTCCAGTATGACGACCTCCTCGAACTCGAACTCCGCAGCGCAGCCAGGACAGCGCGTGGCCGTCTCTGGTACCTTCGCTCCGCATTCCGGGCATTTGAAGCTGCCCGCGTCGACGAGGATCTCCTTGTTTGGCATGTAGTGTTCCCGTTGATTCCTGAGCCGGTTATTTCAAACTGCCGCCCACTCGACCGCCGGCCGCGCGCCATTGCTCCAGCATCAAGCGTGCGCCTTCCTGCGGTTGGGGGGTCTCGCTGATGACCGTCAACTTGCCGTCCGCCGGCACAAAGGCGCTGGCGAAGTGCCGGAAGTCAGGATTCAGTGAGTCCAGCGGCAGGTGGCGCTTCTCTCCCGCAGCAGTGAATTCGATGCCGCTGAAGTGGCAGTGCAGCCTCTCCGTCGGGCGCAGCCCGTATTCCCGCAGCACCGCCTCGAAATCGGCCACGGTGCGCAGCGCACCTCGTCCGCGCGCATGCAGATGGGCGAGGTCCAACACCGGCTGCACACCGCGGACCTGGCCCATGACCTCGTGCACCTCGGCGATCGCGCCCCAGGCGGCCACCTTGCCCGGCGTCTCCAGTCCGATGACGATGTCGTTGCCTTCTTCATCGAGCTGCTCTCTGCAGGCCAGCACGTTCGCTGCGATCAGGGCCGACGTCTCCTCCCGGGTGCGCTTCCCGTAGGTGCCCGCATGCACGACGAGGATCCACGCCCCGGCGGCGTCAGCGGCGCGGGCCGCACGCAGCAGCCAATCCCTGCTCTTCTCCTGGGTTTCCGGCGACGCCGAGGCGAGGCTGATGTAGTACGGCCCATGGGCGCTGAGCAGGATGTCCAGCTCCTCCGCCCGTTGCCGCACCGCCCGTGCCACCTCGTCCCTCTGGCGCACGTCCCGGACGAACTGCAGCTCCATTGCGGACAGACCCAGCGCGGCCGCCCTCTCCACTGCGTCCACGGCGTCCTTGCTGCCGTCCGGACGGCCGGCGAGGCCGAAGCGCGCCATCATGGATACTGCCTAGGAGCGTGGGCGATAACTAGGTTTCGCACGCAAGGCATTTCAAGGTGGGGATACGTTATGATTTCAGGGGACAGTATGAAGATCGACGCCGTACCCGTGGACAAGCCCGACGACTGCAACATCATCATAGGCCAGTCTCATTTCATCAAGACGGCCGAGGACATCTACGAGATGATGGTCAACGCAGTGCCTGGCGCCCAGTTCGCGGTGGCCTTCTGTGAGGCCTCAGGTCCGCGCCTGGTGCGGCTGGAGGGGAATGACCAGGAGCTTAGAGAGTGTGCCTCGCGCAATGCGCTGCGCATCGGGGCCGGGCATTCCTTCCTCCTGTTGATGCGCGGATGCTACCCAGTGAACGTGTTGCGGGCGCTCAAGGAAGTGCCCGAGGTGTGCACCATATTCTGCGCCACCGCCAACCAGCTGCAGGTGCTGGTGGGGGAGAGCGAACAAGGAAGGGGGATCGTCGGCGTGATCGACGGGTCCCCGCCAACGGGAGTGGAGAACGATGAACAACTCAAGGACAGAAGGGACTTCCTCAGGAAGATCGGATACAAGCTCTGACGATGTTTTCGACATCTATGAGGAGGGCGCCAAGTACTATGATCTGTGGTATGAGGATCAGACCGAAGACCTGGAGTTCTACCGGCAGATGGCGGAGAAATCCGGCGGGCCGATCCTGGAGTGCATGTGCGGCACCGGCCGTCTGCTGATCCCCCTGGCCAAAGAAGGCTACGACATCACTGGATTTGACCGCAGCTACGCCATGCTGGACCGCCTCACCGCTAAACTGGAGGAACTGGACGAGGACATCCAGGAGAAAGTGCACATCGGCCACGGCGACATCCGCAGCTTTTCCTGCGGAAGGAAGTACCGGCTCATATTCGTGCCGTTCAACTCCTTCATGCACCTCCTGGAAACGGAAGATCAGGAGGCCGCGCTGCGCAACATCTCCGAGCATTTGGAAGAGGGCGGCCTGTTCTGCATGAGCCTCTTCAACCCCCAGCTCGACCGGCCTGAAGGTCTGCTGCGCCACCGCGGCACGAAGCTGACGGTGCACGGCGAGGTCATCTCAAAGTTCGAGGCGCAGACCTTCGACGCGTCGAGGCAGAGGACCACGGTGCACTTCTTCTATGACATCTCTCGGCAAGACCGGGAGATGCGCCGCGTCACGACCGTCTTCACGCTGCGCTACCTCTTCCACCAGGAAGCGGTGGAGCTGATGCGTCGGTGCGGACTGGAAGTCGTCGACACCTACGGAGACCACAGCTTCTCCCCCTTCCGCAAGGGAAGCGAGACCATGGTGTTCGTCGCACGGAAATCGCCATGAAGGTGGCGCTCGACATCGATCTGGAACACACGCTGACGTGCGGGCAGGCCTTCCGCTGGAGACGGCGGGAGGAGTGGTGGCAGGGCGTGTTGGACGGTAAACTAGTGCGCCTGCGCCAGCTCGACGACGGCGTGGAGGCCCACGGCCTGGAGGAGAAGCCGCTGCGTCGGTATCTGCGCGCAGATGATGATCTGGAAACGATCTACGAGGACATAGGGAGGGACCCTCTGGTCGCAGCCTGCGTGCAGAACCACCACGGCCTTCGTCTGTTGCGGCAGCAGCCTTGGGAGTGCGCCGCCTCGTTCATTCTGGCCACGAACGCCAACATTCCACGCATCATCAAGATGGTGGAGACCGTGTGTCGCACCTTCGGCCGCCGCTTAGGTGGAGAGGTCTATTCATTCCCGACGCCGCGCCAGATATTGAACGGGCAGGGAGAGGCGGCCTCCTGCGGCCTCGGCTACCGCTGCCAGCGTTTCGTTGCCTTCGCGGAACTGGCAGAAGACGGAGGGCTGGACGGATTGGAGGCGCTGCCCTATGAGGAATGCGTGCGCCGCCTTGTGGAAATGCCGGGCATCGGCAACAAGGTGGCCGATTGCGTGGCGCTCTTCTCGCTGGACCATCTAGAGGCCTTCCCGATCGACGTGCGCATCGAGAGGATATTGCTGCAGGAATATGGGATGGAGGGGACCTACAAGAAGCTCAGCGCCGCCGCGCGCATGAGATTCGGCCCCTACGCCGGCTATGCGCAGGAATACCTGTACCACGGCCTCAGCGGACTTCCATCATCTCAGGACAGACGCACTCCGGCGCCTTGAGCCCGGTGTGGATCTCGTAGACCTTGATGAGCATGCCGCTGCGCTTGACCATCTCGCAGATGCGGCAGGTTTCCGTGACTATGTCGCTGCCCGCTACGATGCGGTTCGCCGCCTGCTCGACCTCGGCCCGGAACTCCTCGTACTTGCCGGAGTTCTCGATCTCCTTGCTCGTACCGCGCTTCGACTTAAGGTACTGTGAGATGGCCGCATCGGTTACCCCGAATCGTCTTGCGACCTCAGCCTGGCTGAGATGATGTTTCTCCACCAGCTCGCGTGCCAGCTCCCTGCGTATGGAGGGCAGGACATACCAGACGATGAGTTCACAGGGGATCTTCATGATAAACAGGGTTGAAACCCAATGGAGGATATATTAACTATTGCAAAGACGCCCGCGACACCGCCCCTCAGTCGTCCTTGGCTATGAAGCGATCGTAGAAATCCTGGATCTCATAGTCGTTGCCGTCGCCTTCGAAAGATTCGCGCAACGTCAGATTGAGGGAACGGATGAAATCGTGCAGCATGCGCTTTTCTTCGCGGCCGCCGTCGAAGCTCTGGATGACGATGTCCTTGCCCCTGACGCGGGATTGGAAGGAGGCGGCGATGCTCGTGCCGCTGAAGATGACGTTGGTGGCGCCGCCGAACCTTTCCCTTATCTGCGGATACAGGTAGACTGCCAGATTGTCGTCGCTCGTGAGCACGAAGCCCTGCGCGGCCAGCGGCCCGATGTCGCCTATATCCTCCGCCAGGACCCACATCAGTGTATCGCTGCCGCGGCGCAGGAAGCCCTTGCGCAGGAAGTTCTCCGCTTCCAGCTGCGCAAGGATCTTTCTTGTCTCCCTCATCGAGAGCACCGGCCGCAGATAGGAGGCCAACTGCTCGGCGCTGAACACACCGTAGTTACGGAAGGCGTGGCGCACCAGGGCCCGACGCGCCTCGGGCACTGCCATATCCAGGTCGCGCACCCGGCGTATCCGGCTCAGGGCGTCGATGACTATTTCGCCCGCCTTGGAGAGGGAGCGCAGCGCGTCCTTGGTGGTGCCCTCCCCGTAGATGGAAAGGTTGAGCAGCTCCTGGCGTGCCAGCGGGCCTTCCTCGTCGATGATGCGCAGCAGCATGGCCATCTCATCCGTGAGGGTGGTGGCGCGGGCGCGGCGGCACAGCGCGGCGAAGTCCATGGTCATGTGCGTCGCGAAATCCGGGACCCCCGAGCCGCGGTAGACCCAGCCCTGCTCCAACAGGGAGCGCAAAGTGACAAAGGTGTCGCAGCGCAGGCGGGCCGCGGCGTCGCTTCTGAGGCCGCCCATGACCCGGAGCGCCTCCATGGCGTTAGGATAACGTTCGGTGACGTGCTGGCGGCGCAGGACCTCGCTGAGCAGCTGCGCGTCCGAGTATTGCTGCCCGAGGAGATTGCCGCGGGCGTACATCCCCTCCAGGCGGAGGTAGCCGTTGGCCTCCAGCACCCGGCGAGTGGCGTCATCGATCTCCGCCACGTCCTTGCCCAGCACCTCCTTCAGGCGGATGATGTCGAAGCCGACGAGCCGGTAGTAGGACATCATATCGTCCAGCGCCTTGAGCGTCCCATCTAGATCGCTCGGGTCGTCCAGGTCCAGCGAGCGCACCTCGATGCAGCCGCTCATCTCCCACTTCTCGACCGCGCCTACCAGACGGCCGTCCTTCAGCACGGGGAAGATCCATCCGTCGCCATAGCGGGCGGCGACCTCGGACCACAGCGGCTGCGCCGAGGGGTCGTAGAGAGAAACGACCTGCATCCCCTCCTCGACCGGTAGGAAGGATTCCAGGGCGGGGGCGTCCTCCGGTAGCAGTACCATCTCGGTGCGGTTCTCGTCCACATAGATGCGCTGCACCTGCAAACGGCGGAGCAGTTCCTCGACCTCGTTGAGCGGCGTGTCCGTGGCGACCTTCACCGCGAAGGGCGGCACCGGTCCATGCGTCTTGAGGAACCGCCGCACCAGCTCCAGGCGCGCCTCTCCTTGGTACAGCGGCGCATCGTACACCTGATAGGTGTTCTCCTTGGACCAATCCTCCCCCTCTTCGAAGCGGCGGATGATGTACAGGTTGCGGTCGAGGCGGTCGATGGCCTCGCGCACCTGTTCCTTGTCCAGACCGGTGGCGTCGGCGGCCTCCCGCATGGTCTCGCCGCCGCTGTGGCGTATGTGCTCCAATATCCGGTCCTCCAGTGGCGCTAGAGGAAGAGAACGGTAGGCCGCGACGTAGATGGGGGCGTCCTCCGCCAGCACGTAGCGCACCCGGCCGCGGGCGAAGCGCCCGAGCAGCACCTTCTCTTCGCGCCGCAGCCGCTGCCACTCGTTGATGTCGAAGTTGCGCACGCGCCGCGCCATATCCAGGGGCATGCCGACCTCACCCAACTTGGCGAACGCCTCCTCGATGGAGGAGAAGTCCCTCTGCCGCGAGCGGCGGAAAGCCGCCACCGTCCGCCCGTCGTACACCAGCTTGCCGCTGCTGCGCAGACGCAGGTGGTCCAGTCGGAGCATGTATTGCAGACCTTCGGAAATGAGGAAATGCCCTTCGACCACCTCGCCCTCCTCCACCAACGCTTTGAGGGTGGGGCGGACCTCGTTCTCCTCCAACGACAGAGCGAAGGCCACCTCCTCCACCGTGGCCGGCGCCCAGCAGCCCAGGTGACGCAGGATGGCGGCGTCGAGGGAACGCTGGTGATCGACGAAGGGGACGCTGCGGGCACGGTACTTCCACTTGCCGTTCTGATGGGACGACCGGCCCACGGAGCCGGCCGCTTCCAGGGAACGCAGCAGGCGCAAGGCCTTGGCGCTATCGACGTTGAGATGCGCTTCCACTTCCTGCGAGGTGCGCGGTTCCGCCAGAAATGGGATCAGCGTTTCGTCGTGCGAACGCTTGCGCAGCACCTCGACGTAGATGGGCAGGTCGTCCGCATGCACGAAATGCAGGTCGTCCAGCATGACCGAGACGAGACGCCCTTCACCAATGAGCTCGTCCGCCCAGCGGTCCATCTCCTCGCGCGGCGCAGGACTGTAGGGATACGGATTCCTGCCCTTCTCCTTGAAGAGATGGACCGGCCCAGTGCGGCGGATCATGGCCAGCAGCGCCTCCTTGCTGTCAGCGCTGCCGATCTTGGCGCGGAAGTGCTGCAGCACCTTCTCCTCCTCGAACTCCGCCTTCTGGGCGTCCGGCCCCATCACTTTGGCGAGCACGCGGCGGTGCAATTCCTTGAGGAGGGCGGAGCGGTCCTCCATCAGCACCACGTCGCTGATGCCCGCCAGCACGACATTGTGGCCGAACGGCGATGGGGTGGAGGCAAAACTGTCGCCCACGACCTGGACCGAACCGTTTTCGATGGACCTCAGCACCTCGGAGGCGTTGTAGATGTCCATGACGTCCTCCAGCACCTCCCGGTAGGTTTCCTCGATCACGGGGTACTTCTCGTCCTCCAGCATGTCCAATAGGTATTGGGAGCGGACCTGCTGGCGGTTGATCGACACCGTCTGCCCCTTGTAGTTGCGCAGTATCATGAAGGAACGCGCCGCGGTGTGGCGGAACCGCTGCTTGAACAACTCCGAATCCTTGACCGCCCGGCGCAGGATGCCATCCAGCTCGGACGCGTGCAGCAGCGTGCGCAAAGTGGCCATATCCAGCTTGCGCGGCGAGGTGATCATGAAGGCGTCGTCGACCACCGACACGGAGACGTTGGCGCCGCTGGTCTCCGTGACCTTGAAGGCGTAGGCGCGCGACAGGGCATCGTTCACCCTCCGTCCGAACGGAAAATGGAAGATGACCGAGTTGTTCCCAGCCTTATCGATGTACCCCTCCATCAACAATTCCTTCTCATCCGGAATGCGGGACGACGCCCGCTGCTCGCGGAAATAGGAGAGGATGGAACGGGCCGAGCCGTGGTCGATGTAGAAGTCCTTCGACAACCACGCCAGCGTCTCCTCCTCCGGCGCTTCGAGGCGCTGTTTCATCTCGCCGCGGAACTTGGCCACTTCCATCGATAGATCGAACGAACGGGGCAGCATCTCGCCCGTCCACGAAGGCACCGTCGGCTTGCGGCCCTGCGCCGATTTCACGAAGGCCCGCATGCCCTTCGCTCTGGCGAACTCGTACGATCTTCCGCCCAGGACGAAAACGTCCTTGGGAGAGAGCCGCTCCACGAACTTCTCGGAAAGGTCGCCGATCATCGCACCCTTCTCGTTGAAGACCTTGTAGGCCGCCTCCTCCGGAATGGTGCCCAGGTTGAGGAAGTAGATCATGCGGGCGCCCTTCTTCTTGCCGAAGCCGCCCTCCTCCTCGTCCAGCCATATCTTGCTGTACACGTTCTCGAAGGCGTCCTTGGCGCCGAGATACCGAAGCACGGACATATACTGCTCCAGGGTCAGGTCCTTGTAGCACCAGGACGCGCGCACCACCTTCAGCGCCTCTTCGATGCCCCATCGTTTTTCTAAGGACATGCCGACAAGGCTCTGCGCCAGGACGTCCAGGCAGTTCTTCGGTATCGTGACCCGGTCGATGTTGCGGTCGTGGGCGGCGCGGCAGAGCACAGCACATTCCACCAGATCGTCGAGGTCGAAGACCATCATGCGGCCCTTGGGCATCTTGCCGACCGAGTGGCCGCTGCGGCCGATGCGCTGCAATCCCTTGGCCACGGATTTCGGGGAGCCGATCTGACAGACCAGATCTACGGAGCCGATGTCGATGCCGAGTTCCAGGGAAGTGGACGACACCACGCATTTCAGTTCGCCGCCCTTCAAACGGGCCTCCACGTCCAGGCGGGTGTCCTTGGACAGCGAGCCGTGATGCGCCTCTATGCTTTCCAGACCCCGTTCCTTGAGTTTGAAGACGACGCTCTCCGTGCCGGAGCGGGTGTTGGTGAAGATTATGGTCGTCTCATGCTTGTCGACCATCTCCTTGAGCTGGTCGTACATCTTGTTGTTCACTATCTCGTACGGCAACGTGGTGATGTCCTCGGTCGGACAGATGACCTTGAGGTCCAGGTCGCGCTTGGTCTTCACCTCGATGACGCCGACCTCCCTCATCTTGCCCTCTTCCGTCCCGACCAGGTAGCCGGCGATCTCCTCGATGGGGGCCAGCGTAGCGGACAGCCCGATCCTGGTGATCTTGTTGGTGCAGAAGGCCTGCAGCCGCTCCAACGTCAGTGAAAGGAACACCCCCCGCTTGGAATCGCATACCTCGTGGATCTCGTCGATGATGAGGTACTCCACATTGGCGAACTTCTCCCGGAACTTCGGTGCCGTGAGCACCATGGCCAACGACTCGGGTGTGGTGATGAAGATGTGCGGCGGGCGGCGCAGTTGCTTCTGCCGCTCCGACTGGGAAGTATCTCCGGACCTCACCCCGACCCGGATGTCCGGGAAGGCCATGCCCTTCGCCTCCGCCAATTGGCGCATCTCCTTCAGCGGTTGCTCCAGATTCTTGTTGATATCGTTGGCCAACGCCTTCAGCGGGGAGATGTACACCGCATAGATGCGGTCCTCCAGCTTCCCCTCCTTGCTGTACTTGAAAAGCTCGTTGATGATGGAAAGGAACGCGGTCAGCGTCTTGCCGCTGCCCGTGGGTGAGGACACGAGCACGTTGCTCCGCTCATGAATGACCGGGACCGCGTAGGACTGCGGCTCCGTGAGGTCGGCGAAACGCCCGCTGAACCATTCGGCGATGAGGGGGTCCATCATCCCCATCAGTTCGGACTTGCTGACCTTCTTGGTGACCTTATGCATTCAGCTGGGCCTCTAGTGAAATCGACTTCAATCCCCTCTTGCCCTATTACTATTTTTCTTCAACGTCCTTGCAAGAGGCCGCCACATTTATGCCAGTGCAAAGGCCATAGAATCCCTGGGTTGCCATGAGGTGGATCGAGATCGAGGAGCAGGGGCTGGGGATGTCCCTTCGGGAATGGTCGGAAGCGCTCAAGGACGTCGAGGACCCGGACAGGATGACCGCGTTGGGCCGCAAGGCGTATCGGGCCAGCCTCAAGGCGGCAGGCGTGCCGTTGAACGGGCTGGAAGACAGCTTGTCCGGGTTCGCCCACATCCTGCACCATATGCTGGACGAGATGGACGACGAGCTGTGGCTGGACCTGCGCTGGTATCTGGAAATGGAATGGCAGGTGTCTCACGCCGCCCTGTACGAGGAGCCGCTGTCGGCCGGTCCGACCGCGCTCAAGACCATGCCCATGGAGACGCGCCTAGCGTATCTCGGCTCGGTGCTGCAGGCCCGGGTCCGACCGATGATCCCGGTGCTGACGTTGGCGATGCTGGTGGCGGACGGGAGAAGGGCACCGCTGCGGGCCTACACCGGACTGGAAGGAGATGATTCCATGCTGGTGGGCGTCTCCATGCTCAATCAGCTCATAGCCGATGGCGTGCCAGCCTTCCTGGACGGGGACGATGCCGGGGGCGTCTGGACCTTCGTGCGGGCGCTGCGCTTCAACGACGCCACCGCCGACGAGGTGCTGCGGGCGACGCTGCACCGTGCCTATGAGATCCACGGCAAAGATGCGGTGCTGGACCTGTACCTGCATTCGACGCAGGGAACGACCGTCAGCTCCAAGGAATTGGACGACTGGATCGGACGGGCATGCCATCTTTCGGCCGCACTGGAAGGATTCAAGGTCATGCTGTTGGCATCCGTCACCGCGAACGGACCGCTCCATCCGGAGCTGCGGGAGCCGAGGAAAGAGAGAAGACGCAAGGTCAAGACGGTGACGCCTTGAGCTAGAACGGGAAGAATCGTCCGCGGATGCTGTTAGGACCTGGTGGTCAGAGGGAAGGTCACAAGACAAGTATTATAGTGCCACGGAGAATCATCCGAACCATGCGCGCGCTTGTCCTGGTAGTCTTGTTCCTGCTCTTCGCCGCGGCGGTCCCCGCCACGGCCCTCGGCGCAGCACCAGATACCTTTGCGGCGGGCACGGTCGTCCTGGCGGGGGGCGCCCCCTTGGCCGGCGTCAACATTACGATGCAGAACAGCACCGGTCCTGACCAATATGTCGGCAGCAGCGATCTGATCGGTGCGTACAACATCACGCTTCCGAGCGGCACCTACGATGTCCTCGCCACGCTCACTGGATATACGTCCAATATCAGCTACCGCGGCATCGTGGTGGGAAGCGACGGGGTCCTCCTTTCCTTCACCATGAGCGCACTGCCAGGCGGCGTGGGCGGATTCGTCACCAACGGCACCACGCCCGTGTACGGGGCCACGGTGCAGCTGAGCGATGGCGTGCGCACCTACACCGCCATCTCGCTGAATCCGTTCGGGCAGTACGCCATCTCAGGAATGCAGCCAGGGTCCTATTCCGGGCAGGCCTTCAAGTTGGGGTACAACACCTCCAGCTATCTCGGCGTGATCGTCGTCAAGCCGGACGCGTCCACTTCCATCAACTTCAGTCTGGAGGAGCAGCCCGCTTCCCTTTCCGGCAAGACGACCATGGCCGATGGTACCACGGTATTGGAGGGCGTGGTCGTCGAGTTGTCCTCCACGGACTTCAGCGCGCAGACGACGAGCGATGCGGGCGGCCACTACTCGCTGCAGCGGATCCCGGCCGACTCCTATACCCTGACCTACAGCAAGGCCGGGTATCAGAAGCAGAGCTACACCATGAATTTCAATCCCTATGAGGCGAAGACCTTCGACGCCAAACTGGACCGCAGCGTCACCAACCCCAGCACATACCTTTTCGGCTATGATCTAGCCCACTCCCTAATGGTCATCGGCCTCATCCTGGCGATCCTCACCATGATAGTGGCCATCTACATGGTCTTCCGACTGGCGCAGAAGCCTGAACTGATGGCCAAGATGGAAGAGAACGCGCCTCTCGAAGAAGTGAAGAAAGAAGACTAGAGCCGTTGCTTGGCCGCGGCCAGGTTACGCTCCGTCTCCTCCGCTACCTTCTCGTACATGGAATTTCCATGGGCGTCGATGGCGACGATCAGCGGCCCGAGCTCGAAGAGTTCCAGGCTCCAGACCGCCTCGGCCATCCCCAATTCCAACCATAGAACGCCTTTCACCTCGGTGATGGCCTCGGCCCCGATGGCGGCGGCCCCGCCGGTGAAAGCCAAGTAGACGCAGGCGCACTCCTTCATGGCCTCCACCGTCGGTCTTGACATGCCGCCCTTGCCTATGATGGCGGCCGGTCGGAAAGTGCGGATGAACTCCGGTTCCACCGAGTTCATGCGCGCCGAGGTCGTCGGTCCGGCGGCCACGGCCACCCAGCCGTCCCCCTCCGGCCGCATCACCGGGCCGCAGTGGTAGAGAACGCCCCGCTCCAGGTCGAAGGGCATCTTGCCGCGCTTCACCTCGGCCGGCGCGTGCAGGTGCGCTTCGTCGCGGGCCGTGATAGCCGGGCCGCTCAATTTGACCGCTTCGCCCAGCTGCAGCGAGCGGACCACTTCCTCGCTCAGGGGCGATCTCAGCTTGCGCATCAGAATCCCTCCTGACCGAAGCGCACCAGGCCTTCGGGCGTGATGCGCGCCGAGGCCCGACGGAAGGCCCAGCATTGGAAGGATACGCACACCGGCAATGAGGCCGTATGGCAGTGCGCCGTCTCCAGGGCGACGCGCAGGCAGGTGTTGTTCCCGCCCAGCCCCATCGGCCCGATGCCAAGGGTGTTGATCGCTGCGGCCAGCTCGGCCTCGATGGCCGCCTCCGCCTGCACCGGATTGGGCAGCGGCAGCCTCATCAGC
>CAZCNG010000022.1:0-21344 GCA_964500045.1 uncultured Methanomassiliicoccaceae archaeon
GATAGCGATGCAGATCGGTATAGTAGGCAAGCCCAATGTCGGCAAGTCCACCTTCTTCTCCGCGGCGACCATGGCACAGGCGGAGATAGCCGCGTACCCGTTCACGACCATCAAGCCCAACAAGGGGATGGCATACCTGCGCGCCCGCTGCCCCCACCTTGACCTGGGCGTGAAATGCTCACCGCGCAACTCCGGTTGCGACGAGGGCGTGAGACTGGTTCCAGTCGAACTCCTTGATGTCGCCGGCCTGGTGCCGGACGCATGGCAGGGGAAGGGACTGGGCAACCAGTTCCTGGACGACCTGCGCCAGGCGGACGCGTTCATCCATGTCATCGACGCCTCCGGCTCCACGGACGCGGAGGGTGTCACGGTGCCAGCGGGCAGCCATGATCCCATGCTCGACGTCAAGTTCCTGGAGAGGGAGATAGCTCAATGGATCCGCGGCATCCTGGAGAAGGGTTTCGAGAAGTCCGCGCGCCAGGCGCACCTCGAAGGCCTGAAGATGGAGGATATCGTGCACGGGAAACTCACCGGCCTCAGCGTCACCCTCAATCAGGTGCAGGCCGCCCTGCGCGAATCCGCCATGCCAGAGAACCCGATGCACTGGAAGGAGGAGGACATGCTGCGCCTCGCCGACCACATCCGCCGCATCAGCAAGCCGACGCTCATTGCCCTCAACAAAGCCGATGCTGCTTCGCCCGAACTGCTGAAGAGGATGGCGACCGTTCCAGGTTATATCACCATACCGACGTGCGCCGAGTCGGAACTGGCACTGAAGAGGGCGAACAAGGCCGGTCTGCTCAAGTACGCGGCCGGAAGCCCTTCCTTCGTCATCAACGACCCTGCCAAACTCTCTGCAGGTCAGAAGAAAGCGCTGGACTATATTCACCAGAACGTCACCAGGCTGCAGGGGACCGGTGTGCAAGCCTGTCTAGAGAAGGCAGCGTTCGGACTGCTGGACCTCATCACCGTGTACCCAGTAGAAGATGAGACCCGGTGGACCGACCATGGCGGTAGTGTGCTGCCGGACGCGTTCCTGATCAGAAGAGGCTCCACCGCCAAGGACATGGCCTACAAAGTGCATACAGACCTCGGAGAGCATTTCATCCGCGGCATCAACGCCCGCACCCACCGCGTCGTTGGTCATGACTACATCGTCCAGGACGGCGATGTCATCAGCATCGTGGCCAGAAAGTGAGGCTGAAATGCAAGAGGACCTGAGGATCATCTCTGCCACTTACAAGACGACTCCGGAAGAGGATATCATCGTCGAGGTCTACGGAAAGACGAGGGAAGGCAGGTCCATCGTCCTCCGCGACGAGATCCGTGGACCGGAACCGCAGGCAAAACGCCCCTACTGTTTCGTCATGCAGCCGGACGACCGACTGCGCCGGGCGCTGGAATGCAGAAAGGAGGTCCTCGGCGTCGTGGACACTCCCCTATTCCACAAGGGCGAGGTGCGACCGGCCATCAAGGTCGTCCTGCGCCTTCCGAAACAGGTCAAACAACTGCGCGACGAGCTGAGCGGTCATTTCGAAGTACTGGCCGCAGACATCCTATTCTATCTGCGCTACATCTACGACCAGGACCTGGGCTCCTGCGTGAGGGCCGAGGGCGAAGAGTCGTCGCACAAGGCAGAATACGGCACCGACATCGTCATGGATGTCAAGCAGTACCACGAAGTGGCGCCGTTCTCGCCGGTCATGCGCATCCTCTCCTTTGACGTGGAGAACTCGCTCAAGAATATCCGCACCAACAAGGTAGAATTTGTCACCGAGGACGTGGTCGAAGAGGATGTGGACAACGAGGATTTCTTCAATAAAAGGATACTCACCATCTGCGCCGTCGTCACTGAGGGCGAGAAACAGATCGCCACGGCCAGCTTCTGCGGAGGCGAGCGGAAGATCCTGGAGGAGTTCACCTCCTTCATCGCCAAGCAGGATCCGGATGTCATATCCGGCTACAACATCGAAGGCTACGATTTCAGGGTCATCTACAAGAGATCGCAGGAACTGCGCATCTCGTTGCCCTGGGGCAGGGACCGCTCTCGCCTGGACCGCCGCTCCCGCGAGGGCGACCGCTTCGCCTGGATGATCCCAGGACGGATGATCGTCGACGTGTGGTGGGCGGTCAAGATGGACCTTAAGCCCAAACAGGAGAGTTTGAACTGGGTCTCGATGCAGCTGCTGGGCGGGGAAACGAAGTTGGATGTGGACCCACGCCGCATGGACGAAGAATGGGAAAAGGACCAGGCCAAGTGCATACTGTATTGTACGCGCGATGCCGAACTATCAGGCCGTATCCTGGAGAAGCTGGGCCGGATGCGTCGCGTGGCCGACCTCGCCACCGTCAGCAAGCTGCCCATGGATGACATCCTAAAGAATCGCAATTCGATGCTCATCGACTCCATTCTCATCCGCGCCGCTGATAGGCAGCATCCGCGCGTGGCCGTGCCGCTGACCAGGAATTTCAAGGACGAGGACGATGCCATCGAAGGGGGCTACGTGCACGAGATCGAGCCGGGCCTTTATCACTGGGTATGCGTGCTCGACTTCAAGTCGATGTACCCGTCGATCATCATCTCCCGCAATATCTGCTTCACCACGCTCAACCCGAACGGGACCACGGTCTCGCCCACGGGGGTCCACTTCCTGGACAAGAACGTCAAGGAAGGTATCCTACCGCGCATACTGAACGGCCTGATGAAGGAGAGGGACCTCACCAAGAAGAGGATGCGTGAGGCGACCAGCAAGGAGGAGGTCCACTACTACGATGGGTTGCAGCAGGCCGTCAAGGTCCTCATGAATGCCTTCTACGGGGTCTTCGCCTCCTCCTTCTATCGTTTCACCGACAAGAACATCGGCAGCAGCATCACCGCCTTCGCCAGGGAGACGACGAAGGGCATCATCCACCAACTCGAAGAGGAAGGACAGCACGTCATCTACTCCGATACCGACTCGGTCTTCGTGCAGAGCCCGGCGCATGATATCGAAGGTGCGAAGAGATTCGGCCACAACACGGCCGAGCGATTCTCGAAGGAGGGCGGAAGCCTGGAATTCGAGAAGATCATGGAACCGCTCTTCTCGCACGGCAAGAAGAAGAGGTATGTCGGCCGCATGATCTGGCCCAAGGAAGAGTTGGTCATCCGCGGCTACGAAGTGCGGCGCACCGACTCCTTCGACCTCCAGTCAGAGACGCTCATGACCGTGTTCGAAAAGGTGCTCTCCGGCAACACGGACGACGCGGTCAAGGAGGCGCGGCGCATCGTGCAGGAGACGCTGGCCGGCAAGATACCGGTCGAAAAGCTTGTGATCTCCAAAGGCTGCCGCCCCTTCAACCAGTATGCCACACCAGATTCGCAGGCGCCGGTGCAGACAGCCCGCAAACTGCAGGCAATGGGCTATGAATTCGTCCCGGGCATGAAGGTGTCCTGGGTGGTGACCGATTCCAATAAGACGCCACAGGAGCTGGAACCCTACGTCTCCGGTCGGCCCTATACGGCCACCCCGGACTACCGATACTATGCAAAAAGAGTGGCACAGACCGTGGCCCGCGTCACTGAGGTCTTCGGCTGGGACGAGAAGTCCCTGATGAGCGGGAACCAGCAGCGCAATCTCTTCGACTCCAACTTCGACGAGGACAAACCGGCCACCCTGAAGAGGGAAGAGGTCAAGAAGACGGACAAGAAGTTGACCCTCGACGATTTCATGTAGGGTGCATCAATGGAAGAACTGAAGGATGGCGAGAGCAAGGGCACGAAGTGGGGGCAGAGGACGGCCTTGGTGTTGCTGGCGATCGGTGCGGTGTTGCTCCTGGTGGCCTCGACACAGCCGCTCTGGCAAGTGCAGGCGACATCGCCCCTCCTGCCCGACGTCAAGATAACGGTCAGCCTGCGCTTCTGGGATGTCTCGTATGCATATCCAGGTAGTCAGACCTACGAGCCGATATCCGAGCTCTCTACGGCACAACAGGGCGCGCTCCAGCTTTACCTGATCGCCGTCCTGGCAACCGCCTTCCTGGCGTTCATAGGAGCGGCGGCCGCGGTCGTGCGCTACCGGCGCATCGGCCTCGCCATGGCCGGAACGGCCACGCTCCTGGCCTGGGCCGGACCCTTGGCCTTCATGCACTTCCTGCCCATCTCCATCAACCAGGAACCACTCGTCCCGTTCATAGACTTCCAGTTCGGATTCTGGGGCAGCTACGAAGGGCTCTTCACCTCCGCCTCCTACGGGGGCGAGCTGGGCTGGATGCTTTCACTGGTGTCCGCCGCATTCATCACCGCAGGCGCGCTGCTGCTCCTCTGGTACGCCATGGAACCTAGGGCGCAGGGCACCAATGTTTAAATAAGGTCATTCTTTTGACGGAGACAGCGAGGCAATGCTTCGCTACGGGATATGTGCCCTGCAAGGGGTGAATCCCAAGGCGCCTAAGGGCGCCGGTGGTCAACATGGCAGACGCCGAGCAGAATTCTCAAACGGAAGCCCCGGTCATCAGCAAGAAGTCCGGGAAGAGCATGTACAAGTTCATTGCCGAGGCATGGAACGTCCCCGACAAGTCCTATGTCGGCGACCTCATGTTCGAGCGCCTGATCGCTTGGAGGCGGGAGGAGAACTTCAGCCGCATCGAGCGTCCGACCCGTCTGGACCGCGCCCGCGCTCTCGGCTACAAGGCCAAGCAGGGCATCATCATCGTCCGCGCCAAGGTCCGCAAGGGCGGTCTGCAGAAGCGCAAGATGAAGCAGAAGGGAAGAAGGCCGAAGCGCGAGGGTATGAACAAGATCACCATGGGCAAGAGCATCAAGCGCATTGCCGAGGAACGTACCGCTCGCCACTACACCAACCTTGAGGTCCTCAACTCCTACTGGGTCGGAGAAGACGGGAAGCACTTCTGGTACGAGGTCATCCTGGTCGACAAGCACCACCCGGCCATCATCACCGACAAGCAGTTGGGCTGGATCTGCGAGAAGCAGCACAAGAAGAGGGTGTACAGAGGCCTCACCTCCGCCGGCAAGAAGGGCAGGGGAATGCGCTGGAAGGGCAAGGGCGCCGAGAATGCCAGGCCCTCCGTGCGTGCGAAGCTGCACCACATCAAGTGATCCGCCCTCAGGCGAATTGCATCTTTCCAAACCCTTTCCTCATTTTTCACTTTTCGATCGCATGGCTCCGTCTTGATGGTCCTTTGCATTCAAGAATAGTATCACCTAGAGCGCTGTCGAATGGATCCAGGGCGCTGAAGGGATGCCCCCCTGGGGATTGCAACGTCACGGAAATGAGTCTGCTCGGAGGGGGAGGGGGCAGGACCTCAAGCGGGAAATGGTCCGAGCGATGGGGGTCGCCAAGAAGAAGGTCAACGAGAACGACCATCCAACGCGCTGCAAGCAATGGGAAGGGGGATAGTCAACGCAGCAGGATATCCCGCAATTCCTCGGCTTTCCTCTGTAGATAGGCCAAGCTGCGGGCGTTGCCCACGTCCACGTGCATCTTCAGTTGCACCAGGGAACCCATGTCCTCAGGCTCCGCAGAAACACTGACGACCATACCTTGGGCAGTGGGCCCCAGCGGCTCGCGTATGGTGACCGAGAGGCCATGATTGTGCTCAAGCACCTTCCAGCCTTCGAAAATGCCCTTCTGCCAAGCCTTCGCCACCACCACATGAGGCAATAGTGGAGAATGGAAGTTGAGCGTAAATTCAGGCACAGGCCTCGGATGCGCACAATCCCCTATAAATAGATAGGAAGCCAGACCGGGATTCCGAGGGGGCCGCCCCTATCTCGTCACTTTTTGATACTGGCAAGGCGCTTGGCGATCTCCTCGCCATCCATCCCGACAATGGGGTAGAAGGCCGGCACCGGGAGGTGCAAGGACCTCATCAGGGCGATGTCCTGCACGCCGTATCCGTAGACCACGGCGGAGGCCTTGTGTTTCTGCAAGGCCGGCCCCAGTTCATGCGCGGGGATGCATTTCATCAACGGATCCCACAGGCGGAGCACATCGACCGCGGTGGAGCCTTCCTTGCCGACCGCGATAGCTTTGCACCCGCGCTTCATGATCAACCAGGCCGCCACGGCATCCTTCTCATCCTCTAGGACCACTAGAACGCGACCCTGACTCCCCATGGGGAGTCCCCCTGGTCCCGGCTGATAGTCGGAGAAGATATAGGCCACGGCGTCGCGGATCTCCACGAATATCTCCTTGTGCGGATCGTGGACATCGACCGTGATGCCCCGATCCTCGTTGGCCCACAACACCGCCTCGCCGATCGAGGCCTGCGCGTCCATACTGGTATATGCATGCTGTCCAGAGCGGCGTGCCCTGATCTTGAAGGTGGATTTGTCCGCCAGCACGGAGCGCGAATAGCCTGCCACCACTTCTCGCATCTCCTCCATGCCGCTGCCGCAGGATATGACCTCACTGACGGAGGCCACGCCGAAGACGTGCAGCACAGCATCGGCCGCGCGGACCGCATCCTCCGCTTCCACGAAGATGCGACCATTGTCGCGGCGCACCAGTGCCTCCACGCCGCGGTGCGCAAGCAGGCCCATCATATTCTCTATGAGGATGGCCTCGAAGCGGCGCCGCACTGCGCGGCTCTTGAGACCTACCTCGGCGTAGCGGACGAGTATGAGGGCCATGATGGGGCAGAAGTCTTCCTTGGAGAAATACGTATCACATGCGCGCTCGCAGGGCGGTCCGTCTTCCCCTGGAATAGGTTCACCACCCGTCTGCAGTAGCTGGATGTGGTTACCACCACATACATAAACCATCATCACATCACTTATCCAAAATGCGCGCCTGTGTCATCCTCAACCCCATGGCCCATCAAGGCAAGGCCGAGAAGAATTGGCCTCGGGCGGAGCAGGCGCTGCTCCGAGAGGGGGTCGACTTCATCCTGCGCCGCACGGAGCGCCCCGGCCACGGCATCGAGCTCGGCTACCAGGCCGCCAAGGAAGGGTTTTCACCGATCATTGCCGCAGGCGGGGATGGCACGGTCAATGAGGTCGTCAACGGCCTGATGCGAGCCAAGAGCGAGGGCATCGAGGTGCCCCTGGGCGTGATCCCCCTGGGCACCGCCAACGATCTGACGGAAGGGCTCGGCCATCATGTGGACATCGAAACATCAGCTAGCATAATCAAGAACGGTTTGGAATCGGTCATCGACATCTGCTGTGCCCGCAGCAAGGGCGAGTCGCGCTTCTTCATCATCAACTCCTCCATCGGTATCGTATCCATCGCGGCCATTGGCCAGGCAAATGCGTACATCTTCAAGGGAATGACGGGATATCAGATCGCCGCGCTCTCCACCCTGATCGAGCACCCCTCCTGGGACATGAAGCTGGAATGGGAAGGTGGCAGTTGCCAAGAGAACCTGTGCCTCGTCACTCTGGGCAAGACACCGAACGACGCTGGTTTCTACCTCACCCCATCGGCCGACCTTTTTGATGGCATGATCACCTTCGTCTACGCACGCCAAGCTTCTCGCTCCAGGCTCATCAAGATATTCCAGATGGCCAAGAAGGCGCCGGGTCCGGATAATTGGATCAACGCCGAGGAAGTGGAGGAGAAGCAGTCCCCTTGGCTGAAGGTGTCGGCCAACCATGACATCTCCTTCCACGTGGATGGCGAGCTCTTCACGCGCACCATGAAGGAGGTGGAGTATGTCGTCCTGCCCAAGGCGCTGCGGGTCATCGCTGGCCCGCGCGACATGGTGGGCAGGAACCAGGTGCGGTCGGACTGAGGCCACATCGATCTTGCGGACAACGCGGGAACGGTTATCTAGGCCGGGATGGCATCGCTAGGCGTACTGGTGCTGCCTTGGATGCATTGATGGCGGTGGTCATCGTCATTTTCTCCTTCCTCGCCGGCGTCATCGGCGCCACCTTCGGCCTGGGTGGAGGCATCATTATCGTGCCGGCGCTCACGCTCGCGCTTGGCTTCAGCATGCAAGAGGCGGTCGGTGCCTCGCTCGTGGGTATCATCGCCTCCTCCACAGGGTCGGCGGCACGCTATCTGGAGCAGGGACTAGTGAACGTCAAGCTGGCCATGACGCTGGAGACGGCCACGACGGCCGGCGCCATCGTCGGGGCGATGGTCGCCGTCTACCTCAACCAGACCGTTTTGGCCCTATTGTTCGCGGCCATTCTCGTCTATTCGGCCCTGTATATGATGCTAAGGCCGGAGCGGACCCTAGCGGTGACGACCTGCGAATCCGGACTGGACCTCTCCTGTTCCTACAAGGATAATGAAGGTAAGGTGGTGGCCTACGGCGTGACCGGCCTAAGAAAGGGGATGTTGGCCTCCTTCTTCGCCGGTTCTCTGTCGAACATGCTCGGGGTCGGCGGCGGCACGATCCAGGTACCGGTGATGAACACCTGCATGTGCGTTCCCATGAAAGCAGCGGCGGCCACCAGTAACCTCATGATCGGCGTCACGGCGCTCTCCGGTGCCATTATCTTCTATGCCAACGGATTGATAGTGCCCTGGCTCGCGGCCACGGTGGCTGTGGGCGTCTTCTTCGGAGCGATGGTCGGCACGAGGATGAACAAGCGCTCCACAGGACGAGGCCTAAGGCGAGCGTTCGCCATACTGGTGCTGTGCATCGCCGCGCTGATGCTGCTCAAGGGTTTGGGCCTCTGGGGGACCGCCCTATGACCCCGGAACGACTGAACAAGGTGGCGAGGGTCATCCTCGTCTTCGGAGTGGCCATAGCCATGTCCTGCATGGTGGGCGGCCTGCTGTGGCTCACCCTCTCGGGGAAACCATTTGCCACTTCCGGCCTCAATCCCTTCGACATCCCGTCCGCCATCATGGCCGGGGACCCGAACGCGCTGATCGACCTGGGCATCATCGTCTTGGTGGCTACCCCGTTCCTGCGCGTGCTCGCCGTGCTAGCCATGGCGACCCGGGAGAGGGACCGCCGCTTCATGCTGATATCCGCGACGGTGGTCGGATTGCTGTTACTGGCGGTCCTCATCGGCATGGGCTGAGCAAGAATTGATATCGGCTCTCCCTATTACGTCATCGGATGGGAAAGCACGGCGATGCCAAAGAGAAATGGTATTATTCATTCTTCCCGTATAATATTTCGGGGGGAAGCACCAGCCCGCTCATCCCGCTCTTCATCACCAACGGATTGAGGGGCACCGTCGCCGATGTCGGATTGATCACCGCCGTCACGTCGATGGCGGCCGTGCCCGCCAATATCATCTGGGGCAATCTCTCGGACACGTTGCACCGCCGCAAGCCGTTCGTCCTCATGGGATTCGTCGGCATGGCGCTGGCACTGTTCATGATGGGGATCTCCACCAATGTGCCCTCCTATCTCATCGCCAACTTCCTCTTCGGATTGCTGGGGGCGGCCATCGCCCCGGTCGGCACGGTCCTGGTGCTCGAATCGTTCGATAAGAAAGAATGGCCCCGCCGCCTGGGCGACTTCAGCAAGATAGGTGGCATCGGCTGGGTCCTGGGCCTGGCGATCGGAACGCTGTGGCTGCTCCTGCTTCCGTCCACCAACAATGATGTCACCTCGACCCGCGCCCTGTTCATGCTCGCCGCCGGCCTCTCCCTGGTCTCGATGCTCCTGGCCATGTGGTGGATCAAGGAACCGGACGCCCAAGTGAAGCGCGAGTGTGTCACCGCGGAGGACATAGGAAATGTCCAGGTCAGCTTCATTGAGAGAGCACGTTACATGCCGCAGCGTGTCCTATATATCGCGCATGTCAGCGCCAAGAACATGCAGGCCCACAACTTTCCCAGCAACCTGCGCCGTTACTATCTGATGATCTTCCTGGCCTTCAGCGGTTTCCTTTCCTTCTATGTGGCCCTACCCGTCTTCCTCTCTAAGCAGGAAGGGTTCAGCAACCCCGAGGTCTTCATCGTCTACTTGGCCTCCTCCATCGCCTCCGCTCTGACATATTCCCTGATGGGAAGGATCATCGCCGCCAAGGGGGGCAAGAGGGTGCAGATGGCCGCGTTCGCCGCCCGCATCTTCATCTTCCCCGCCTTCTTCCTCGTGACACTGCTCCACCCCAGTTTCATTCTGCTCTTCGTCATCTTCCTGGGGCTGCACGCCTTGGCCGGCATCTGCTGGGCGGGGCTCAGCGTCGCCGGCAGTGCATTGGTCTCGCAGATGGCCTTCAAGAGCTTCCGGTCGCAGTCATTGGGCATGTACCATTCAGTGCAGGGAGTGGGCACCATAGTGGGGAGCATCATCGGTGGGATAGTAGGCGCTGCATTCGGATACTGGGCAGTATTCATGTGCGCCTCTGTGTTCATCGCTGTCGCGCTCATCCTGCTGATCACGATGAGCGTCGAGGCGCCGGTCGAGGATGGACCTGAACCGGTCTGCTCAAGCTGATAGCTTGCGGCCCAGCTTGACGCCGTAGGCGCGGGCCCTTTCCGCCTCCCCCTCGAGGAGCGGCCCCTTCAGGGCGGCGACGGTGAAATGCTCTGCGCCGATCACTTCCACCCCCGACTTGGCAAAGATGGCCGCGAGATTCTCCGCCGCGCCCTTGGCCATGTTGGCGTAGCGAGTGTCGAAGACCGCCCCGCGCTTGCTCTTGGTGCCCTCTTCTTTCAAGCCATTCTTGAGCAACGTTCGGAGCACGAAAGGCGCGCCGCCCCATCGGGTCATGGAGCCAAGGACCCACAGATCGATGCCACGCAGGTCCTCTTCACTGGACATAGAAATCTTGCGGCACTCCACCGCCACTCCCGCTTCCGCGACCCCTGCAGCGATCGCCTGCGCTATCTGCTCCGTATTGCCATGCTTGGAGTCATAGATGACAATGGCACGCATGACGCCCTGAAGGAGGTGGCAGTTAATAAGGCGGTATCATTTGCGCATGGGAGACCGGTAACGCAAAGGCCAGCCAGGGCATCGATTTCTAATGGATTGCAAATTCATAACGCACTTGGTCGTTCAAGCTCGAAAGCTAACGCAGGTTCTGCCATTACCGATCTCTTTTCATTGACGGCGATAAGAGATTGCTCGAATCGACCGGAGCGGACGATCGCCCCGCAGAGAAGGAAGATGGGTTTTGATGTTGGAGTGGGTCTTCGAGGCCCTTGCAAGGGAAGCTAGGAAGGTCTCCAACTACCGGCGATATTGCGAGGGCAGGGATGGCTACTTGAACAAATCGGTAATAACAGAATAAAAGTCTCCCTAAAGAACGGAACTTCTAAGTATTGCTGGCATATATAATTCATTGCAGAAATCGGCACAATCATTATCCCTAATTAGGGAGTATTATAGAACAGCGGTCCGGCCCAGAGAGGCCCTAGAGCCGCATTCTCATGTTCCGAACATCTGGATGCGCTCGAGCGATGCCCATCATCAAGACGCCCACGGAGTGAGTATTAAGTCATCATAGCTCTCTGGGTGAGAAGGTTGCCATGACCGTCCAGCTCGATCTGCTCCAGGACCCGGGGGCCATCGGTTACTTTCACAACTTCCTGCTCAAGGCATCCTGGCCTGCGAAGGCCGTCCTGGCGATCTTTTTCATAATGTGCCTGATCATCCCTTTCACGAGCGGCCCCGAGGAAATGGGCATCCATCCGGCCAAGACCACCGTCAGCGCCAGCATGCTGGTGACGATCTACCTCCTGACGCTGCTGGCCATGGTCCTGTTCAACCGAAAGCTCAAGGGGGCTGAGCGCAGGACGGGGGTGCTCATCCTCAAGATCTCGGCAGCGCCGCTCGGCCTATATGCCGTCGTCATGGTCGTGGCGCTCCTGAACAACAGCAGCCTGAGCCAGATCGTTAACCTCACCAGTACCGTGCTGACCGTTCTCCCGGTCATTCTGATCATCATGATGCTGCTGCAGCTCATATTGTGCAGGGGACGCTATCAGCATGTTCAGGTGGGGGGGATCTACCTTGTTCTTGCCTATTTCACTGCGGTCTTCCTCATGATATTCACCTTTGGGACGGCCTACTGGCTCAACGCCTGGTTCGATCCCGCCGGCCAGGTCAACGTCGGCTTCCTAGACGTACTGTACATGAGCGGCCTCGATTTCTCCACCTTGGGTTTCGTAAGTCTGGTGCCGAAGGGGCCGGGCACGCTGCTAGCTATTTTGGAGGCGGTCAGCAGCTACTTCATCATGGCCCTGATGGCCGCCTCATTCCTGGCGGTCATCAATGAATCGCACAAACAGCCCCGCGAGGGCGAGGATTAGGTGTTCGAACATGGATGGATTCTCAGCTTCACAGTGGACGGACGAAGAATTTGTGGCCCGCTATCTGCGCATAGCGGACATCCAGATCATGGAGAGACAGACGGTCAAGGCGCTTTTAGGTTCCTTCTACGACCGGTTCTTGAGGGGGAAAGGATGCGTCGAGGCCCTCGACCTCGGTTGCGGCTGCGGCCCCTATGCCCAAGTGCTCCTAGAACGGGATCCGGAGATGCGCGTTACTTGCCTTGACGCCTCCGAGGACATGCTGACGGCGGCGCGGGGCCTGCTCGCGGATTACGAGAAAGTGCGCTTCGTCCGCACCACCTTCGAGAAGATGGTGGAGAGCGGACCAGAAGAACAGTACGATCTCATCGTGTCCTCCCTGGCGATCCATCATCTTCCCCGCGACGGGAAAGCGATGCTGAACTCCTGGGTGCTGAAGGCGCTCCGCCCGGGAGGCTGGTTCATCAACATCGACACCATGCTGCCGCCCGCAGGATTAGAAGAATGGTACATCCAATTGTGGAAGGAATGGGCTGAGCGCCAGGCCGCCTCGCAGGGCGTCGAGATCAACGTCGACGAGATCATCTATGGCCACCACCAGGTGCCGGCGCACCACGCGCTCCTCGATGCGATGCCGGTGCAGCTGAGGATGCTAGAACAGGCCGGATTCAAAGATGTCGACTGCATTCACAAGCACGGCATCTTCGCCATGCTGTGCGGGCAGAGGCCGCTCTGAGAGGATTTATGAGAGGCCCGGACACCTTACCTACATGAAGTGAGGGATGCCGTGGAAATCAAATGGTTCGGACATGCCTGGTTCGGCGTCGATGTTGATGGGGTCAGATTGATCTTCGACCCCCTCCCCGAGAAGTACCAGAAGAAGCTGGGACCCAGCGTGGACCTGGAGCTCGCTAGGAAGGCGGACGTGATCCTGATCTCGCATTCCCACACAGATCACTGGGGCCGGGACATCATCAGATCCCTGAGGAAGCCGGGGACGGCCGTCATCTCTCCCAGGAAGCCCGCCAATAAGATCGGTGAGGATGTGAAGGTGGTCGAAGCGGGGCAGAGGGTCGAGTTCGGCCAGGTGAGCGTTCTAGCCGTGCCGGCATACAATATGCGCAAGATATACCACCGCCGCGGCAAGGGCGTTGGATACCTGGTCACGGTCGGCGGAAAGACCATCTACCACGCCGGAGACACAGACCATATTCCTGAGATGTCCAACTTCGGCAAGGTCGACGTGGCGTTCCTACCCATCGGCGGCAAGTACACGATGGATGTCAATGACGCGGCATTGGCCGCGAAGGCGATCTCCCCCCGAGTGGTCATCCCCATGCACAATATGACCACCAAGCCGGCCGAGCTCGCCCGAATCCTAGGGGATGTCCCGGGCCTCAGGATCGAGCCCATGGAGCCGGGCCAGACCCTATCGCTGACGGACCTCTGAACCGCGGGCGAGCGGCCCCTAATGCTTATGCCGGTGATGCAGGTCAGGCCAATGGGCGTGGCTATGGGTCTTCGGCTCATGCGTATGTTCATGGGGATCGGAACCAAGCGGATTCACGTTGATCAGATCCTCGTGATGCACGTCCGGTCGAATCACATGGGAGTGCGTGACGCGGTCATGATGATGTTCATGATCGTGTCGTTCGCTCAGCATCATCCATACTCCCAGCACCATGAGGATGGAGGCCAGGGCCAGCCCCCAGGTCAGCGACTCTCCGAAGATCAGAATGGACAGCACGGCGCCGACAAAGGGGCCGAGGCTGAACAGTGCGCCCGTCCTCGACGATCCCAGCCCCTCCAATCCCTTGATGAAGAGCATCGAGCTAAGACCATAGCACAGGCCCCCCAGGACGAACGCGTATAGTATCGTCATGTCCAAGGGGATCTGCGATCCGAGCAGCACGGCCAGACCCAGGGAGGTGGTCCCGGCCAAGAGGCCTTTCAATTGGGCGATGCGAACGGGATCCTTGTGGGAGATATGCCGGGTCAGATTGTTGTCCAGGCCCCAGAAGCACATCGCCAGGATGATGAGAAGGGGACCCGTGAAGCTCGCTGCGCCCTGCTCTGGATTCCAAGTAAGGAATATGCTTGCTACCGTCATGAAGGACAGGGCGAACCATAGCCGTCTTCCAGCGAACTCGCCGAAGACCAGGACCGCCAGGACCGTGGTCGCCACTCCTTCGAGGTTCAACAAGAGCGAGGTGGAGAACCCGGAGGCCATGGTCAGACCGGTCATCATGGCGATGGGGGCCACGATGCCGCCGGCCAGTATGGCCCCGGCCAGCCAAGGGAGGTCCTTCTTCTCCAAGGGAGTGGCTTTGACCACGCCGTGCGGAGATGCCGCCTTCCGGAGGAGCGTGAAGACGAAGAGACCGAGGAACGCCCCCAGATAGAGTAGGCCTGCCAGCGCCACCGGGGGCATGCCCTGGACCAACAGCTTCGCCACCGGAGCGCTTATCCCGAATAGGACGCCGGAAAGGATGGCGTAGAACAACGGCTTCTTATTCATCCTCACCTGCCTTTGCATATCCGCATTTCGCTGGAATGAAACAACATGGCATCAATGTCTTGGGGGGCGGCCTTCCGAACCAACCACGGGAGCGGTCTTTCAAAGGCGATGGATGCCAGCAAGCAGTTTCTCCATTGAATTGAAAAGAACAGATGGAAGTCTGGATAGTTAAAATGGTGCAGGGGAAGGGATTTGAACCCTTGGACCACTAAGGACTGGACCCTGAATCCAGCGCCGTTGGCCAAGCTTGGCTACCCCTGCGTGAATTCTTCTCAATAACATCAACCTACTAATAACTTCTGAATCACGGGAGAGGCGCTCCAGCCATCGGTGCGGCTAGAAAGAAATGACGCTGGATATATATTGCCGAGGAGGATGCTGCTATAGCATGGGATCGCGGGGCATCGAAGTGGAGGAGAAGGGTGTGAAGCACATGTCCGATAGGGAATGCGCCCCCTTGGTCAAGGCGAAGGAGAAGCGCAAGAAGAAGGTCAGGCCTGAGGAGCTCACCGAGCGCCTCGAGGAAGGAGTTCCAGCAGAGGTCCTGCTCGAGGATCCCGCCCTCTACCTGAACCGCGAGGTAGCGTGGGTACGCTTCAACGATCGCGTCATGGAGGAGGCCAGGGACAAGAACCACCCCCTCCTGGAAAGGGTCAAGTTCCTCGCCATCTGCGGCAGCAACCTGGACGAATTCTTCATGATCCGCGTCTCCGGCCTGAGGCGCCAGCTGAGCAAGGGTGCCCTGGAGGTCCCCCCGGACAAGATGACGCCGCTGGAGCAGCTGAGGGTGCTGCGCGCCGAGATCACGCCGCACCTCGACGAGGTGTCTGCATGTTGGCAGGGAGAGATCCTGCCGGACCTGGCCCAAGCGGGCATTCACATCGAACGGTGCTGTCAACTAGCGGAGGAGCACCGCCAGTCATTGCGCTCCTATTTCGAGAACACCATCTTCCCTGCACTTACGCCACTGGCTTTGGACCTGGCGCACCCATTCCCCTTCATCTCTAACCTCAGCCTCAATCTGGCCGTGGTCATCCGTGACCCCCATGGCAAGGAACGCCTGGCACGCATCAAGGTGCCGACCACGCTCTTCCCGCGCTTCGTTCCGGTGACCGGCGAGGACGAGGCGGACCGCCGTAAAGCTCCGAGTTTGCACTTCGTCATGCTGGAAGACCTGGTGGCCAGCAACCTGGACCTCCTCTTCCCCGGCATGGAAGTGGTCGCGTCCCACCTCTTCCGCATCTCCCGGGACGCGGACATCGAGATCGAACTGGATGAGGCGGAGGACCTCATAACCGCCGTCGAGGACGGCGTGGAGGCACGCCGCGTCGGCGCCCCCTGCCGCCTCGAAGTGGACAGCAGTATGCCGGAGCGGCTCATGGAGCTCTTCGCCACCAAGATGGGACTGCAGGCCTCGATGGTCTACCAGACGGAAGCGCCGCTGAGCATGGTGGACATGTGGCAGCTGTGGTCGCTGAACCGCCCCGACCTGAAGGACGCCCCTTTCCTGCCGACCGCACCGCCGGCGCTCGTGGACGAGAAGAAGATCATCAGCGCGATCCAGGACAAGGACTACTTCCTTTACCATCCCTACGATTCGTTCCAGACGGTGGTGTCACTTCTCAAGGCGGCGTCGGTGGACCCGGACGTGCTGGCGATCAAGATCGCCCTCTACCGCATCGACAAGCACTCACCGATCGTCGATGCCCTTATCGAGGCGCGCGAGAACGGCAAAGGCGTCGCCGCTCTAGTGGAGCTGAAGGCCCGCTTCGATGAGGAGAACAACATCGTCTGGGCCAAGGCACTGGAGCATGCAGGCGTGCACGTGGTGTACGGCCTCGTCGACCTCAAGGTGCACGCCAAACTATGTCTGATCGTGCGCAAGACCAAGGGGGGCATCGTGCGCATCTGCCACCTTTCCTCCGGCAACTACAATTCCAGCACCTCACGCGTCTACGGTGACATCGGCTATCTCACGGCGCGTGAAGACATAGGTGCGGACGTCAGCGATCTCTTCAACGCGCTCACGGGCTACAGCAACAAGACCGACTACAAACGGCTCCTGGTGGCGCCACATTCCCTCAAGACCGGTTTCATCGCCCGCATCGAGAAGGAGGCGGAGAGGCAGCGCGCTTTCGGCGACGGCTACATCGCCCTCAAGCTCAACGCCCTGGTGGACAAGGATGTGATCAAGGCATTGTACCGCGCCTCCATGGCCGGCGTCAAGATCGATCTGAACGTGAGGGGCATGTGCTGCCTCCTGCCCGGTATCAAGGGACTGAGCGAGAATATCACGGTGACGAGCATCGTCGGCCGCTTCCTGGAACATTCGCGCATCTATTACTTCCGCAATGGCGGGGAGGAAGAGATGTTGCTCGGCTCCAGCGACATGATGCCTCGCAACCTCAATCGCCGCGTGGAAGTGCTCTTCCCCGTTCTGGACAAGGATATCCGCAAAGTGATCCTGGAGGAGATCCTCAGGGTCCACCTGGCCGACAACACCAAGGCGAGGCGCATGCTGCCGACCGGTCACTACGAGCGCGTCGAGACCGACGGACAGAAGGAAGTGAATTCGCAGGAGTGGCTCATTCGCAACCGGGGCAGATGGCATGCCTCCTACTGACCTCCTCGTGCGCCAGGAGATGGCGGCCTTCGGAGGAAGGATATTGGTGCGGCAACTGGAAGCACTGAACCAGCAGTTGTCGCTCCTGGTCGTTGGAGACGATGAGGAAGCGGTGCATCAGAGCCGCGTCGCCAGCCGCCGCCTACGCTCCTGCCTGGACGTCTTCGGACCAGCGCTGGGCGCCACCGAGGAGTGGCATCGCGAAGCCCGGAGGGTCACCAAGGCGCTGGGGGAAGCGCGCGACCTCGACGTGCAGATCGGTACCTTGCGGAGCTACATGGAATCCAGGGACGCCACCTTGACGGCATTGCTGGAGGATATGCAGGCCCGCCGCGTGGCCATGAACAAGCGGGTGGGCAAGGCCGCCTCCCGTTTTCTCGAATCCCGCGCGGCGAGGAGAATGGGCGCCTGTGCTGAGCTCGGGGAAGCTAGACCCCGGGTCCAGGCCCGGACCCACCTGCTGCGCCGCCTCAACGCACTGCTCGAGCTGCAGTCCTGCCTTGAAGACGTGAGCAAAGTGGAGCAGCACCACGCCATGCGCATCGACGCCAAGCGACTGCGCTACACCATGGAGCTCTTCCGGCCGCTCTACGGAGAAGAATTCGCGGAATTGCTGCAGACCGTGAAGTCGCTGCAGGAAGCGCTGGGCGAGGTGCACGACCGGGACGTGTGGATCGCCTCCCTTGCCAACGTCAAGGAGGGGGGCGGATTCCTGGCGCAGATGCAGGCGGAACGCCGGACCTGGTTCACCACGGCCCAGACGCTCTGGGCGGACGCGACCACCTCCAGTCTGCCCCAAAGGCTCCGCGCCATGACAGAAGTTAAGGAGAGACCACCGCCTCTCGGATTGACGGCGCTGATAGCAGATGTGCACGGCAACCTGCCGGCCTTGCGGGCGGTGTTGCGCGATGCCGTGCGGGAAGGAGCTGACCGCGCTCTCTGCGCCGGCGACGTGGTCGGACTGGGGCCCTATCCAAACGAGTGCATCGTATTGCTGCAGAACGCCGCCGTCAAATGCGTCCAAGGCAACTTCGACGAGGCCACGGCCGGCTACCTGCTGCGCCACGAGGGGGAGTTCCAGAACCGTGCGGTGCTCGCCTCGATAGCGGACCTGGAGAAGCGGAACCTTCTTTGGCTGGAGGCACTGCCCGTGACCCTTGAAGAAGGGCCTTTGACGGTGCACCATGCCTGCCCCTGGTCGCTGCGTGAGAAGATCGAGATGGACGCGCCGGATAGCATCCTGGACCGCGTCGTAGCAGAGAGCAAAGGCAGCATCATTGTGCTCGGCCATACGCACGAGCAGATGGTGGTCGCCCGCCGCGACGCCCTGATAGTCAACCCCGGCTCGGTCGGCCGGCAGGGGGACGGCGATCCCCGCGCCCGCTACGCCCTGCTCGACCAGGAGGGAGGCGTGCGCCTGCGCATCGTCCCCTACCCGGAAGAGGAAACCGCGGCCGAGGCGGACGCCTGCGGCTTCCCTCCGGCCCTCGGGGAGGCGTTCCGCCGCGGGATAGCGCTCGATGCGGCGCTCAAGGCGTTGCAGAGCGAGGAGGATAGGGCAGAGCAGAGCAGGCTCGAGGCGCTCATCTCCGCGTGCCGGAGCTATGCCGCCGCAGAACAGGATTGGGCCGACCATGCGGAAAGGGTCCGCAGCATCGCCCTGCTCCTGTTCGACACGGTGTTTGACAAAGACCTCGGCATGAGGGAAAGGGCACTGCTGGAATGTGCCGCGCTGCTCCATGACCTGGGCGTCAAGGACGGCCTCAAGGCGCACCACAAGGCCTCCATGAAGAGGATCATGGCATCGGACCTTCCCTTCGCAGATGGGGAGAGGAGGATGGTCGCCGTGGTCGCGCGCTACCACCGCCGTAAGCTGCCCAGGGGAGGGCATGAACACTACACCGAGATGACGGGTAGCGAGAAAGGGATAGCGAGAAAACTGGCCGCGCTCCTGCGGGCCGCCGATGGCCTGGACCGCACCGGCGGTTCGGACTGGAGGGCAGAAGACACTCTGAAGGAGGTCATCCTGCGGCCTCGCGCACGGCCATCCGCTTCATTGGATCCGGACAAGACCTCGCTATTCAAGATGGAATTCTCAAAGGAGCTGAGGATCGCATGACTGGCAGCGAAGAGAAGAAAGTAGTGGGCTTTGTGGACCTGGGCACGAACTCCGTGCGTCTGCTCGTGGTCCGCCTCAATGAGAATGGATCTTACACCGTGGTCACCCAGGAAAAGGAGATGGTCCGCCTCGGCGAGGGGGAGTTCCGCGACCGGCTCATCACGCCTGAAGCGATGCAGCGCACCGTGACCGTGTGCCGCAAGTTCGCCGACCTGGCCCGCACCTACGGCGCCGTGGAGATGGTATCCGTGGCCACCTCCGCGGCCCGCGACGCGCGCAACCAACGCGAATTGCTCGACCGTCTCGAGAAGGAAGCGACCCTGCCGGTGTCCGTGGTCAGCGGCAAGGAGGAGGCGCGCCTCATCTTCCTGGGGGTTTCCAGCGGAGTGCACATCGGCGCGCGCAAATGCCTATTCATCGACATAGGCGGCGGCAGCACCGAGATCATCCTCGGTGGTCAGGAGGAGTACTCCTATCTCGACAGTTTGGACATCGGCGCCATCCGCATGACGACGCTTTTCCTACCGGAAGGGCACAAGGGGATCATCAAGGCAGAGGTGCGGGACAAGATGCGCAAACAGGTCCGCTCTGCCATCATTCGCACTAGACAGAAGGTGCTGGAGGAAAAGGTCGACATGGCGGTGGCCTCCTCGGGCACCGCCGTGAACTTGGCCGAGATAGCGGCACGCGCCTTTCCTAAGGAGGTGCGTCCCGGCCGCATCAAGCTCGGCCACCTCAAGAAGGTCCTGGAGAAGATGTCGGCAATGCCGCTCTCGGAAAGAAAGAAGATGCCGGGCATCAATCCAGAACGCGCGGACATCATCGTAGCCGGCGGGACCATAATGGAGACGCTCATGGACCAGTTCTCCCTGCAGGAGATGGTGGTCAGCGAGAGGGGCCTCAGGGACGGCCTCCTGATCGACTACCTTATGCGCCATGACCTCTACGGCACCGAGGGCGGCATGAGCGTACGCATGCGCAGCGTGCTGCAGCTAGGCCGCTCCTGCTCCTTCGACGAGGAGCATGCCCGCCATGTCTCCGAACTGTCTGTGATGCTCTTCGACAGCGGCAAGAAGGTCGGACTGCACCACCTCGGGGACGCGGAGAGGGAACTCCTCCTCTATGCGGCGATGCTGCATGACATCGGGGACTTCATCTCCTTCAATGACCATCATCTCCATTCGCATTACATCATCAGGAACGCGGAGCTGCTGGGCTTCGATCAGAAGGAGGTCGCCATCATGGCGGACCTGGCCCGATTCCACCGCAAGAAGCTACCGCGCCGCCGCGATCTGGAAATGGACGTGCTGGACGAGGAGGGGCAGGAGGTCGTCGTGCTGCTGTCCGGGTTGCTGCGGCTGGCGGAGTCGTTGGACCGCAGCCATCGCCGCCTCGTGCGCTCGGCGCTGTTCCAAAAGGGGAAGAAGGGGACGGTGCTGCTGCGCATCGAGACCGAGGAAGAATGCCAGATGGAGTGCTGGGGCGTAGAATCGGACAAGAAATCCTTCGAAAGAACATTCGGAAAGGAGCTGGAGCAGGAGGTCGTCCTGTCCAGTTAAGGAGTTAAGGAAAAGAAGATCAAGGGGTATTCTTACTTGCCCTTCTTCATTATCTTCATCCAGCCGCCGCTCTCGTAGACACCGAGGCCCCTCTTCTTCAGGGTGGCTTCGAACTCGGCCCAGTCCACGATCTCCAGGCGGTCGTTGTTGCCCTTGGTGAACTGAATTCCGTTGGTGTTCTTGACGCGGCCGGGTTTCAGACCCTTCTTCTTCGCGATCTCCTTTGCCTTATCGAGGCTTACTTGCTCCATGACCAGGTTTATCCCTCCATGACGTGTAGGCCAGACTAACTGGCCTGCATCCAGTGTGTAATACCTCTAATCTATATATAAAATTTATCGTATATAGCAAC
>CAZCNG010000023.1:0-20855 GCA_964500045.1 uncultured Methanomassiliicoccaceae archaeon
CAAAGCGAGACCTCCGGCCGCTTCGGGGTCCCGCTCGCAGGCGGTCATGACCGCCAGCAACGCCTGCGTGGCCATGGGAGCGGAGCGCCAGAGCAGCTCGTCACCTGCGAGGTCGTCGTGGATCGATCCTAGCCCGGCCTGATGGAGCACCAGGCAACGACGCACGCGCTGCAACACTGGAGTACTAGGACGGGAGGAGAGCACCGTCTGCAGCGCCTCCTCCGGCCCTGCCCCCGATTGCAGCAGGTTGCCCAGCTCGAAGAGCAGCAGTCCCAACTCCGTTTCGCCTCCCTTCTCGGTGCGCTCGACGGAGACCCGGTTGCGCAGAAGGAAGATGACCAACAGCGAAGACGGTAGGCTGAGCAGCAATGGCGACAGCGGTCTGCAGCCCGGGACCAGGCATAGGAAGGCACCCCCAACGAGCGCGGCCACCACCAGGGGCAGATGCTTGAACGTCGACCCGAACTGCCTCGACGGCATCGAACGACGCAGCGGATTGCGCCGCACCATCCCGTAGGCCATGATCAGCGTGACCACCGGTACCACGGCCAGGAGCAGCACGCAGGTGAGACCTTGGGTGGCGGGCGACCCTCCGCCGCGGAGGTCCATGGAAGCCATTGGCACCACGGTAAAGAGCAGGATGGGCAGAATGATGCCGAAGCAGAAGATCGCCATCGTGGGAAGCTGCAGCGAGGCGGCGTACCGTCCCACCCGCTCCTTCATGCCTTCGATGACGAGGGCATTGGCCTTGTCCAGCAATCGCCTCCTTCCCAAAGCGGTCCTTTCGCGCGTGGCGCCCAGGAGCAGATAGAGCGCCTGCCTCAGTGCCTGGCCTTCCTCTCCAAGGGAGAGAGACAATCTGGATAGCGCCGCGGCCAGATCGACACTGCGCCCCATGGTGACCTCCCACTGCAGCGTCGCCAGACGCCGCCGCAACGATCCACCTCCGCTCTCGCTATGCACCGCATCTTCCAGCGAGGGATTGAGGGCCAGGGCGATGCTCAGACCGCCGACCACCTCGGGCGCTTCGGCAGCCATGCGGCGACCCTCTTCCAGCATCATGGCCCGTGGCAGGCCCAGGACGTACTGGCGCAGGACCAGGAAGACCATCACAGCGGCCAGAATGAGAAAAGGGAGCAGGCTGCGCAGCGCGAGAACGCCGGTGCCGATCAGCGCCGCAGCCAAGATCCATGAGATCAGGAAACTCCAGCGAAGTGCGTTGTCCACCTCGGTCGAGGGGAGACCTCGCGCCACCATCCATTCGGCGACCTCTGGTCGCAGAGAGGGGGAACGTACCTTCCCGGGCAGTCGTGGCAACCGGAGCAGAAGTGGAACGTCGCTCGTCATCGTCCCTCCGACAGCAGCTTTTCGAATTCACGGCGGACATCGATATCGCCTCCAGCGCGGCGCCGCACGAGCTCGTTCAGTTTCACTACCCAGGAGGGCCCGGATTTCGCTGCATCGGAGCGCGCTGCGCCCAACAGCATGGAGCGCAGCTCGGTGCGCAAGGCCAGGCTTTCCTGCAACCGGTCCGAATGGAGCCCCCAGGCCTTGGCCACCCGCTCTAGCAGAGGGGATGCCCTCGAGTTCGAAGGACGTGCCCCCTCGAGAAGGGGTCGAAATCCCTGGTCGGGCAGGTATTCGCTCACGTCCATGAGGCGGCGGCTGACCGCGTTGCCTCCTGACGGTCGGACCAGTCCCAGGGTCACGACCACGTCCGTGGAGGCGAACGCTCCAGGCGAGATGCCCATGTCATGCACCACCCGGTCGTACACGCCGGCGGCGGAGTCCCCGTGAATGGTGCCCAACACCGCCGAGGCCGTTCTTCCCGCCCTCATGCTTTCGTAGAGGACCTTCGCCTCCTCCCCGCGCACCTCGCCCATGACGATGGCTGATTCCCCCAGGCGGAGCGAGGTCCGCAACGCCAGTAGCGGGTCCATGCCCTCCTCGCGGCTGGTGTCGACCTGCATCCTCTGCACCTTGTACCCCAACGCCTGCATGCGCTGCACTGGTAGCTCCAGAGTATCCTCGATGGTGATGATCCGCTTGTCCATGGGCAGCTCGAGCATCAACGCCGCCAGGAAGGACGTCTTTCCTGCTCCGCGAGGACCGCAGACCAACAGCGTGCAGCCGCCCTCGAGGAGCAGTGACAACAATGCCGCCGCACTGGGGTCCAGGACGCCCGCCAACATCATTCTCGTCAGCGTCCACAGGGAGGAGGAATGTCGGCGGATGGCCAGGGCTGGGCCGCTGGGACTGATCGGAGGGCCGATGGCAGTGAACCTCGCCTCCAGGCCGGGGATCTCCGTCTCCAATACGGGGAACGCCTCGGAAAAGGGGCGACCGCCATAGCGCCGCAGGCGTGACACGATGCCCGCCAGGCCTGCCTCGGTGGCGAAGATGTTGCTGGCACAATTGATCATCTGGCCGCCACGGCTCATCGTCAGGTGGAGCGGATTGCTCTCGGCCGGCGAGTCGATGTATATGTCCTCGATGCGGTCGTCGTGCAGGAGGGTCTCGATCAAACCCAGGCCGGCCGTATTGCGCACAATTATCTCTGCCAGCCTCTCGCATTCGCCTCGATTCAATCCACTGCGCCGCAGGTACAGGAATGATTTCGAGGACACCTGCCGCCGCACCGCAAGGGCATCTGCCGCGACGCCCTGGGGCGGGTCGTCCAGCACAGCCGCGATGGCGCGCAGAGCTGCGCTCACTTCCTCGGGGACTAGGTTCTCCTCGTCCGACACCAGATGATACCAGAAGCCGTGGTGTCCCTGCCGCTGGTACAATACCGCGCGACCGCCGGGAAGCGGCCTCTGTTCCAAGGCGGTCCACCCCTCCGGCGGCCTAGGCAGGGTCCAATAATGGGAGAAGGCAGGCCGGCGCAGTTCGTTCTTTCCGAGCACGCGCTGGTACGTGGTGACGGCGGACCGCACCGGAGCGATCTTGATCAACGCTCAGCACTCCTTCGCAATCAATGTCTCCGCCAGCGCCTTGGATTCAATGGCGTGCAGGCGATCCTCGACCTCCGCGGCGATCTTCTGGGAAGAAGCGACACAGTTAGCACATTTCTTTCCCCGCGGCGCGAGCGGAAGCGGTGAGGGATAGCCCCATCTCGCCAAGACCGCCCTCTGGGCCGCGGCCGCCGGCCTGCTGGGACAGCGAGCGCATCTTCTGGAGCGGGACGGGTGCAGGTCCTCGAATTCCCGCACCAGGTCGGCCGCCCCCTTGAGGAGCGAGGTGGCGCCGGCCTGGTAACGCACCTCCACCAGCCGGCGCAGCACCACGTGCTGAAAGGAAGCGTGCGCTGGCACGGCGGTGAAGAAGGCTTGCAGACAATGGGCGTCGCCCAGACTGCCCGCGCCAGCGCAGCCCCCGCAGTCGACCACCAAGGCCTGGCCGCGCAGCTGTTGGTGGCAGCGCAATGGACGTACGCGTTCCCGAAGGCGTAGTTCGCTCAGGACGGACATGTCCTGCCATCGAACGCCGGGAACATCAGCAGCGGCACTGCATGTAGCCTTTTTCTATTCCGCCGTACTATCCCGGAGTATGGAGGTCCTCGCACCCGCAGGCAACTGGCAGGCGTTGACAGCTGCCGTATTGGCCGGAGCCGATGCCGTCTACCTAAGTGGCCGCGGGCATGGGGCCAGGCGCCTGGCCGGGAATTTCACGAAGGAGGAATTGCCGGCGGCGGTGCGCTATGCGCATGAGCACCGATGCAAAGTCTACGTCGCGGTGAACACCCTGCAGAAGGAGGGGGAGCTGGAAGCATCCCTTCGGCATGTGGAAGAACTGCAGATGATGGGCGCGGACGCGGTCATCGTGCAGGACCGTGGCCTGTTGCGCGCCATCGGAGAGGAACTCAGCATACCGGTGCATGCCTCCACCCAGATGGGCATCCATTCCCTGGACGGGGTGCGCTGGGCGCAGGAACATGGCGTGCAGCGTGTGATCCTGTCGCGAGAACTTTCCCTGGACGAGATATCTGCGCTGGCCAAGGATTCAGGAACTGAGCTCGAGGTCTTCGTGCACGGCGCACTGTGCTACTGCTTCTCCGGCCAATGCCTCTTCTCCAGCATGCTCGGCGGCCGGAGCGGCAACCGCGGACTGTGTGCCCAACCTTGCCGCAAGCGCTACCGCCTCGGGGCGGAAGAGGGCTTCCTGCTCAGCACCGCGGACACCTGCGGCATCGATTCGTTGAGGGAATTGCTCCGCCTGGGCGTGGCGGCCGTGAAGATCGAGGGCCGTATGCGCTCCCCCGAATACGTATACGCAGCGACCCTTGCCTACAGGAACGCCCTAGGAAGGGCGGAACGGGGCGAGGAGACCCTGCTGACGCCCCGGGAGAAGGATATGCTGGAGACGGCCTTCAACCGCGGCTTTTCACCCGGCTATCTGCGCAGTCGCGAAGTGATGCAGCGCCGCTTCCCCGAATCCCGGGGAAGACCGCTCGGCCCGGCCATCTCGGACGGGAAGGAACTGGCGCTCTATGATCCTCGGATAGAGGATGGAGATGGGATCACCATCTACTCGAGGGGAGAGAAGAGCGGCGGTTTCCTGATGGACCGCAGCAGGGAACGGGACGGAGTGCTCTATCTCCGTCCGCCCTTCAGGGTCGAGGTGGGCGCCTACGAGGCCTACAAGACCAGGGATCGCGAGCTGGCACTGCTGGAAGTGCAGCTCTCCAAGGAGCAATTGCCATCAGCGGACATACCGGAAGCGTCCCTTGCACTAACATTCCCTAGGGCGGAGCGCGCCCCGGGAAGACCACTGCTCTCATTCTACGTCAATTCCGTGGGGGTGCTCAAGGCGGTGCTTCCGTTCGCGGACCGCATCTACTACGAGCAGGGCAAGGGTTGGGAGGAGGCGGAGGACCTCTGCCAGAGGGAGGAGGTCCCGCTGGTGGCGCTCCTGCCACGCGTGGACCTGGGGGCCGCCACGGAAGCAAGCGCGGTGATGGTCTCGAACCTGGGCCAGGCCCACCGCTACCAGGAACGCGAGGTGTATCTCTCGCAGCACATGAACGCCTTCAACAGTCTGGCGGTGCAGGGAAGACAGACCACCCTGTCCGTGGAATTGTCCCGGCAAGATATTGCGGACATACTGGGCCACACGCGAATTCCAGTGGAGGTCATGGCGTTCGGGAGGACCGAGCTGATGGTCACGAGGGACCCATCGCTCAAGGAGGGGCAGCTCGTCGATGAGACCGGCACCCGCTTCGCCGTGTACCGCGACCAGTATGGCTGGGCCCATATCCTGAACTCCGCAGACCTGTTCCTCCTCGATCACGTCGGAGAATTGGCAGCGCTCGGCGTCGATTCCTTGGGCTTGGACGTGAGGCGCAGGCATCCCGATGTGGCGGCGCTGGTCGGCAGGGCGTTCGCCAAGGGCGACATCTCGCTCAAGGGGGAGTTGAAGAAGGCCTGCGGGGCCATCACTTCCTTCCACTACAGCAATGGCGTCGCGTAGGCAGTATGCCTGCAGTCGCAAGCAACCGACCACCTCCGCCCATGCGGATCCATGCGCATAGCCAGGGACGATGGGGCCACCGGTGACGTCATGGAGACGCTTCTCGCAGTGATGATCGTCTCGGCAGGCCTATTGCTCCTGACAACGGCTCTCCCCTCCCTGCTCAGTGATCCTTCTCCAGTAGTCCAGAGGTCAGATGATGTTACATCCATCATGATCGAGGATGGCATCCTGGACCTAGCGCGGGCGGAACGCATGGTCCATTCCCTACCAGAGGGCACGGGCGTGCGGTTGATCGCCTCCGATGGCACCTCCCTTTCCATTCTGCAATGCGTTCAATCCACCGATCGAGATAGATTCGTCACCCGGACCCCGGTACTGGTACGAACTGCCACCGCGGACTTCCCGGCCATCCTGGAGGTGACATGCGGCGGATGAAGGATGCGGCGGGAATGCTGGCGATCCTCGACGCCTTCGCATTCCTCATCATCGTCGCATCGGCGTGCGCTGCCCTGCCGCTCATGGCGTCAGAGGAAGCATATTCGACCGGATCTCTTAGCGAGAAGACCAGGAGCGTACACCAGGCGTTGCTGGGCGCCAACAGCACCAACCTGCCGGGAGGGGGAGTGGATCTGCCATTGTGGAGATATGCGGAATTGGTCATGGTCACCGAGGATGGCGAGAGGAGCGCGGCGTTGCTCGCTGCGGTCACGCAGCTTTTAGATTTCCTGGTGGAGGCCTGCGCGTGGGAATGGACCTGCGGCCAGGATGCGAGAATATGCGGGGGCGTCCTGTCCGGTGATATCTATTGCGATCGCGTGATGACCGCTGCTCGCTCCGAGTTTACGCTCAGGCTCGCCCCTAGCGGCGGTCCGCCTTGATCTTGAGGTTGAGCTCTTTGTAGCCCCGTTCATTCTCGAGATAGCTGCAGGCGAAGGCGACCAGCAGACTTCCGAAGATGATGACCCAATCGATATCGCCCAAACCGGTGGAGTAATTCCACAGGCGCAGAAGTACGAATATCAACGCCAGGCCGCTGAGGCCATACATCAGGTAGGACAGAGGGCCCGCCTTGATGGTGATGATGCGCACATCATCGCCGCAGATCAGACAACGTCTCCGCGGCGGCCAGCTCCATTTCTGTACCGTCTTGCACTTGGCACAGTAGATGTACTTCACGACCCGGGATGAGGGCGGCCGCACTTAATCGTTCCCGCTAGGATTATCACCTGGGCAAGTCCATGCCTTGGCGATAGCATGGACGAGCAGGAACAGGAGAGGAAGGTCGCCGAGACCATGGCGAGGATCAAGGAGGCCTATGGGCAGGTGCCGCTCGTGTCCCGCGTCATGGCCCGGCGTGGGGACATCTTCCTGGCCTATTCCGAATTCAACAAGAGCGTGTTCTACGCGGAGAAGGCGTTGGACCGCAAGACCGCGGAGATCGCGGGCATCGCCGCTGGAGCTGCCTTAGGAGCGGAGTTCTGCCTCGACGTGCACATCCGCCAGGCCATCAAGGCCGGGGCCAGCGAAGAGGAGGTCTTCGAGGCCTTGATGATCGGCAGCATGGTCTCGCTCACGAAGAGCCAGGCAGTGGCCATGCGCAAGTTCGAGGCTTTCTTTCCTCCGGAAAAGTGAGAGAATGCAGAGCGCTGCCTTGATGTATTAAGAGAAGAGGTCTATATAAGGAAGGATTCATTCGCTGCCAATGGGATATGCCGAATACATAAAGGGTTTCAATTCCCTCGTCCAAAAATACATCCCTGTGGAATCCACATGGACCCCAGCGGACAAGGCGGTCTACGGCAATTCCGACCCATACAGGGTGCCGCAGGCTGAGGCCGACTCCATTCGCCTGGATGCCATTCGCTATCAGTTCCGGCGTCACTATGAACAGAACCGGACCTATCACCAATTCTGCAAAGATGCGGGCATCACCCCCGCCGACATCAACGTGCTGGCGGACCTGGACCGCATTCCTCTCATCCCCAGTGAATTCTTCAAGGAGAGCCCCCCGGGAAGGGAGTTCGCCTCCTGGCTGGCCAACATCTACACCGGAGAGATCCCGGCCGTCAAGATCACCGGGCGGGAGCCGTCGCGGGACGAGGTGGTCAACGCCTTCAACAAGGCCGGCATGGTCGTCACCTACAGCAGCGGCACCGGCGGCCGCCACACCTTCACGCCGCGCGACCAACGCTCCTTCAACACCTGCGAATATGCCATGGCCAAGGGCGTGGTCTCCATGTTCTATCCCCATTGGAACCCACAGATACGCAGTTATCTGCTCCTCCCCAACCCGTTCAAGACCAGCCTCTACGCCGGCAAGCTGGCCACGGTCTTCTACGACATCACCGAGGAGGTGGATTGCGCCATCGACCGGGAGATCGATACGGAACTGATCCGCCACACCATGGGCGATGACAAGAGCCTCAAGGGCAAGATCGTGAAGACCGTGGCAGCGCGCGGAGAACGCAAGGCCGTCAGCGACATGATCGCCTTCATCGAGAGGAAGCACAAGGCCAAGGAGCAGATCGGCTTCGTCGGCTCTCCCTATCTGCTGCACTCGGTGATCAGCAAACTGAAGGAGGAGGGCAAGAGCTTCGATTTCGAGGACCGCGGGGTGGTGCTGACCGGCGGCGGTTGGAAGGTGCACGAGAACGAACGGATTCCAGAGGCGACGTTCCGCAAGGAGCTGGATGAGATCCTGGGACTGGGACCGGAGCACGTGATCGACCTCTACGGCATGGTCGAAGGCAACGCCTGGCTGACCCAATGCACCGAGGGACATCACCTGCACGTCCCCTCCTGCTACCTGCATCCCATGGTACTGGACGACGATTTCCGCCCGGTCGGCTACGGCGAGGTGGGGCGCTTCGCCTTCCTGGACGCTTCCATGTACAGCTATCCCGGTTTCATCATCACCGGCGACAAGGTGCGCCTGCTGGAACACTGTCCCGTATGCGGCAGACCGGGTCCAGTGCTGGAGCCCGGAATCACCCGGGCCACAGGACAAGGCTCGCGCGGCTGCGGCGAGGAGGTCAGAAAAGTGATCTCCATGGACATGGGGGGTTGAATCATTCCGGGCCTCAGGGAGATGAGGGCGAAGGGCTACATGCCGCAGCGGCCCTTTCTGACCTTGCAGGCCAAGGGCGCGCTCTCCCTTTCCTTCATCATCCTGACCCATCTAAGGATGCTGCGCAAACTGCGTGTGCTTCCAACGGGCGCGCAGAGATATGTTGTGCCGCCGCTGCAGTACGAACTGCCCGAGTACCGAGAAGGTATGCGCTCCTGCCGATCGAATGAGAAGTACCTGCGCTCCACGCTGCACTGCGATATCCACGACCCCCTCCTGGTGGCCATGGCCGACCGCTTGGGCGCCTTCCGCGTTTCCGATCACGAATTCGTCGAGGCCGCTTTTGACCTGGTAAAGGAGAGCATGATGCTCGACGAGAGGCCCATGGACGGGGTCGGAGCTACGCTGCGCCGCGGTACTGGCACCTGCTTTCATCTCATCAACACCTTCATCGCCCTGTGTCGCTGCGCTGGCATCAAGGCGCGCTACAAGGTCTTCGCCATGAACATGATCCGCACCTGGTACGATGCCGTCATCCAGCCAGACCCCTTCATAAAGCGCTGGTACGATTCGCTCGGTTACTTCGTCCTGGAGGGCGAGGGAGAGGTCTTCCTGGATGGGGAATGGGTGGTCGCCAACGTCACCCCAGAGGCGGAGTGGCAGGCGGCGGCCGGCACCCCGATCAACAAGCTCGGCGAAGACTCCCTGGGAAGTTGGTACAACGCAGTACCGGGCACGGTGATGTACATGGAATCGATCCCCTACGGCTTCGCCGGTGCGTTGGACATCTTGCACACCATTGCTCCGGGTTCCATGGAGAGAGTCAACCTCAGCATCCTCCGGCAGCAGGAGAAGGGCCGCGCCATCATAGCGGAGGCGGGCGGGATCGAAGCGTATGATCGCAGCGCCCGCGCTAGACAGGGGCCGCGCTCACCGATGGTACGGATGGAGAACAAGGCGCAGATCACTTTTGAAGACTGACCGGACAATTATTTATCATAGTAAACTATTAATTATGATAAACCATATCTGCGTTCATGGCCAAGGCCTCGGAGGTATCGGATCAGCTCATCGCCACCGCTCGATTACTAGAGCAGGCGGGAAACCTCATGATGTCGGAATTCGGCATCACCATGGGCGCCTATGAAACGATGAAGCTCATTGACCAGAGGATGGACACCACCACCTCTTTGGCAGGCTGCACCAAGAGCACCCTGGCCAATATCACCCATAGGACGAAGTTGCTGGAAGAGAAGGGAATGATCCGCAGGACCGTAGGCGAGGACAAGCGGATGTGGAGATTCTCGTTGACGCCCGAAGGAAAGACGGTCCTCCAAGCAGTCGAACGCTTCCATGGTGAAGCGGTCCATACCCTGTTCTCACAATTCTCAGAAGCTCAGATGGATTCAGCACTTCGATTGCTGATCAGCACCCGGGAGCACCTGGAAATGATGTTGCAGGACGAAACGGAACTGAAGGTATTTGCGAGAAGTCTGAAACACAGGACCGGGGGATGAAGATGGAATTGACCCGCATAATGATCGCCCAGGTTCTCCTGATGGCGTTGGTGGTCGCGATAATGATGGGGGTGGTCCGATCGGCCACGGTCATATTCGAGGCAGACGCGACCTTCAGGAGGGAAAATACCCCAAAAGAAATCGTCCAGTCGATCAAGAAGCGGGACATCATGCCCAAACTATGGGCGCCCATGTACGAGGGCATAATTGGAGAGATACTGCTGTGCGTCTTCGCGATCTTAGTGCCAATGGACGCTGTTGGCCGCAGCTTGCTTCTGATAGTAGCGGGGATCTTGGCGATCATCATCGTCATGCTGGGTCGCTTCTTCTCTCGATCTGGAAGAGGGAACGAGGTGCAAGGGTGAGCGCCGGGTCCTCGGAAGGGGCCATCCCGGGGCCTCCCGGGCAAAAGACCCCTCACTACCCGGCCAAGCAGCCGATCGCTGATGCCTTTGAGATATTTCCGAGGGTTCCAGCATCAATAATATACGGATTATAATTATGATCCTGCGCTCTTTGCCCCTCCCCATCCCTACCTAATAAATTTCTACCGGCAAGCTCCACAACTTATATACGACGATGTTTACTGACTTTGGGGCATTACTATAGCGAAGTATAGTATCCAAAACATCGTGGCGTCAGGAAACTTGGGTCAAGAACTCGACCTCACTCTCCTCGCACTCCAACTGAAAGGTGCCGAGTACGACCCCCAATCATTCCCTGGCCTTGTCTTCCGCTTGAAGGATCCCAAGACCGCTACCCTGCTATTTCATAGTGGCAAGCTAGTTTGCACGGGGGCCAGGACCATAGAGCAGGTCAAGAGTGCCATCGAGATCGTAGGGGAGAGCATCAAGGAGGCCGGCGTTCCCATCAAGGCGTCCACGACCTTCGAGGTTCAGAACATCGTTGCTTCCTCAGATCTCGGAAATCCGGTGAATCTCACCTCGGTGGTCATATCTTTGGGCCTGGATAGGGTGGAGTATGAGCCAGAGGTATTCCCTGGCCTCGTCTACCGCATGAGCGATCCGAAAGTGGTCTTTCTGATCTTCGGGTCAGGAAAGCTTGTATGCACCGGTGCTCGAAAGCCGGAGGACATAGAGATCTCCATCGACAAGCTAAAGGAAGAGCTGCGCAAGGCGGATCTTCTGCATTGAGCAAATGCTCCAGCAGATTGGCGAGAGGTCTCGGTGCAAGTCCCTTGTGTGCCATGGAGACCGCGCTCATTGCACCTGCAGCCATAATTGCCATGGAAACGCATCGGTCTAGCACCGCAGGCCAAACATGAAATGGGGGCCGGAAGGACCCGTCGTAGGACCATTCTTCAGATCGCAAGCTGCAACATTTATTCTATCGAATTGCATACAGCTACGGGGATGCACGCGCGCCGTTCGGGGAAGAAGCAGGGTCGCTTGAGTTCAGGCACATCTAGTCGAACTTGGTCAAGGAGATCGTGCCGCGCCACAGCAAGGTGGCAGATATGGAGCTAGCGACCAACACCATACTGTTCGAGCTCGGGGCACTCTTGCTGATCGCCTTCATCGGCGCAGCCATTGCCATGCGCGCCAAGCAATCCGCCATCCTAGGCTACATAGTCGTTGGCATCCTGATCGGCCCGTTCATCTACATCAATATCGGGGATTTTACTTACTCAGGCCTGATCAAAGAGACCGAAATGGTCGATATATTGAGCCAGCTGGGCATCCTCCTTCTGCTCTTCTTCGTGGGGCTGGAATTCAGCATGGATAAGATCAAACGCGTCAAGGGACCCGCGATCATCCTCAGCCTCGTCGACGTGAGCATCAGTCTCTTCGTAGGATTCATGCTGGCCTTCGGCCTCGGCTGGCCGCTGGTCGACTCCATCTTCCTGGCCGCGGTCATGGCCATGTCCTGCTCGGCCGTCGCCATGAAGACGCTCATGGAGCTGGGCCGCATGGGCAAGCCGGAGACGGAGTATATCATGGGCATGATCATCCTGGAGGAGTTCATCTCCATGATCTTCCTCGCCGTCGTAGGCGGTCTGGTGATCAAGATCAACCCGGACTTCAGCGTCACCAGCCTCATCATCGGCATGACGGTGTTCTTTGTCTTCTTCGCGATCCTGGCGGTCTTCGTCATCCCGCGAACCGTGCAATATCTCTCTAAGATGAAGAGCGACGAGATGTTCGTCCTCTTCATGCTCGGAGTGGTCTTCCTCTCCACCGCATTCGCCACCTTCTGCGGCGTGCCGGCCCTGATCGGTGCCTTCTTCATCGGCATGGTCTTCGCGGAGACCAAGGTCATGAACCGCATGGAGCGCAAGATAGCGCCGATAAGGGACGCCTTCGTGGCCATCTTCTTCATCAGCTTCGGCATGCTCATCAACCCCAGCCTGTTCTTGCCCCTGCTGCCAGTGATCGTTCTGGCCGTCGTCCTGCTGATCACGGCCGAGCTGCTGGTGATGCCGTTCGTGGCCTACCTCATCGGCTTCAACCGGCGGGCCGCCGTGACCATAGGGTCTTCCTTCTCCGCCCGCGGGGGCGAGTCGGTCATGTACGCGTCCGTCGGAGCACAGGTGCCCACGGCCACCAAGGGAGCGGAGCTCACCCCGATAGCCGGCGCCATCATGTTCATCATGTCCGCCCTATGCCCGTTCTTCATCAAGAAGTCCTATCAGATCGCTGACTACATGGCGATGAGATTCCCCGCTTCCATCAAGTATGGAGGTGCGGTCTTCGCCCGGACCGTAAGCCGGATGGTATTCCCGGCCACCCTGCGCCAGATCCGCCTCAACAACGGATTCCTGCTCCTGTTGGCGGTCCTCGTGGTCACGCTGATCGCCACCGCCTCCACGAGCGGATGGGAGCATTACATGGCGTTCGCCGTAGCACTAGCTCTCTGCATCGTAGTCTATTTGATGTTGGTGAAGAAGCTGCGCCCCGAGGTTCGGCTCATCGACTACAGTAACCTGGGAACCCTCAGGGGATCGGACCTGAGAATTGCCCGCTTCATCGCCCAGGCCGTGTCCCTGGGCCTGGTCATGGTGGCCTCGGTCTGCTTCATGTTCCCCCTATTTTGGCCGTCGGTCATCGTCATCAGCCTGGCCTACGTGCTCTGGTTCGCCTACTTGATGAAGATGGTGCATCATCGGACCTGCCCGACCGGGAAGAGACCATGAGCGGTGGAGAGAATGTTCTTGCCCGGCCCATCATACCCTTGGACGGTCGCAAGTTCTCTTTCCAGGTCGGATCATGGCGGAGGATCGTTATGAAGTCCACGAGCCATCGAAGGAGGTTATGTGAAGTGCCGCGTGGCGATACTAGCACGAGCTTCAGTATCACAGCTCACATCGGAGACACGCGGGGTCCAAAGCTATCATCCCTCATGCGTCGCCTGGATGCGGACATAGAACGCTCCGTAAGCCCGGGAGGAGTCCCTCCGATCGGCGATGTCCCGGACCGCCATCCACCGGAGGAACGAATCATCCAGTTCGCAGACGCTCGTAGAACAATTTGAAACCCTTTTCGAAGATCGGTTCTAGTTCGGGATCCTGCTGGATACGCTTGAAGACCATCTCCCGCCCCTCTTTGGTGACACGGTCGTACTGCTCCTTCTGCCGCATCAGACTGAGGTCAGCACTCTCGGGCACCACCTCACGCACGATCTGGAGATAGCGAGGATGCTGCGCCAGTTCGTCCATCTTGCGATAGACCTCATCCGGTATCGTCTCCGGATCAATGCCCCGCATCATGGCCATCTCCGCCCACATCGGCCGCTGCGAGGCGCGATAGGCCTTGCGAATACCTTTGCTCCCCGAGAATATCGCCTCTGCGTTCAGCAATCCGGCCTTTTCCAATATGACGCAGTGGCGTGCGATCCCGGCCTTGGAGAGCAACTTGCTTTCGCCCTCATCATCCTCTTCAACGCCCACGTTCTCGTGGATCTCCCCCAGGCTCTTCTTGCCGTTGCGGAGGAGGTATATGTAGATCCTAAGTCTCGTCTTGCTCAGCAGGGCGCGGTCGATCTCCTTGCCATTCACAGATGGCAAAGTGTGATTCAGTATCATAAACTCTCCTCAATATTGTATATTGCAATTGTTTTCATGCCTATCCGTCATTGATGTAAAATACTTATAATACTATAAACAATTTGTTTATCGTAATAGTTATGTCGCTACAGGCTCAGAAGGACAGCGCATCGACCTTGGCCGATGTCATCGACCGGATACTGGACAAGGGGCTGGTCATCAATGCCGATATCACCGTGAGCGTCGCTGGCGTGGAGCTCCTGGGAATTCGCATCAGAGCCGCCCTGGCCTCCTTCGAGACCGCCGCCAAATACGGTCTTGAATTTCCCTCCGGGACGTGTCGCGAAGGAAGAGCTTGGAAGGAGGCCGAGGAGGGGCGCGAGAGCTGCCCCGAGTGCGGCAAGAGGGTGGCCAAGGACGAGCTCCTGGACCGCAGCTGTCCTTGGTGCGGATGGATAAGTGCCAAGACCAAGAACTCGCCGATCATCGTCATCAGGCCGAAACCGGAAGGTAGATGATGGAATCATTGAGATCGACAAATGGGGCTCTGGTCGACCTGCTGGAGCGGGTCCTCGACAAAGGCCTGATACTCCGTGCCGATCTCATCATTACCGTGGCCGGCGTGCCCTTGGTGGCCGTCAACCTGCAGGCGGCCATAGCCGGCATGGAGACGATGATAGAGAATGGCATGTGGTCGGACTGGGATGCCGCCCAGCGCCAGTACGCTGCGCAGGATTGGGAAAAGAGGCGCGGAGAGGGCATGACCCTCGACCGTGGCGAGGTTGTGCAGAGGATGGTCCTCTGTTCGGCATTATCTGACGACGGCGCCATTCACACCTGGCGCCTCGGCAACCTCTACATCACGGACAGGAGGGTCGTCCTTCTCCGCAAGGATCCCCCAGAGGTCCTGCTTGAGATCCATCATAGGGACCTCGCGGGTCTGACCTATGAGGTCCTCCTGGGCGAGGACAGAAGAGAGGGCGAGCTCATCCTGAGGACGAAAGAAGGCGATGAGACCAGACTGCGGTCGAGCAGCAGCAAGATGGCCATCGGGATGATCCAGAGGGCGATGGCCATATCTGCGGCGGAGATGCGGGAGGCGGCAAGAGGCGATGGCCACCCGCCCGTGGAACGGCGGCCCCGCCCCGCTTCCGGAGTTGCCCTGTGGCAAAGAAGGGTAGATTCTGATGAGCAGGGGCGAAGAAGATATCGCTTCCATCTGGGGCACCTTGATATCGAGGGGGCAAAGGTGCGCTGGAAGGGTGAGGACGTTCACGAAGGCGATTTCACCATGGACGTGGGCGATATCGAGGTCCTGTCCATCGCCGAATGTGGCTCCTGGGAGATGGGAGACCGCTCCCTCACCTTGAACTGCGGAGCGCAGGAGCGTATCCTCTCGGGAAGCGCGGAAGATGTGGCCAGAACGGCTGAGTCGCTGGATCGCCTCTTCAAGTGGATGGCGAACACAACACCGCCTCACCCGATCGTAGAGAGCGGCAGAGGGATGACCTATCGCGGTCTCGCCAGGGATGCGATGGAGGGAGCGGAGAAGGTCATGGTCCGGGCTTCCACCGCCACCGGTCCGCACGGGAGGTTAGCATAATGGATCGCCTAGGAAGACCGGACTACCTCATTTCATGCGGACGAACAATGAGACAGGCGGTCAAGAAAGAGTTCCAATTCATAGGTCGAAGGATGTGAGAGAATGACGGATAGCGGAGATGATAAGGAGAAGACGGAGCGGCAGGAGAAGGGCCAAAGGAAAGAGACCGGACCTCCGGGCCCGGAGGGGGATGGCATTCGCATCGAGGAGACTTCGGACGCTTCGGCGGCCCTGGAAGCCGCCTCGTCCATCATGCCGGGATTGATGGGATTGGTAGAGGACCTGAAAAAGACCGGCCCCTTCCAGGAACGCATGAAGGAGATCGATGAGGAGTTGAAGAGGAGATTGAAGGAAGAGGGCGGTCGGGAGAAGAAGCCCCGGGTCTCCTGCTCCTTCTCAGTGAGGACCTTACAGGATGGACCTCCCATCAGCAGACCGCCCTCGGCCCATGGGAAGCAGGCTCCCAGGAAGCCGCAGCCTCAACAGGTGAAGGTGGAGAAGACCAACCTGGGGGAGGAAGATCGGTTGGTGGAAGTGGTGGAGATGACGGAGGCGCTCTTGATCTTGGTCGAGCTCAGGGGGCTGGACGAGCACGACATCCACCTCGAACTGCTCAGCGACCATGGACTGTTGCTGCTGGCAAGACGAGACGGCGTGGAGCTGTTCCGCAAAGAGATACCTTTGCCAACGCCGGTGACCAAGGAGTTCAGCAGCGATTCCAGGAACGGGATACTTACGGTCAGACTGAGAAAGTCAGGGAGCTGAGGGCATGGCGCTGGAGCTGAACGAGGACAACCTCAAACAGGGCGTTCTAGGGTTGGTCATGGCCGTGGTGGAGATCATAGAGGAATCCTTGACGATCCAGGCCATGAGAAGAATGGAGTCCGGCGAGTTGACGGCGGAGGAAGTGGAACGCATCGGCACGGCACTGCTGGACCTCAAGGCAGCGATCCAGGAGATAAAGATGGAATGCGACATCGAGGAGGCGGTCCAGACCGTGCGGGATGGTCTGGACGCCATCGTGGACGACATGATCGCCAAGATGATCGACCCTCGGGAATGGGAAGAGGGACCGACCCCGGCCAAGGGGGCGTGAGGACGATGGAGCCTAGAGAAAGGGAGATGGTGCACGCGGCGGTGCGATCGATACTGCAAGAGGAGCTGGACGAGATCATCGCATCATCCCGAGCGGACCTAGAGAATGAAGTACGAAAGCACCTGGTCCCCTTGCTCCGGGGGAAGATCAGGGAATGCATCGAGGATGAATTGCGCAAAATGATCGATACTAGAGGAAGCGTGAAGGTTCTGCCCGATCCTTCATCGGAGGATGGTCACGATGCCAGCTTGCCTGCGCGGGAAAGAGGGAAGGAAGAGACGACCGCGATGGAGAGATCAGTAATCGAGCCTCTAAGTGCTAGTGCCCGCCTCGAGGGTCTGTATCTCTTCTGTTTGACGAAGTGCGAAGGGGCGATTCCTAGGGGACTCAGGGGATTGGAGACGGAAGAGGTCTTCCTATTGAATGAAGCTGGACTCTCGGCCGTCGTTCAGAGATGCCGCTTGGAGCCCTATGAGAGTCAAGATATGGAACAAGTGAAGGTCTGGGTACAGGCGCATCAGTCCGTGGTGGAATCGGCCCAGGAGGCCTTTGGCACCATCCTGCCCTTCGGATTCGACACCATCATCAAGCCCGCGGAGGGAAGAGAGGCCACCGAGGTCCTGCGGAAATGGCTGCAGGAGGAACGCGCCAACTTGACGAACAAGATGGCCAGGATCGAGGGAAAGAAGGAGTATGGGGTCCAGGTCTTCTATGCTCCGGCCAGGCTGATCGAGAAGGCGATAAGAGAGAGCGAAGAAGTGCGGAGCCTGAAAGAGGAGATGGGATCCAAGTCCCCCGGTGCTGCCTATATGCTCAAGCAGAAGCTCGAAACCGCGGTGCGAAGGGAGATGGAGCAAGAGGCCGAAGACCGGCTCCAAGAGTTCTTGGCACTGATCAAGGCCGCAGTGGACGATATCTGCGTGGAAAAGAACAAGAAAGGGGATAAGGAGCAGGTGATGCTCCTGAACCTATCGGTGCTGGTGGGTGATGACACCGCGCTCAAGGTGCTACTCGACGAGATCGACGCCCAGGAGGCGTTCTCCGTCCGATTCACCGGCCCGTGGCCCCCCTACTCATTCGTCTAGCGAGTGGATGGCATCCCTTGCCCCAGACCTGACCGCACCATGTGCTTCTTCAGGAGAACCATGATCTTCCGGGTGGATCGAGCGGTGAGGGCCACCAGCCTTGAGCCGAAGAGCATGGGCGGATGAGAAAACGCGATCCTCACGGTATCAGACTCTGTACACTGGCCGCATGACTAGTGCACTCTTTTCATGAACTTGGGCGCGAGCAGTGGAAGTCGCAGATGTCCTTTTCTCATAGCGTCTCGCGGCGCTAGGCCATATTCTCCAGGCGGCGCACCTCGCCCTTGGCGCCCGCCTTGTGGGTCTCCACCGCCTTGAGGAAGTCGGCCATTCCCGCCACGGTGTCCTTGAAGTCCCCCTCCTCGGTCCTTCCTTCGGCCACCTTGCGCCGGATGCTCAACATCACGCCTTCGTTGACGATCGCGCCCAGGTCGGCGCCGCTGTAGCCTTCCGTCCGCTTAGCAAGCAGCTCCGCGTCGACGTCGTTGGCCAGCGGCTTGCCTTTGAGATGCACCTTCAAGATGTCCCGACGGGCATCCTGGTCCGGCAGACCGACCTGCACCAAACGGTCGAAGCGGCCGGGCCGGAGCAGCGCGGGATCGATGATGTCCGGGCGGTTGGTGGCGGCAATGACCACCACATTATGCAATGACTCCAATCCGTCCAGTTCTGTCAGCAACTGGCTGATGACCCTCTCCGTGACGTGCGAGTCCCCATTCCCGCTGCGGATGGGCGCGATGCTATCGATCTCATCCATGAAAACGATGCAGGGAGCGGCCTGTCTCGCCTTGCGGAACGTTTCCCGTACTGCCTTTTCGCTCTCGCCGACCCATTTGCTGAGGAACTCGGGTCCCTTGACGCTGATGAAGTTCGCTTCCGACTCGGTGGCCACGGCCTTGGCCAGGAGGGTCTTCCCCGTCCCTGGAGGCCCATACAGGAGGATGCCCTTGGATGGATGCGCACCCATATGTTCGAACAGCTTCCCGTAGCGGAGCGGCCACTCGACCGCCTCTTTGAGGTCCTGTTTGACCTGCTCCAGTCCGCCGATCTCGTCCCAGTGCACGTTCGGTCTCTCGATGAGCACCTCACGTAAAGAGGAAGGCTGCATCTCCCGCAACGCCAAGAAGAAATCCACCTTGATGACCGATATCTTGTCCAGTACCTCTACCGGGACCGACTCCAGCTCCAGGTCGATCTCCGGCAGCAGACGGCGCAGCGAGTGCATGGCCGCCTCCTTGGTGAGCGCCTGCAGGTCCGCCCCCGCGTAGCCATGGGTCAGGTCGGCCAAGCGGTCCAGATCGACATCCATCCCTAGGGGCATGCCCCGGGTGTGGATCTCCAATATCTCGAGGCGGCCGTTGCGGTCGGGGATGTTGATCTCTATCTCGCGATCGAAACGGCCTGGGCGTCTCAACGCGGGGTCCAGGGCGTTCGGCCTGTTGGTGGCGCCTATCACCACGACCTTGCCGCGGGCCTGCAACCCGTCCATGAGGGCGAGCATCTGCGCCACCACCCTCCTCTCCGTCTCGCCAGTGACCTCGTCCCGCTTGGGCGCGATGCTGTCGATCTCATCGATGAAGATTATGGTGGGGGCGTTCTCCTCGGCCTTCTTGAAAATATTCCTCAGCCGCTCCTCCGATTCGCCATAGAACTTGCTCATGATCTCCGGTCCGCTGATGGAGACGAAGTTGGCGCTGGTCTCGCTGGCCACGGCCTTCGCTAGCAGAGTCTTGCCGGTGCCTGGAGGTCCGTGCAGGAGGACTCCCTTGGGCGCCTCCACGCCCAGCTTCTCGAACAGCTCCGGGTGGCGCAGGGGCAGCTCTATCATCTCCCGGACCTTGCGCACCTCTTGGCCCAGGCCGCCGACGTCCTCATACCGTATCTTGGGGATCTTGGAGAGCGCGTCCTTGGCCGACTTGTCCGAAATCTTGAACTCCGTGTTCTGTTGGATGAGCACCGCGTCGGCGCTGGGAGCGTGGACGATGACCACTAGGGCGATCTTCCGGCCCTGCACGTAGATGTCTATGACATCCCCTCGGGTGACCACGCGGCCCTCGAGCATCTGCCCTAGAATCCGCTCCGCACCCATGATGCGCAGATCCTCCGTCGGAGCCAAGGTCAGTTTCTGCGCGTTCTTGGCGGCGACCTGCTTCACCGCTACCTTATCATCGATGCTGGCACCGGCGTTGTCCCTGGTGGTGCCGTCCATGCGGATCACGCCGCGATTGGCATCCTCCGCATACCCGGGCCAGACGATGGCGACGGTCCTCTTCTTGCCGTCGATCTGCACCACGTCGCCGGGGGTGATGCCTAACAATTCCATGAGTGCGGGATCGATCCTGGCGATGCCTCTTCCCGCGTCCTTGGCCTTGGCCTCCGCTACCTTCAGAACTTTTTCCGATGTGGTCATGTTCTCTCACCTCTAGATCTGGTCTCCATCAGGATCCGTTCACAGGGTAGGGGTCATGGAGCCGTCATCTGGGGCGTCCCCTCAGTTCAAAGCCGTCTTGGGCAAAGATGCTGTCCGGGTCGGTGTCCTCCGGGCAGATCCAGGCCTGATCAAGGACACCGCACAGAACCGAGGCGCTGGTCGGCGGCCTAGGCCTCGGAGATGGTATCGGAGCGCCGGCGTGTCATCTTGCGCTTCAGTTCCACGATGTCCCCTTGATCATCAATGGTGGCATCATAGATGCCGAGGATATCCATCGAGTCGGGAATGGAGTTCTTCTCCAGCAGCTCGATGGTGAGGATCCAATTTCCAGTCTCCTGGTCCTTGACAGCACCCACCAAAGCCTCATACTTGTACTTCGTGATATTGCGGATACTGCCCATCATGATGGTCACGGCTTCATTCAGCTGCATATTTGCTCACCTCTCTTGCTTCAGTTCTTTCAATCTTGCGGATAGGAAGGCGATCTTCTGCCGATATTCCTCTTCATCCATCTGACCACCTTCGAATTCGCGGACGACCTCCATGTACTTCTTGCGCACCGAGGCCTCGTTGTTCAGCAT
>CAZCNG010000024.1:0-20201 GCA_964500045.1 uncultured Methanomassiliicoccaceae archaeon
CGGCATGGAGGACGTGGTGCAGCTGAAGGCCGACCTGGAGATGCTCAAGGCGAAGTCGAAGTAACGCGGGGCTTTGCGCACTTCCAGCACTTGTCCAGCTTCGACACGTTGACGCCGCCGCACTCGCACGTCCACGTTCCTTTCAGATCGTAGGAATCACAGATCTGGCATCTGCCTTCCACCGTCTTGCGGTCCACTTCTACCATGGAAGCGCTTTGCAGCAGCGGCGATATCAAGGTTGCGGCCGACCTTCGGACCAGGCTCATTATTCTTTAGATTCATATCTGCGCGATCCTCGGTCTTCCAGTAGGCGCCGGGGGATCCGGGGCGAGAGGCTACAGAAGATCCATCAACGCTCGATCAGCAACGTCCGCTTCGAGAACAATAGGGAAAAGCGGGGAAAGAGTTTGACGGCGAGCATCACTTCTTCGGTTTGCTCGCCTCCTTCACCGCTGGTCTCTTGCCACGGCCACGCCGCAATGCCACGAGGGCGACCAGGACCACCAGGATGACGATGGCCACCAACACGATGAGCAGCGTGTTGTCGGTCGGCGTCTGCTGATATTTCGATATGTCCAGGTTCACCACGCCGATGCTGGTGGTGATGTTGGCCCTCTTGCCGAAGGTGTCCAATAGGGTTCCCGGCATGGCGCCGAAGATGGTGCTGATGGTGGCCGCGTTGCCGTTGAGCGCCGTGACCTGAGTGCTGATCCGCGCCACGGGAACGGTGATGGGACCGATATCGCTGCCCACCGTCGCCATCGCACCGCTGAAGGCGGTCACCTGCCCATGGATGCTGGTGATGTTCTGCGTCACCGTGCCGATGGAGGTGGAGATGAGGACCGTCCAGTTGTTCAGCGAAAAGATGCTGGCGTTCAGGAGCGCAGCTCTTTCCAGCACAATGCCATAGCTCGTGTTGATGCTAGCGTTAACGCCGACGATGGCTTGCAGCACCGCCCCCGACTGCAGATTGGTGATCCAGATGAAGCCCACCGTGGAGTTGATCTTCGTCATGGTGGCGTTGACCTCGATGGCGTGCGCATCCACCAGCGTCGCCAATTCGTTCAACGTGTTCAGTTGGGAGCCGATGATGGCGTTGGCGCCGTCCATCCCGATCAAGGCCGCGCTGATGTGGTCTGCAGGCACCTGGATGGTGTTCAGGGTGCTGCTGAGCGTGGCGGTGGTGTTCTGCACCAGCGTCACCAGCACGTTGAGCAGCGAGGCCGCCTGGGTAATGGTTCCGAGCGAAGTGTTCACGCTGGCGAGCGTACCTATGATGTCCGCAAAGGCGGCGGAGACCTGGACCGCAGGAACTACGATAGTTCCGATGTCACTGTCCACGGTCGCTGTCGTGCCCTGCACCTGATGCACATGGGCGTTGATCAAAGCGGCTGCTTCGGTGATCGACCCGAGGTCAGAACCGATGGTGACCGTGGTACCGGTGATGTTGGTCAAGGTCGCGTTGAGCAACGAGGCCGATTCCGTCAAGAGGTTCAAATCCGTGTTGACATCGGCCAGGAGGCCGTTCACCAATTCCAGCGTCGCGCCGACACTGGAGGACGAGGTCTGGAACCCGCCCACGGAAGTGGCTAGGCGGGCGGTGCTGCCGCAGACCTCGACGACCGAGGCGTCGATGGACTGCCAGGAGGTCATGATGCTGCCGAGGTCGGTATTCACTGAGATCAAGCCGCCGCTGTAGGAGACGGCGCGCGAATTGATCAGAGCGGCCGCCTCGGTGATCGTTCCCACCGAAGAGACGATGGTGACGGTGCTGGATGCCATGGAGCTGACCACAGCTCCGACGGCGCTGTATTCCGCCGTGACCGCACCGATGCTCGTCGCAACGCTCGCCGTGGTTCCCATCACCTGCACGAGGGCGAAGCTCATGGGAACACGCTGGAAGGAACGCTGCTCGCTGTCGATGTGCAGCAGCGCGTCATTGCTGCCCAGGGATACCAGCGTGACGCCGGCGGGCAGGGCATTGCTCATGTTGAGGGCGCGCGCCAGATCCCCCTGATGCGTGGTGCCGAGGCGAGCCTCGATCAGCAGCGTGTAGTCTCCGCTACTGCCAGCGAACACGTAGGGCGTGCGGTACACGCCAGTGCTGACGGGCATCGTGGCCGCGCTCAACGGCACCGTGCCCGTCGGCGTCATCAAGTTCACCGCCACTGAGTCAACGTTCGTCGGAACGCCGTTCATGGTGACGGTGAAGGTCCATTGCACCAGTTCATGCAAATAGTAGGTCGGATAGGTGCTGAGACTGAGGCCTAAAGGCGTCACGTCCAGCACGTTGAAGGTGGTCACGCCATAGCTGCCCGTGCGGTCGGTGGCGCGGACCTCGTACAGTCCCGGTGCCACGGTGGGCACGCTGAAGCTTACCGCCGGCAATTCGCCGAGCTGGTTGCTGAGATCGTAGGTGACCAAGGCACCAGCGAAGGTGACCTCCACCAGCGAGCTGGAGGCGAAGCCAGCTCCCCGGACCACGACGTCGCTGCCGGTCGGACCCTGCATGGGTACGGCCGTGAGCGACGGCTGTCCGATGGCGATCAGGAAATCCCCGGTGAGCATTGCCAACGACGGAGAGATGCTGGAGGTCGGGATCATCCCCACCACCGTATTGTTGACCAGGTCCACGTAGGTACTGGTGAACTGCTCCCAATGATCCACGTTGAAGTGATACAGGCGCAGCGCCGCTCCGTTCATGCCAGCGGGTACGGCGTCATACTTAGCGAATACGGTGACCGCGGTCAGGCCGACCACCGTGTCCATATGGAAATGATAGTACCGGGGCATGGGCTTGGCCAGGCCCGGCTCGGGCGCTCCAGTGAAGAGCATCGCCGATACTGTATAGGTACCGGATCCCACGAGCTCTAAATCCAACGAGGCCGGCACGGAGCTGAAGACATTGGTGCCGCTCACCACCACGGTGCTGCGGCTGCCCGTGGCGGAGATGGAGCTTCCTCCCACCACAGGGGCGGTGTACCAGGGATCATAGAGAACGCCAGTGCTGATGCTGTCGCCCAGGCCGAGCCATTCCCCGCCCGGTCCGGTGGGCGAGCCCCAATAGTTATAGGCCGCGTCGACCAACGCGCTGGGGGTGAAATTGATCAATCCGCCGCCGATGGCGCCTCCCAGGGGATCGTTGCCATAGATGTTGTTGTCCTGGATGAGATTATCGTTGTAGAGCGTGCTGGCATAGATGCCATGTAGGCCGTTGCCAGTGATGGTGTTGTAGCTGACCGTGACATTGTCCACGGCCTCCAACTTCATTCCTATGACCGTGTTGTCAACGATCATATTGTTCGTGATGATCGGAGGAGAGGTCATGGCCATGGGGTCCTGCCGCGATAACAGGAGATAGAGGCCGGTCTCATGACCGGAGAGGAGATTGCTGTCCACCGCCACCTGGGTCAGGTCCAGGGTGCCCGAGCCGATGCCGGGGATCGTTCCAGTTCCTTGCAGTTGGATACCGATGGTGGTCTCCATCGGATCCTTGATGCCGGTGATGATATTGTTGTTGATGTCGACGTCCGCACCGTTGAAGGCGAGGATGCCTGCGCCCCCAGTGACGGCGCCGATATCGGAGATGTTGTTGTAGGTGATGACAGCCTGCGCCTCATCCATCACCTCGACGCCCCATTGCGGTAGGCCGTCATAGGGTGTGGGAGCGCCATGACCGTGAATGTCGTTGGAGTCCATATCCAGGAAGCTGCCGAAGCCCGCCACGCTGACCGCGCCGGGATAGCAGCCTATGAATGTGTTGTTGTAGACGCGCGCCTGTGCCGTCGACATCCAAGTGGTGCCGACGCGGGAGTGCCCTACGCTTATGGCGAAGGAATCATTGTTGCCGGGCGTCAGAGGCGAATAGATGCTGCGGAAGAAGTTGCCTACGATGTTGGCGTTGGCGTCGTTCTTGACGATGATGGCGCCATTGAAGTCGGTGAGCACCGGACCCGGACCTGCGAATACTAGGTTTTCGACGCGGATGAGGTTGCCGGCGCCATCCAGCACGGCGATGGCCATATCGCCCGTTAGCGTCGTCGGGCATTGCACGACCGGCTTCGCGAAGGCAGGATCGGACACCAGGGAGAGCGGCTTGGCGATGAGGAGCTGTTCCACATAGGTACCTGGGGTGACCACGACCTGTCCCCCGGCCGGTGCGGCGTCGATGGCCGCCTGGATCGTGGCGAACTGCAATTCCCCGAGGTCGTAGATGAGATCCCTATTCGTGTCCACAAACGCTCCCGGTGGAACGCCAGGTGTCGCCTGTGCCGCCCCCGCGAACGCCGTAAGCGACATCATGATCGCCAAAACCAGCACGATAGAGGCCCTGACCTTGCTTTCGTTCGAATGCATGATTGTATCCTCCTGAAGAAACGAACCCGGGCCGAGCCCGATTGCATGCTGTTTGTGAATGGAAGGTAGATAAACGTTGCTCAAGAGCGTACGCCGCCAGGAAAGATGGCCTCGCCCAGGAATGAAGGAAAAGAAAGGAAAGGTTTGGGAAAAGGTTTGGGAAAGGGTTTGACCTTACTTCCTTTCGGAGCAAGAATTACTTCTTGGTCCTGAGGAAGACCAGCACGATCGCCACGATGATGAGGATCGCCAGGATGATGAAGGCCAGGGTCGAGTTGATCCCGGTCGTCGCGCTGGCGATGTTGCCCACATCGGTCTTGACCGTTCCCAGGTTGGTGTTGACGGTGGCAAGCGTACCAGTCATGCTGGTAAGGGTGCCCGTTATGTTGCCCAGGGTGGAGGTCATAGAGACGGTGCGTCCGTCGATGGCGATTACCTTCAGGTTGATGGCGTCGACAGTCGTCTGGACGTCGCCAACCTTGGTCGTCAAGGTAACTACCTTGCCGTTGATGGCCGTGATGTTAGCATCGATGCTGTCCAGGGTCGTCTGGATCATGCCAACATCGCTCATCAGCGTAACCACGTTATCGTTGATGTCGAACACGTAGGCGCCGATGTCGTCCAGGCTGATCTGCAGCTTACCGACGTTGGTGATCAGGGTCAAGATCCCGTCGTTGGCAACGCTCACGTTGGCGTCGATCTGAGCGACGTTGACCTGGATATCACCGACGGTGGTGCTCAGGGTGGCGATATTGCCTTCGATGCCTATGATCTGAGCGCTCAGCTCGTCCAGGGAGCTCTGCACCTGCATGAACCCGGCTCCGATCTGAATGCGCATGATCACCAGGCTGCCCTGGATCTCCTCGACTTTGAGGATGACGTCATCTACGGACAGCTGCAGAGTGTGCATCTGACCCTCGATGGTCATGACTCCCTCATATATGCCGACCAGCGCGTACATAGCATCGCCGAAGGTCTGGCTGATCAAGAACGCCTCTCCAGCGGCGCCCTGATACATTTCGTTTTCAACATAGAGCTGGAGGTAATACTCGCCCGGTCCATCCGTGCTTTCGATGGCCCCACTGATCACGAAGGTATATTCGTCGATCATGGAGATAGCTTCGGACGGGATCGGCATCTTCGATCCGTCTGGCGCATACACCAGGTAAGCGCTGACCATATCGGCAGTTATGGCGTAGGGGGTTCCTTCCTCAGATACCGAGGCGACCCAGTTGACCAGTTCTCCGGTGAAGTACAACGCTCCGACCTGCAACGACAGTTCCAGCGGGCTGTTGCCCAGCACGGTGTAGACATCGTAGGCTGCATACTCGGATGGCATGTCTTCATGGACCGATGCGACCCACCAGTTTCCATCGGTCAGCCGGATCGTGTATTCGCCCTTGTTCAGGTACGGAAGCAGGATCTGACCGCCGGTGACATTACCGAACTCATCGGCCACGTATGCTCCCTGGGTAGGGATGAGGACGTGGTCGTCGATCATATAGCCAGCCAGGTCGGCGGGGGTGAACATCGGGTTGTTGTCCAGATAGAGGACCAACAGGTCACCCGGAATGAATCCGCCAGCGACGAAGGACACCTCGATGCCGCTCTTACCCTCAGAGGGGGTAAGGACAAGCATCGGGGCGCCGATCATGAAGGCCATGTCACTCCTTATGTCGTTCAATGATGGGTTCGAATTATCGTCGAAGGTCATCTCGATGTACGCGCCATCGACGTTGATGGAGAACGCACAGGGGACCCATGCCCCATCACCCTCACCAAAGGTTGAGTCCCAGAAGTAGAGACCCAGCTCGTCCAGGTTCATGAGATCAGAATCATCGGGTAGATAGTATCTGATCGTCATGCTGTCGAGCGTCGTGTTCTCCTCGTAGATGTTGACCTCGAAGTATACCTGGAGGTTCCATCCATAGAAGTTCCTGGCCGGGTTGCCGCTGTAGGATGCCAGGGCGACCAATGCGGTATCCTCGCCGTAGAGGTCATTGAATTCCACGTCGGTGATCATGACACCGGAGTTCTCCCCCACATAGGGAAGTTTGACGGTACCGACCACGATCGGGGCGTCCCACTCGGCGGAGACGATCTTGTCGTCAACGCCGGTCAACCAGGTTTCGTAGGTCACATTCGCCGAGGCGATGGTACCGGATCCCCAGGCGCCGCTGTTGGCGTCGGCATAGAGGAGAGACATGGGATCATAGAGATCTATGCCCATGGTCGCCAAGAACGCTCCGCTCGGACCGTTCAGCTTTCCCCAGAAGTTCTCGTCGGCCATGACCCACTCGGAGTTCTCAATGGACATGAGACCGACGACCTCGTCGAGCTCGTCCATGTGAACCGCTAGCAGGTTGTTGCCGGTGAGGGTTACATCCGTGCTCTCACGGATTCTAACATCCTCCGCTAGCGTTAAGTCCCCGATGCCGGGGGCAGGGGCGTTTTGATAAGGTCCATCGGCAAAGATGGTGTTGCCCACGATCATGACGTCATCGACGCGCGATGTGCATATGCCGTAGGTGACGTTCCAGAGGAAGTTGCCTTCCACCTCGATGCCCGACACGAACAGACCCGGAAGCACCATATCAGCTCTGCAGCTGACATAGATACCGGTCGTTACATTATATATGAAGTTTCCGTCGATGGCCAGGTCGCTGCTGCCGCGGGACCATATGGCCGCTCCAGGCGCCTTGCCTTCCAGACCGGCAAAGTTCTGGAACATGTTGAACCAGATCTCAGTTCCGTTAGCCTGGAAGAGATAGATCGCGTCCACCACGCTATATTGGTTGCCCTTACCGATGTCATTGAACGCGTTGAACGCGATCGCTGCCACCGAGTTGGCTATGATTATGGCGCCATCGTTATACGCGTCGCCGTTGAAGGTGTTGTGGGTTATCTCAACATCGGACCCATCGTCTGCGTAGATAGCAAGGTATCCGAAGTGAACGAACCAGAACAGATCGATGTAGACCGGTCCCGCCTCGGTCACGTTGATGACCGCGTAATTAACGAATACGTTCGGCGAGGTCAGCGACGGATTGTAGACGGTCATTCCATCGGAACGATACTGGCCGTACAGGTGCAGGCTCTCATCGATGTTGATCCACTCGGAGTATTGTCCGTGAACGGCCATGACCACGATGTGGTCGTTGGTCGCACCCTCCCAGGCGTCGACACCTTTCTGGATGGTGTAGTAGACCTGCTCACCGTACTGGTAGTAGCGGTCCTTGTTCAGGTCGTGGAAGACGTTCGCCGTTAGGGAAGCGAATTCCTGTTCCCAAGCGCAGGGGGACCATTCTTCTTCGAAGGTCCATTCCCAGTCCTGAGCTTCCCACCAGGGGGCGAAGTCGACGTAGTCCTCTACCGCGGCGCCTTCACCGTTCTCGTTGGGGTTGAACTCGTGTCCAGGCCATGAGAAGGGTCCGAACATGTCGCCCCAATAGTTGGAGGCGGCGTGAACCGGTTCGACATAGGAATCGGCCAGCTCACCCTCATAGTAGGAGATCGCCACGCCATCGACATCGTAGAACGAGTTGTTCGTGATGTATGGCGTCCTGGGTTCGAAATCGGCGCCAGTCCAGATGTACCTCTCGGCGAGGTCGGTCTCAATGTTGATGGCGTCGGCGTCTTTGTCGTCGCTCATGAACATGTTGTCCACGATAAACACTTCATCACCATCGATGACGGTGATGTTCAACATGTGGAAGTCGGAGTTGTGCTCCCAGTCCCAGAAGTTGTGCTCGATGACGCTGTCCGCGATTCCGGTGATGTTTATCGCACCCTCGTCCAGCTCGTTGCCGGCGATGAAGATGTGATAGGAGACCAGGATATTGTTGCTGTAGTCATCCCACTCGCCCACATAGGCCATCAGCCAGACCGCGTCGCCTTCGACATCCTCGAAGACGTTGCATATTACGTCGACCTCGTAGATCGGCGCACCGGTGGCGTCAAAGACGATCGCATCGTCGTCCACTTCTTCGAAGAAGCAACCAATGACGATCACATCGTGGATCGAACCAGCGTCGGCTTCGAAGTAGACCGCCCAGTCAACATCCTCGAAATAGCAGTTGCTCACCAGGATGTCATGTACGGACCCGAAGGGGCTGTCGACCCATATGCCATCTTCACCGAAATCATATATCTCCACCTCATCGATGGTGATATAGTAGGCATTCCGGATGATGACCGCAGCATCCTCGAAGTCACCATATAGGGTGAAGTTTGCGAATATCACATTGGTGGCGCCGTAGATCTCCACTAACCCCGTCGCGCCAAGTGATGTGTGCGCCGCCGAGATGTTGGCCTCGTGACCTTCAGTGGAAGCCCACATCGAGGTGACGCCACGGACCTCTATCGCGCGGGTGATGTTCAAGTTCTCATAGTATATGCCCCACTGGACATACACATAATGGACCTTGAAGATGGACGACTGGGTGGGGTGCACCAGTGAGAGGTCGATCGCGTTCTGTATTTCCGCGTCCACTCCCCACGCTACATAGGCGGTGCCCTCAACATACATGACGAACCCTAGGACGGGGTTGTCGACCGCATGACCGGTCCTGTTCTCCACAGTGAACATCTCACTGCAGTTCATCGCGGAACCGACCTTACCCTCGATAGCGATGCGGGTAGCGTCGATGTTCCACATGTTGTGCCACAGATCGAAGTAGAAGTCTCCGGTGGAGAATGCGTTCATCTGGTTGGAGCCAGCCGGGGCAGAGGATGTGACATTGCTTCCCTGTCCGATTATGCTGAAGCCCTTGTGCGCGTCGTTGATGACCACGCCGGAGGACATATCAACATATATCTTACCATAGAGCGGAGCCCATACGGACTGATAGTAATATTGGCTCTGGACCAGGAAGGCGTCGCCAGCGACGCCGGTGATGAGCATATCGCTGACATCAAAGGCGACCACTCCGACCCAATCAAAGTGTGGCGCTCCACCATATGGGTAAAGCGTATTGAATGAGCTGAACATCGCCACACCGTAGTCGTCGATGTTGTATAGGACGTTGCCATGGAGGATGACCGGTTCATCCGCGTCCAGGGCCAAGTTGAAGAACAACATGCCGATGTCGAGCTGGTAGAGGATATTGTGCGAGATCGTTATGTGCAGGGTGTCATCTACACCGAACACACCATAGACCTCCGCGACAACTATTCCATAGCCAACGTATGCATCAGCACCCGATGGTGCTCCGGGAGCATCTAGTGCGGGCGCAGCATAGACCACGTTGCTGTCCACGTCGATGGTGATATCCTCAGCATTGACAATCATGTAGATGGTTATGCCCGAGTTCAGACCAAACGAGGCGGAGGCGGTGGTAAAGACCAGGTTGTCTTCCACTTCAAATGCGCCCTCCAGAGAGAAGTAGGACACATTGATGCCGTCTTCGTAGTTCCTCACGTGGTTGTTGGAGATCTCGGTGAACATGTTGTAGCTGACAGCAATCCCTGTCTGCGTCGCACCGGGGTTGGTGTACCTCAGTACGTAGTTGCCCGAGATGACATTTCCATCGGAGTATTCGGAGAAGGAGGATTTGTCACCGACAAAGGAGATGCCCGATTCGACGGCGCTCTCGACGAAGCAGTTCAGCACCTTTACATCTGAAAGGTAGGTGAAGTCGCCATTATCGTTGTCGTAGGTGGCATTGACCCCGTGGTCGGCCGCATCCACCATTACATGCCCGTGTCCGCCGGCCGCGCCAATGAACACACCATCAATGGTGACATTGTCAGCGCGGATATCGAATACGGATTCTGCGCCATCCTCCGCGGAATACACATAGCTCTCAGGGCCTCTGGGCTCCCAGGCTACGAGTCCGTGGTTCAGACCGAGGATCGTCACGGTATAGTTGACCACGACGTTCTCGTTGAAGTAAACGGCGGAACCTGTTGAGGTAGCGGATGGCCACAGGCAGATCGTGTCGCCTGCATGGGCCAAATTATCCAGTGTGAACTGGATCCCCTTGTTCTCATCGCCTGGATCACAATACCAAGTCTGGGCCGTGGGCGCATCCGGCGCTGCCTGCGCCGTATGGCCAAGCCCGGACAAGAGCGCCACAGACAGCATCAATGCCATCGCGGCGATTACCAAGTGCTTGTTAGTCTTGTTCATATCATTTCACCTTCGTAGACAAATGCCCAACCGACCAGGTAGGACGCTCGTCTTGTGGCAGATCGAAGAAAAAGCTATCGCTGGGTGATGTGCTGCGAAAATCTGTCCTTTACATCCCCTACTCATACGAGCGAATGCCCCATCCACGAACCGATCCACCCACTGACATCCTGTGACACTCTCTGCAAGAGGGCCACAATAGTCATCGGGTTGATTGCGTTAACGAGAATATAAACCTAACGCTCCGTCCGGGTCCATCAAGCCCGTCGACAACACCGAGAATATCACTATCAGATATTTCAGCCAGGAGCTGCGTTTTCTTCTAATTTATGGAAATTTTTGTAACTACTTGAAAAATGGTAAATGCGGCCACATATGACATTCGTCCGACGCTACCTATGCATCTTTTTGAGCAACGATGCCATGTTGCGACCAAGGTTGCGCATCGTCTCCACGCCCTCCTTATCGGCCTCCATGTCGCCAGGCTTCAACGCCGTGGCAACATTCCAATAGGTGGAGCCGACCACGATCATCTGTCCGATGAGGAAGAAGTCGTTCATGGCGTTGAAGGTAGCCAGGGCACCCGCCCTGCGGTTGACGGCCACTGCGGCCCCCACCTTGTCTTTGAAGAGGTCGCCGTTGGCGCGGGCCACGAAACCTGCTCGGTCGATGAAGCACTTCATCTGCCCGGTCATATTGCCAAAATAGGTCGGAGAACCGAGCAGGATGCCGTCCGCCGCACACATCTTCGCAATATGCGAGTTGAGATCGTCGTCCGCTCGTTCGCAGCGACGGTCCTTCGTCCGCCCGCAGGCGCCGCAGGCCTTGCACCCTAAGATATCGCTCTCACAGATGTTCACCAGCTCTCCACCTATGCCATTTGCGCGAAGCTCTTCGAGAACGATCTCCAGTGCCATCTGGGTATTCCCTTTCAAACGAGGACTGCCGTTGAAGGCGATGACCTGCATGGCACTGGAATGATATTGATACGATAAATGCTTCCCCATCGCCCTAACGTTGCTATCACCCCCTTAGAGAGGTTGAAGTTGATGATCGGTCAAGACACGGAGAGGGTCGAGATAGGATCGACCAAGAAATTAGGACGAAGTGTCGTCGTCCAACAGGAGCCGCTTGCCCAAGGGATCGATTTCTTGACCGTCGGCATAGTGCTCGCCCCTCAAAAGATCGAGCGGTGTCCCCAAAGAATGAACGCGCCCTGGCTGCATCCCATCCGCTCTCACGTTGAGATTGGACCACGCCCCATGGAAGCGGACATGGAATGATATCGACCACCGCTCAGTGGGAGATCTGGTATCGCCGGACCAAGCCCCATCGGTCCTGATCGCCAACCGGGTGCTCTGGACACAGGGCGGAAAGGTCGGCGGAGGGAATATTCACGGCGATCGATCCCCCATCAGGGACGTACCCGCCTTCTCCGCGTTACTGGTCTTCCTGAGATTGTGCGTCCGATGGGATGAAGTGCCGCTCTTCTGCCATCCGATCGCCGCCAGAACCATCTCTCTGAGATGAGGCCCCCGTGCCGAGCATTGTCGATATGCTAGACCGTGATGCTAACAATACTTCCGTGGTGGATGAGGAACGGGAAGTTCAAATCACAGACCATCATTATCATATTCAGCAATGCGCTCATCGACGGGGGTCCGCCGGGTCGTTCATGTCGCGATCCTGATGGTTCTATCCATGATGCTGGTCATCACCACCGGTAGCGGGAACGTAGGAGCGATAGGTGAGATCGAACATAGCATAACCCTCACGGTGTTTCAGAGCGCCCGGCCGGACACTCCCTTGGAGGGAGCGAGGATCGTCTTCACCGACGCGCACCATGGAACCTCCATCGAGTTGTTCACCAACTCGCAGGGACAGGCGCGTTACTATCCGTCGGTAGCATCATACTATACTATTCTCATAAACGCGACGGGATTCTATGACTATCGATACCTAAATACCAACAACCTCACGGAATTCATCCGTTTCGATGGCCAGACCGATGTGAACCTGCGCGGAGTCTTCCTGGCCCAGATGCAACCTTTGTTGATTCCGGTAGATCTGCACCTGAATGGCATCGAGACGACCGAAGTGTCAGTCCGGATCAACTATCTCCAGGGAGTGGAGCAGCTCGCCTATGAGGGCGTAATCACAACGGACAAGAACATCCTCCTGCAGCCAGGTAATTACCGCATCGCCTACCATGGTCCCGGCTTGCAGCCGAACGCCAGCACTTTCTCGGTGCAAGACCCGACCGTGGTCGATCTCAACTTGGCAGCGGCCACCGCTTTCTCTGTGCGCACGCAATTGAATGGAGTGTCGATCGAGGGCGAGGCCTACCTCGTCAGCAAACAGAAAGCATCACTAGGTAGGATGATCGTCGATCCAAAGGAGATAATATTCGATACCATCTCGTTCGACGCCTATCCTGGTGAATTCTATTTGATGGTGAGCGCGCCTGGAGCCGCGGCCGCGATATTCAACATCACCCTGCCGTGCGAACCCCTCGCCGTGGACCTTTCCCCCAGCCTCGCACAGAGTGATTCGATCTCCTTGCGGCTAGGAGATTGGCGCAATATTGAGGTAACCCATACGAAGTTACGCTCCGGGGGGAGCAGCGATATGAACCTGCTCCTTTCTCGCCTGCCCGGCCTGCGCATGCAGCTGGACCTAAGCCCCACCGTGGGTGGCAATCGCAATGGGATAGTTGATGCGCAAGAGGTGGCGAACTATACAACCATCATGAAACAGGTCGGACCTGAGGAGATGAGCACCACCGGCCTCTTCAATGTGGATGGTGGAGAATACCTATCCAGTGCTGACTACCAAGACTATACCGCGAATACAGAAGGTCTGGAGAATACCTTTGTCTGGTCTGAGGAGACGTACTCCACGGAGCTCAAACTTACTTACGCAGCAACTTCGCAATTCCCACAGGAAGGGATGAAAAGTCATTTGGCCTCACTTTATCCAACATACAACAGCAGCGGTCAAGGCTGGTGCTATGACATTCAACTGCCGCAGGAGTATGTTCTACTGGGGAGCTCGGTGGTAAAGGTTCCCGCGACCATACGCATCTCAGGATACACTGACATCCATATCTTCCCTCCGACCTACGTTCCAGGCTACAGCATCCCTGCCCGGGTCGCTCTCCCATTGGTGACCGCCAAAGAACCGTCAGCCACTGCTGCGGTGATCATCTCCAACGCCTCCTTCCGCATCGACCAGACGACCTATATCGTCCGGTCCGGGACCTCCGTGCAATTGAGCGCCGCCGGGTCCTTCGATCCCAACAACAATCCCCTGACCTACATCTGGTCATTCGGGGATGGGAGCGTAGTGACGACAAATGCGGAGATGGTCACGCATGTGTACGCGGACCCCAGCCTTTCCATCACGGCTACCTTGACCGTGCGCGATGTCAGTTTGCACACCGCCTCGGCCGCTCTGACCATCAAGGTCGACGGCGTCGACCCATCACCACAACTACTGGTCAACGGAAGTACGCCCAACCCCATCATCAACCTCGACCAGATGGCGGTAACGCAATTCTCGGCCGCCCCCTCCTATGATCTCATCGACGATGAATCACCACCTCAAGGAATCGTAATACGCTATGACTGGAGTTTCGGCGACGGCTCGTTCGTCAACAACAGCCGCGCGGTCAGCCACTATTATCAGACCCCGGGACGGTTCCAACTGACACTGACGATCACGGACGCTGCGGGAAGAACGAATACCACTAGCTACGCTGTGCAGGTAAAGGACACTCAACCGCCGGAGGTCATCGTCGACATCTTCCGTGCCGCCGACCACGCGCCCGTGTCCGGTTCCGCCATGATAAACGATCTGCTGCTCTTCGATGGATCGAGGTCGTCCGATCCCAGCGGCATCATTTCCTACCTCTGGGAGTTCGGTGACGGAACGACCTCCCCGGAAGTGCAGGCGACCCATGCCTACACAGCGCTGCGGACGTTCACCGGCCGCCTGACCTGCGTCGACGCGGCAGGCCTGTCCGCCCACCGGACCTTTACTTTGACGACATATCCCCTGCCCGGGCCCGACCTCCGCATTGTCTCATTGACATTCTTGCCCACCGCCTTCAACGAGGGGGAGCAAGGTCAAATGCAGATAGAGGTCACCAATGTGGGCAGCGCCCCCGCCATCAATATCATGACGTCGTTCTATCGGGTGCAGGAGGGCCGCACGCTCTTGGCCCGGGGGCAGAACATCACCGTAGGGGGCATCCTGACCGACCACTTGGATATCGGCCAGACCGGACAGGTGAGCGCCTCCATATCACTCCCGACGAAAGGCACCTATCAGATATTGGCCAATATCACGGCGGACGGTGAGCTCCGCAGTACGGACAATGAACTCTCCGCAAGCCTGAACGTGCAGGAGCCGGCCTGGAAGAACGCCCCCATCTACATCGTGGTCGTACTCGCTATCGCTGCGGTCTTCCTGATATTGTACCTCAAGCTGCACAAGAAGCCGAAGAAGCGGACCGGCAAGAGACCGAAGAAGCGGAGATGAGCGGACGATTCACCACAATTCATATTATCCCGCTATGGCTACCTACTAGCTACCAATGGAAGAGACCACTGCGACTCCCGAACTAGAGTGCCTCGTGTGCCACACGCACTTCGCCGCGAATCTTTCCGCTTGCCCGCGCTGCGGAGCTGGCATTCGCCTGCGCACTCTTGACTATCTTGAGAAACTGGTAACCGGCCAGGCAGAAGATGGTGGGGAGGAAACGCAGGAGGTCGCCCCTGCAGAGGTGGAGAAGGAGACCGACGCCCCTAAGAAAGGCGGTCTCCTGAAGAGAGGGAAGCGCTGACATGTCGGACCTCAAGTTGCGCAAGAGGAAGCGCCTGCGAGAGAAAGATATCAAGGCGCTCAATGACGAAGTGTCCGGACGTATCGGCTTCGCCTTGGACTGGGAGAAGCGCACCATCGATTCGGCCGAGGGCCCGGACATGGAGGCGATCTTCGTCGATGGCGAGGTGCAGGCGATCATCATGGGCGGCAAGACCATGATGACCGTGCGCGGCCTGCTCAAGACGCCGGCCACCAAGGGATATGTCACGGTCGACATGGGGGCCGTGCCCTTCGTCACCAAGGGCGCGGATGTCATGGGACCGGGCATCATTGAGGCCGACCCCCACATCCAGGTCGGGGACCTGGTCTGGGTGCGCGACATCAAGTTCAAGAAGCCGCTGGCCATCGGCGAAGCGCTCATCACCGGCCCCGAGATGGAAGCGAAACGGCCCGGGAAGGCCATTCGCAGCATCCACTTCGTCGGCGACCGGCTCTGGAAGTACGATGAACGCTAGATCTTGCGCAGCACGACCTCGTAGAGCTTCTTGGTGAACGGCGGCGAGGTATCCTCGAACTCCCTTATCGTCACTATCTCCGCGCTCAGCGCCATCTTCCGGATCTTCGCCTCACTGAAGAAGTGGACCACGAAGCCCATCGGATTCTCGTACATGTCCTCGCCCCTGTGCTTTCCCTTGCCGAAGTGCGGATCGTGGTCGTTGCGCACCGAGTAGATATTCAATCCACCGGGGCGCAGGACGCGCAGCACCTCGTAAAAAGCTGCCTCCAGCTCCTTTTCGGTCAGTTGCATGGTGAAGAGCATGTGCGAATACACGGCGTCGAAGCTGCCGTCTTCGAACGGCAAGCCCATGCGCAGATCGTTCTGCCTGGTGTGGAGGTGGAGCGTCAGCCCGACCGCCTCGGCGGACTCGCGCACTTGGCACAGGCAGTTGCTCGAGTAGTCGAGAGCGGTGACCTTGAAACCGTTCTGCAGGAAGAGCATCGTGTCGCGGCCCTGCCCGCAGCCCAGTTCCAGGACGTCCTTGACGCCGTGGTCCTTCATCCGCCCTACCGCCCTCCGCCCGAACTCGCTCGGTTCGGGGCCGAAGAAGCTCTTGTTCTTGGCGTAGGTCTCATCCCACCGCGATCTCTGGTCCATTTCTTCCATGGTGATGTCCCCACCCTAACATCGGCAAGACAGGAGGTTAAGGTTTGCCATCGTCGGCCACCAGCCGCCCGCGAGCGAACGGCCGGGCTAATTGTATTATAGGGGCCGGGGAAATGAGCGGACATGCCCATCGGCGATCCCCTGAAGGATGATACCCAGTTCGACCATCGCGGCAACCTGGAGAACATCTGGATGGTGACCGTTCCGGTGAGCGACCTGGAGCGCTCCATCACCTTCTACGTGGAAACGCTGGAACTGGAGCTGAGGGCGTTGGACCAGGAGCATGGCTGGGCCGAGATCGCCGCCAAGAATGGGAACGCCAGGCTGGCGCTGAGCGTCTCGAGCGGCCCGTTCGGAAAGGATACCGGCTTGATCTTCGCCACCAACAGCATCTTCGATCTGCACCGGAAGCTGGTGGATAGAGAAGTGCAGTTCACCCTCAAGCCCACCAAGGTGGACTGGCTGGGCGTGCTGGTCGAATTCCTCGATCCGGACGGCAATCGCCTGCGCACCCTGGAGGGTGAGGGGCACGAAGAGCGCATGAAGCCCGCCCCTAGACCGCCGAAGGAGGAAGCGTCGCTCTTCCACCGCACCATCATCACCAGGCCCCCTGGCCGCCTCGATAAGGTTTAAGACGGGAGGGCACCCATTACGGAAGTTGAGAGAGTGCTTCCAATGCTGGAGATAGAGAATCTTTCTGTGGAGGTCGGAGGCCGTGAGGTACTGCACGACGTCGACCTTTCTGTGATATCCGGATACACGAATGTGCTCTTCGGACCGAACGGGTCGGGGAAGTCGTCGCTGCTCATGACCATCATGGGCTTCAGCGGTTACAAGGTCACCAAAGGCACCATCAAATTCCAGGGAGTGGACATCACCCATAAGAGCGTGTCCGACCGAGCCCAGATGGGCATAGGCCTGATGATGCAGAGGCCGCCCAACCTCGTTGGTGTTCGCCTGGGGGAATTGGTCAAGACCACGGGCAAGGGGCGCATCGATCCTGAGCAGTTGGCCATGGACCTGGACATGAACTCCTTCCTGCAGAGGGACGTCAACGTGGGCTTCAGCGGCGGGGAGATCAAGCGATCGGAGCTGCTGCAGCTGGAAGCGCAGAATCCGTGCTTCTACATGCTGGACGAACCGGAGTCAGGCGTCGACCTGGTCAGCATCCAGCGGGTCGGAGAGAAGGTGCGCGAACTGCTGCACGGCATCTCCTGCGCCGGCAAGAGGGACGCCGCCGGCAAGTCCGCGCTCGTCATCACGCACACGGGACAAGTGCTCGACTACATCGAGGCGGACCGCGGCTTCGTCATGTGCAAGGGGACCATCGCCTGCAGCGGCAACCCGCGCGAACTGTTGCATGAGATACGCACCAAGGGCTACGACGAATGCATCAAGTGCAAGCTGCGCCAGAAGACGCCGTTGCAGGTGAGGTGATCCCGTGGACACACAGATGCAGGTGGAGAAGAGAAAGAAGGCCGAGGCGGCCAAAGAGAAGAAAGGCGTCTTCGGCGAGGACATCGACCTGGACAAGTTCAAGCAGGGAAGAGCGGACATTCAGCAGGAGAAGAGCCTCGAGAACCTATCAGAGGCGGACCAGCGCACACTGCTGAACGCCGGCGTCGTTCCCTCCGGAGAAGGGCGGTCCGGTTCGTTCGTCCTGATGGACCAGAGCGTCATCCACTCCACTCCGACGCAGCCGGGCGTGGAGGTCATGCCCGTGCTGCTCGCAGAGAAGAAGTACGATTGGCTGAAGGAATACAGCTGGAAAGCGGTGGCCCCGGACGTGGACAAGTACACGGCGCGCGCCTACCTGGAGAACGCGGACGGCTACTTCATTCGCTCGCTGCCCGGTCAGAAGGTATCGCTGCCGGTGCAGACCTGCCTCATGCTCAAAACGAAGGAAGCGGCGCAGACCGTCCACAACATCATCATCGTTGAGGAAGGGAGCGAACTGGAGGTCGTGACCGGCTGTTCGACCGGCTCCGGCATAGAGAAGGCGTTGCACCTGGGCATCTCGGAGTTCTACCTCAAGAAGAACGCGAAGCTCACGTTCACCATGATCCACAACTGGGCCGAGAACATCGGCGTGCGGCCACGCACCACCATCATCATGGACGAAGGGTCGACGTATATCAACAATTACGTGGCGCTCAAGCCGGTGAAGACCATCCAGACCTATCCGACCGCGAAGATGGAAGGCAGGGGCGGCGTGTGCCGCTTCAATTCCGTGGCCGTGGCGCACCCGAACAGCGAGCTGGACCTCGGCAGCAGGGCGTTGCTCAACGCGCCGGACTGCCGCGCGGAACTGGTTTCGCACACCATCACCACCGGCGGGAAGATCATCGCCCGCGGTCAGCTGGTGGGCAACGCCCCCAACATCAAGGCGCACCTCGAATGCAAAGGGTTGATCCTCGGCAAGAACGGCATCCAGATCGCCATCCCGGAGCTGGAGGCGAGGGTCGCGGACGTGGAGATGACGCACGAAGCGTCCGTGGGAAAGATAGCTCAGGACCAGGTCGAGTACCTGATGTCCCGCGGCCTGACGGAGGATGAAGCGGTGGGCATCATCGTGCGCGGCTTCCTCGACGTCGGCATACGCGGACTGCCTCCCGCGCTCAAGGCGGAGATCGACCGCACCTTGCAGCAGACCAACCTCAGCGGCATGTGAGCGAGCGCAACGCCCCCTGGAATCGCGATATATTTCAAATTCCAGGGGCCAATTCATCTATCTCCACGCAAGACCTGATGCGCGAGACCTTTCCGGATCTTCTTTCACCATTCCGACCGATCCACGGTAGTTGAGGAGAGATGCGCAATGAAGAACGAGCAGGAGAACACGGACATGGCGGTGCTGGAAGCCATAGACAGGCTTAGCAAGCAGCCGGCCCGAGAGGTCGCCCATCTCGTCCTGGATCACATTTCCATATTCATACTGGGCGCCACCGCCAAGAAGGGCATGACCGCCGCGGACATCGCGGCGTCCATGGCCATCTCCACCGCGTCCTGCTACAAGATCGTGGCGGAACTGGAGCGCCTCGGCCTCATGACCAGATGCGGCTCCTGCCGCACCACCGGCAAGGGCAAGGCGAACGTCTACATCTCAGTGGTCCAGTCCCTAAACTTGGAGATGAAGGACGATAAGGTGCGGCTGTGCCTCATGCTCAAGAACGGCAACACTCTGCAATTCAACCGCGATCTGAACGCCGGCGTGGGAAGCCACGCGATGGCTAGGAAGCCAGATCAAACAGGATGAACCTCACCGGACTTCCGAGCAGGAAAAGGTGTCCGTGCAAGCATTAACTCAGGCCGCCAGCTTAGACCCATGGATGCAAGCTCTGGAGCATCCCTAACTCCATTGAGGGAGGGTTTTGATGGATGTATCAACCCGCCAGGAGAGTCTTTATTATGATGTGTGGTTCATTCTACCCTGCTTAGGGGAGAGTAATTAATGGAAATCAAGGAGGAGGCCATGGATATGGCTGTGCTGGAGGCCATTGAGAAGCTCAGCGAACAGCCAACCAAGGAGATAGCGCATCATGTCATCGATCCGATTTCTATTTTCATTCTCGGTGCGACGTCGAAACGCACGATGACCGTGGCGGACATTGCCGCCTCCATCGCCATGCCCACCGCTTCCTGTTACAAGATCATCGCCGATATGGAGAGCCTCGGCCTCATGACCAGATGCGGCTCCTGCCGCACCACCGGCAAGGGCAAGGC